>CAZWDQ010000025.1:0-22356 GCA_964632475.1 uncultured Acidimicrobiaceae bacterium
CTCGGCTACTCGGCTACTCCGACTCTGTCACCGTGATGCTGTTGATCTTCACCGGGGTGGTCGGGCGGTCCTGGGCGCCTTTTGGTGCACTCGCGATGGCGTCGACAATGTCGAGACCCTCGGTCACCTGTCCGAAGATCGAGTACTGGTTCGGCAGGGGATAATCGGCGTGCATGATGAAGAACTGTGAGCCGTTCGTGTTCGGGCCGGAGTTCGCCATCGCGAGCGTGCCGCGTTGGTACTTCGACTTGGAGTGTCCGAGCTCGTCCCGGAAGCGATAGCCGGGACCGCCGGTGCCGGTACCGGTCGGATCCCCACCCTGCACCATGAAGCCGGAGATGACGCGATGGAAGATCACGTCGTCGTAGAAGCCTTCCCGTGCGAGAAAGACGAAGTTGTTCACGGTTTGCGGCGCGTCTGCGGCGTAGAACTCGACGGCGATCTCACCGGCGCTCGTGTCGATCGTGGCGGTGTAGGTCTTCGAGAGGTCGATCGACGTCTCGGGCGGCGTGTTGTACTGGGCGGCCATCAGGGACTCCTGAGATAGGGGACGAAGGTGCCACCCTAGATGATTGGAGATCTCTGGCTGTCTGCTGTTCGCTCGATTCAGAAGCCGCGGCGGCGGCGGATCTTCCTCTGCGAACCGGGCTTGAAGGGGGCAAGGTCTTCGGGAGGCTGCCATGAGAACAGGGTCGATACCCGCTCATCATTCGAGAACATCTTGATGATCGGCACGTTCAATCCGGCTCTGCGCTGGATACCGAGCACCTCGTTCACCTGATCCCACTCGACCAGTGTGACGACCAGACCCTCTTCCCCGGCCCGGGCCGTCCGTCCGGATCGATGGAGATACGTCTTCGGGTCGTCGGGCGGGTCGTAGTGGACCACGATGTCGACACCTTCGATGTGAAGGCCTCTGGCGGCAACATTGGTAGCGACGAGAACCGTTGCCTTGCCTTCGCGGAACCTCGACAGTGACTGTTCGCGTTTCTGCTGCGGCAGATCGCCGTGGATGGCGGCTGCGTTGATGCCGATCTCGCGGAGTCGCTTCGTTAGGTCGTCCGCGGCCCACTTCGTCCGGGTGAACATGAGGGTTCGATCGGCACTTCGACTGATCTCTGCCGCCATCTTCGGCTTGTCGAGGTGGTGCACCTTCAGGAACCGGTGCTCCAGCGTGTCGACGTAGTCGGTCTCGGACTCGACCTCATGGCGGACAGGGTCGGTCATGTATTTGTTGACCAGCTCCTGCACCTGAGAATCCAGTGTTGCCGAGTAGAGATACGTCTGATGCTCATCAGGGACGGCGGCCATGATCTTGCGAACCTGGGGCATGAAGCCCATGTCGGCCATCTGGTCGGCCTCATCGAGGCAGACGACGCTGATGTCATCAAGTCGAGCCTTGCGCCGCTCCATGAGGTCGATGAGACGTCCCGGCGTGGCGATGATGAGTTCGACACCGGCGTCGAGAGCGTCGATCTGGGCTTGCATCGAGGCACCGCCGTAGACGGTGACGAGGCTGAAATCGCGGGCAGCGACAAGCGGGCTGAGATCGCGGGTGACCTGCATCGCGAGTTCCCGGGTCGGCACGAGCACGAGGGCCCTCGGATGGAATGGTTCGGCCCGTTCGAGGCCTTCGACGATCGGAAGCCCGAAAGCGAGGGTCTTCCCCGACCCGGTCTTCGCCTTTCCGAGCACGTCGACGCCGGCGAGGCCGTCGGGGATGGTCATCGCCTGGATCGGGAAGGGCGTCTCGAATCCGGCCTCGGTCAGAACGGCGAGGAGTTCCGGGGAGATGCCGAGATCGACGAAAGTCGTATCGGTAGCGAGTTCGTTGGTCAAGGTGAGATCACCAGTCGTAGAGAGGTCGGCCGGATGCGGCCGTTAGCAAAGGTAGTGGTGCCAAGGCGTTACACCGAGGACCGAATCGATCGAGGACGAGTCGATCCTCAGCCGAAAACGCGGCGAACGAGACCCTGCCGGGCCGCTGAGCGCCTCCCGGCACCAAGTCCCACAGCAAAGGCTGCGCCCGCGATACCCGCGGCCCCGACTGCTGCCGTGGTGCGCTTCATGACCTTCTTGCGTGCCCGACTGAACTCAACGATCGCCCAGCCGCGGTGGTAGGCGATGGTCTCGAGGGCACGATCCGGGTTGACCGCCACGGGATGGCCGACGATCTCGAGCATCGGAAGATCTCCCGCCGAGTCCGTGTAGGCATATGACAGCCGAAGGTCGTAGCTCCTTTCCTCTGCGAGCTTCCGGATCGCGATCGCTTTGCCTTCGCCGTAACAGAACGGCTCGGCGAGTTTCCCGGTGTATGCGCCGTTCTCGACGGCGCCCACCGTACCGATTCCCCCGGTGAGCCCGATCGCTGAAGCGAAGTCGCCGACGATCTCAATCGGAGAAGCCGACACGATGTAGGTGTCGCGATCTGCAGCATGGTGGAGGTCGATGAGACCGCGGGCTTCGCGACGGACTTCGCTCTCGAGCCGCGGGATGATCTGTCTTCCGAGTTCGGCCATCTTCTCGACCGGGACGCCTTCGATGGCCTGCAGCAACCGGTTCTTCACTGCATCGGTCTTCTCATCGGACGCTCCCGCGACGAGGAATGTGGCAGCGCTTGCTGCATCTGCGATGAGTTCCCGGTTGGTCACCATGCCGGCTCGATAGGCCGCCCATCCAAGGGCGAACACGGACGACCCGCTGATGATCGTTCGATCGAGATCGAAGAAGGCGGCGCCTCTTCTGAGTGGCTCGCTGGTCACTTCGCCGTCTCGAGACCCTCAACCGGGATTGAGAACAGGCCGGCGGCCCCTGCTTCCACAGACGGCACGAGACCGAGCGCGGTTGGCAGCAGCTGCTGGGCGTAGAAAGTGGCGGTGTCGATCTTCGCTTCGAGCCATGGATCTGGATCTTCTCCGTTGGCAGCGAGGGCGAGACGTGCCAGGTAGTAGCCACCTGCAACGATCCCGAACATCTTGAGATAGGGGGTTGCTCCGGCGAGTTTGTCGTTGGGGTCCTCGCAGGCGAGCAGCCACTCGGTGGCATCTCTCAACGCTGCGACGCTCGTTGTGAGGGAGTTGCCAATCGCCTCAAGGCGGGGATCTCCGCTCTCACTGAGAGGAGCCACGAGTGCAGCAATCTCGGCGAGATACGATCGGACGATGCTTCCGCCGTCCATCGGGAGCTTGCGCAGCGCGAGATCGATTGCCTGAATGCCGTTTGTGCCCTCATAGATGGGAGTGATCCTGGCGTCTCGATAGTGCTGGGCGGCTCCGGTCTCCTCGACGTAGCCCATGCCACCGTGGACCTGGACGCCGATGGACGTCATCTCGACGCCGATGTCCGTGCACCAGGCCTTCGCCACGGGCGTGAGAAGAGCGACCCGATCGCTGCCGGCCTGCCGACCTGCCTCTTCAGGATGGCGGTGCATTCGTTCACCCGCACCTGCGGTGTCGTAGAGGAGACCTCTGGCGGCCTCGTTGTACGCCTTCATCGTCATCAGCATTCGGCGAACGTCGGGGTGCTCGATGATCGGAGAGACTTCAGTCTTCGGCGTGCCGATGGCTCGTCCCTGCGTGCGTTCCTGCGCGTATTCCACGGCCTGCTGATAGGCACGATCGGAGATGCCGAGGCCCTCGAGCCCGACCTCGCGCCTGGCCTGATTCATCATCGCGAACATGTAGAACATGCCGCGATTCGGCTCGCCGATGAGATACCCGATCGAGTTGTCGTAGGCCTGGACACACGTCGGACTCCCGTGGATTCCCAGCTTGTGCTCGATGGATACGGTCTCGACGTTGTTCCATTTGCCAACAGTGCCGTCATCGTTGACGAGCATCTTCGGAACGACGAAGAGCGAGATACCTCTCGTTCCTGGGGGAGCATCGGGGAGTCGCGCGAGAACGAGGTGGATGATGTTGTCGGCGAGGTCGTGATCGCCCCAGGTGATGAAGATCTTCGACCCGTTGATGAGGTAGGCGCCATCGTCGTTCGGCGTTGCCTTCGTGCGGAGTGCGCCAACGTCGGAACCCGCCTCTGGCTCTGTGAGAACCATCGTTCCGGTCCATTCAGCAGTGATGAGCTTCTCGAGATACGTGTCCCGTATGTCCTCGTCGGCGTGATCTCTGATGACGGTGATCGCCGATCCCGTCAGCATCGGGTTCAGGGAGAACGCCAGGTTCGCCGAGACGAACATCTCGCTGACGGCGAAACCGACCGTTTCGGGGAATCCGTGGCCTCCATACTCCGGAGGACCGGTGACGGCGCTCCACCCCGCGTCGACGTATTTGCGCCAGGCGTCCTTGAATGCCTCCGGCGTCGTGACGTGTCCGTCGGCCCAGGTGGCACCGATCTCATCTCCGATCCGATTCGTCGGAGCGACGACCTCTGCCATGAACCGGCCCGCCTCGTCCAGGGCGCCGTCGACCGTCTCTGGATCGACGTGTTCGTAGCCGGGGTATCCGATGATCTCATCGAGGTCGACGATGTGACGAAGAACGAACTTGATATCACGCAGCGGTGGTGTGTAGTCGGCCATGCACCGAGGATAGCGGTGAGGGTCAGGCGTGATTCGGAGGAACGGCCTATGGACGGCATTGGCGGGGTATGCGTAGAGCAGTAGAGCAGTAGATCAGCAGAACAGGCAGAGCCCTTACCAAATACCGCTGGGAAGCAGGCCTACGCGTCAGCGCCGACGGACTCGCGAGTTTCGTTGGGGGTGAGAGAGTCCGTCGAGAGGAGCGTGCGAATGTCGAGAGCGAAGTCCATGACCCGTGCATCAACCCACGTGGCATTCTCGTCCAGCCAGGTGTCGATAAAGGCCACCGTCTGGAGCGTGTCAATCGATTCGGTTGGTCGTTCGGCGGTCATCGCTTCCCGTTCGCTCGGTTACCAAAGGTTACGCCATAGGCTGACCTACTCCATACATCGGCACGGAGTCCTTCATGCTCAAGCGTCATCTCATCCTGACCGTGGTGGCGGTCGCTCTCGTGGCCGCTGCGTGCTCCTCGAGCGAGACCGCAGGCCTCGATGAGGGAGCTGTACAGGCGCCGGTAACGACCTTCGCGGCCGCGGACGTGGAGCAGACCAACGACGCTGGAGGAATCCTCATGGTCCAAGACGGAGATCTGCTGGAAGTGCACTACGACGGCACCCTCGACGATGGCTCGTCGTTCGACTCGTCCCGCGAGCGAGACACGCCCTTCTCGTTCGAGGTCGGAACCGGTCAGGTGATACCCGGGTTCGACGAGGCGGTTCGCGGCCTGAAGATCGGGGAGTCGCGAGAAGTACGGATCCCTCCGGCAGAGGCGTACGGAGAGCGGTCCGACGAGAACATCGTCGAGGTGCCCTACGGCCCCGACCAGAGTGACGTTGCCGTCGGAGACCAGGTCTATCTCAACACGGGCCAGCCCGCCATCGTCCTCGAAGTGAAGAAGGACACCGTTGTCCTCGACGCGAATCATGAACTGGCGGGCGAAGCCCTGACGTTCAAGATCGAAGTGCTATCGATAACGAGGCCGTAGGCCGAGTAGATCAGTAGATCAGTACTGCTCTACTTGCTACTGCGCTACTGATCTACTTTTCCCTCGCCCACAGGCGCCGGAACTCGTCTGACGTCTCCAGGAGCTCTTCCGCTGTTCCTCTTGCGTCGACCTTCCCGTCCTTCATGACGACGACCAGGTCGGCTCGCTGGAGGGCGGGCTTGCGGTGGGAAACGACGAGCGCTGTTGTGCCCGAACCATCAGCGAAGAGGCGGTCCCACAGGATCTGCTCGGTCTCGACGTCCAGGGCACTCGAGAGGTCATCGAAGACGAGCAGATCGGGTCGACGCACCAGCATCCTGGCTGCTGCCGACCTCTGCACCTGTCCACCGGAGAGCCGAACACCGCGAGGGCCGACCGTCGTTTCGAGACCGTCATGCATGGCCTCGAGGTCCTGTTCCATCGTTGCTGTACGAACCGCAGCGAGAACCTCTTCGACGCTTGCATCGACACCGAGTGTCAGATTCTCTTCGAGTGTGAGTGAGAACAGACGCGGTACCTGCGGGGTGTAGGCCGTGCGTGGTGGCTTCATGAAGGATGACGGATCCTCGACGGCCTCGCCTCTCCACAGTGTGGTTCCGTCGTCAAGGGGCAGAAGGCCAAGCACACTCCGCAAGAGTGTCGTCTTCCCCGATCCGATCCGCCCTGTGACAACGACGAAGGCGCCCGATTCCACGTCGAGGTCTATCGACGCGATGCCCATCCCCGACGACGGGTACCGGTACTCGAGGCCACGGACGGAGAGCAGCGGGTCACCGTTGAGATCTCCCGCGATGACGTCCGGCGTCCCGGGTCGAATGTGCGGTGCGGGCGCAGCGAAGAGGTCGCGATCGGCTGCGAGGTCGTGCCAGGTTGCTCCCCGCATCAACGAGACGATCCGGTCCACGGAAACTCCTGCTTGTTTGACCCTGGCGATGAAGAGACCAACGAAGTATGCGGAGTCGGTAACCATCGCAAGCAAGTAGACGAACAGACTGAACTCCCCGACGGTGAGTCCGGCTGATCCGTCAGTGGAGATCGAACCGGCAGCCAGGATCAGGATGAGTCCGGTTCCGATGCTGACCGTGTTGTGGAACACCGCTTCGAGTCCCGCTGTGAACATGCGATCCCGGACCATCATCTTGCGTCGTTCGGCGTTCAGATCGTCGAAATGCCTCAGCATCGTCTGCTCGGCCCCGGCAACCTTCACCGACTGCACGGATCCAAGCGCCTCCCCCAGGAATCCGGTGATCGCCTCCGTCGATTCGCGCGCCGCAGTCCGGTAACGACGAATCGTCGAACCGGTGCGGCTCACGACGAGGATCACGATCGCAACGGGTGCGAACACGACGAGTGTCATTGCCGGGTCGATGGTGAAGAGGATGATGATCGCCACGATCGCCGACACGGTCGAGCCGATGAAGTCGACGGTGAAGTCCATTGCCTCGAGCGTGTGGTCGACGTCGTCGCGGAAGCGCGACACGACCTCGCCCGGTGTTTCTTCGACGGGACGGGCACCCGGCAGCGAAAAGATCCATGAGAGCATCGACCCGCGCATCCCCGCCCCTGCTCGGAAGAGCAGGTCCGAGTGGAGACGCATGGCGATGAACACGGCGCCGATACGCGCTGCCAGATAGGCCCAGAGCACGGCCAGAATCGTCGTCAGGTTCCACCCTGCCGTCTCTCCCGTGAGTTGGTCGAAGAAGGCAGCGATGAGGAGACCAACGATGATCGGTGTCGTCCAGATCGTGATCCACATCACGAGACTCGCGAAGTAGCGAAGCCGCTGGTTCTTGATGAGGGCTAACACGACCTTGGGAGTCGGCGCCTGAGAGCGAGCGGTCATGCGAGGACCTCCTCCATTCCCTTGGTTAGGAGATCGGAGAATCTCGAGGTCGGATCTGCCGCGAGCACTGACCGCTCTCCGAACTCCACGACCCGACCATCGTCAAGGATGAGGATGTCGTCGGCCCTGGTAACCGTTCCGAGTCGATGGGCGATGACGATGCCGGTCCGCCCCTCGAGGAGGTGATCGACGGCGCGTTCGATGAGATCCTCGGTTGCAGGATCCAGTCGCGACGATGCCTCGTCGAGAACGACCACTCCGGGGTCTTCGAGGAAGATCCGCGTGAACGCGAGGAGTTGCGCCTGCCCTGCCGAGAGCCCGCCACTCCCCGATTCGAGGAGCGTGTCGAGACCGTTCGGAAGCGACGCGAGCCACGAGTCGAGTTCGAGTCGGTGGATCGCATCGAGGATCCGTTCCTCGGGTATCTCGTCGTTGAAGAACGTCAGGTTGTCGCGAACCGATGCCCGGAACAGTTGGACGTCCTGCGTGACCATGCCGACGCGCTTCCGGAAGTCTGCAACCCTCGCATCGCCGGTGGCAACACCACCGAGGCGCACGGTCCCTGTCTGAGGTTCATACAGCCTGGTGATGAGGCGAGCGATCGTCGACTTCCCGCTTCCAGTCCGTCCGAGCAGCCCGACGACTCTCCCCGGGGCGATGTCGAAGTTGACGTCATGGAGAATGATCTCGGTGCCGGCCTCGTCGGCGTACGAGAACGTGACGCCATCGAAATCGACGCGAAGGGCGCCGCCGTCGATCGCCTGGTTGCCTTCGGCTCTGAGCTTCGTGTTTGTGGTCATCAACTCGTCGACACGCGCGATGGCCGCTCCCGCCTTCTGGAGATCTTCCATCTGCGCTCGGATCTGTTCCATGGGGTGCCGGGTCATCTCGACGTAGTGGAACACCAGATAGACGGAGCCGATCGTCAGCGCTCCGACTCCGAAGAGCCACGAACCAAGAATGAAGACGATCGACGTCGAGAGACCGTAGAGGACGATCGTGGTGCTCCACATCCATGCCCATCCCATCCATCCCCGTACCGTGAGTGGGAGCCATCGACGCTGGATGTCGTTGAACCGCTCCTCCATGTAGGGGGCGGCGCCGTTCGCCGTGATGTCTTCAGTTCCTTCGACAACTTCTCCGACGAAGCCGAATGCCTCGGCTGCAGATGCTCGAACAGCCTTCCACCGGGGCACGGCGACGCGGTGGAGGCCGGTCATGCCGACGAGGGCGAGCACCGTGAAGACCGTGACGCTGAGGCCGACGATCCAACTCTCGATCCACAGCATCACGAGGACGCCGATCACGAGCGCTCCGTTGCCGACGACTTTGATCATCATCGCCGAGAAGAAGTTCGAGAGTGCCGTCACGTCGCCGTCGATGCGTTCGATGAGCTCGCCGGACGAGTGACCCTTGTGGAACCCCATGTCGAGATGGAGCACATGGTCGGTCAGGTTCGCACGCAGTTGGTTCGTCGCCGTCCAGCCGACGTCCTCAGCCAGATAGGTCGCCCAGACCGCCAGCGCCTGCTGGGCGACGGCGATCAACATGAACGTGACCGCGAGCGGGACGAGTGCACTCGCTCCGTTGCCGGCGAGGGCGCCATCGATGAATCGCTTGATGAGTTGCGGATTGAGGAGCTGCAGTCCGATGGTCCCAAAGAGGACGACGCTGAGCAGGACCACTCTCGGCCGCAAAGGCCTCAGGTAGTCGGTGAGAAGACTGAAATAGGCTCGTACAGGGATCATTTCGTGTCCTGGATCGTTCGGAAAGGGCAGTTGCGGCCATTGAAAAAGCCGCCCGGTGGGCGGCTACCTCGCTTGAACGCTGCTACCGGGTCAGAACCGGAAACGGGCGCGCGCGAGGGCCGCTTGGGGGTTGTTCGGCTGCGTGCGCCGGATCATTCCTCGACTCCTCCTCGCTCGGCACCGTGACCACGGAGGTCACCTGACCTCAGGAACTCTCGCGCAGGGATCCCCAACTGTCAAGCTCCGTGGGGGAGGCGCCGACATCAAGGAGATGGATTCGATGAAGTGCGCCGCGTGCGAAGCCGACCTGCCGGACGCCGTTGCCCGGTTCTGCAGCTCCTGCGGTGAGCCGGTACCGGTCTCAGACGTGGATGCTGAAACAGATCCGCCAACACCGTCACGACTCACCGACGAGCACTGGCAATACATCACCTGGGGAGCGATCGCCGCCGGCGCTGTTGCGATCGTCGCTCTTGTGGCTGTGGTCTTCGGCCTCCTCTCGGGAGCCGACACCTCGAGTGCCTCCGATTCGGCAGAGACCAATGAGATGATTTCGACGTCGATAACCGAGCCCGCGAAGGCACTCGTAACGATCGATGTCCCGGTGACCGAACCGGTCGTCGTTCGGTCGCCGCGGATCGGATCGATCACGCGATATCACCAGGACGGCACGGTGGTGGCTGTTCGAGTCACGATGGACGTGTGCGAACGCCACGATGGCATGCTGCGTGCAGGCGGATCGATCCGGAACGACTCATCCCTCGACCAGACGCTCGACTACGACATTGACGTGGATCTGAAGCGCCGGGGAACTGGCGCCCTTCTTTCCCATCTCGAGACGTCGATCGAGAACCTCGCGGCCGGCGAGAAGGCCGAATGGAGTATCGAGACCGTGTCGCGTCGCGTTGTGAACATTCGATGCGACATCACCGAACTGACCGTTGCTCCAGTCGATGGGGGCTGACCGGCGTCTGAGGACAGCGTCAGCCCAGTACTCGTACGACGAAGAGCGCTGCCAGGAGGGCGAACGAGTTCGTCGCGATGTGAGCCAAGACGGGGGCCACGGTGCTGTTGGCCCGTAGCCGCAACCACAGGAAGACGAACCCGGCCAAAGTGAGCCCGACCACCGAACCGACTAGGGCCGTGGTGACCTCGAGGATGCTGTCGATGTTCTCGCCCGCAGGATTCGTGAGCAAGGTGTCGAGCGTCGGCAGGATGTGCCACAGCCCGAAGAGGACGCTCGTGGCGAGTCCGGCCCAAAGGGGAGCCCACCGGCGGGCGAACATGCCGAAGAGAACCCCGCGAAAGAGCGTCTCCTCGTAGAACGCGGTGGCGATCGGTATCCGGATGAGAGCATCGAACAGGACGACCCACGTCGATCGCTCGATGACGCGATCGTCGCGGAAGAACTCGCGGGTGGACGGCAGCGCGACACCGATGAGAATCCCGGCGGCGATCGCCCCCATGACGATCCCTCCGACCACGAGACCGCGCCCGAGCCGATCTCTGCGATACCCGAGATCTGTGGCTCCGGCCCCCGCGTGGCGTGCGATTGCCACAGCGACGCCGAGAATCCCGAGGTTGAACGGAATATGCCACCAGGGATCGAGGACCCGGTTTGCGATGACGTTCGCATACGCAGTGAGGGCGACGATGGCGACGACATGCCAGGCGTGAATCCCCTGCTTGCCGGGCGACTTCTGCAGCCACATGGACGGGCGCCACATCTGATCCCATTCGTCGCGTGTCCACGACACGTCGGACCCGGTATGGCGCTCTTCGTCGCCGTCGTCCTGTGGTTCGTTCTGATCTTCTTCGGCGGGAGGCATGGGACCCGCACCATACCGGAGAGGTCCGATCGTGCCGCTACGCTCTGCACATGGCGCTTCTCGACGCTTTCAAACAGCAGGTGTTGAACCTCGGTAGAAGTGAGGCTCGTGCCAAAGCCCGACCGCTGCTCGTCGACGATGAGGCATTTGACCGATCTGCGGCTGGTTTGGATCGGCGAGTCTCCGAAGCGTTCGTGCTCTTCTGGTTGCTTTCGGACCGGGCGCTCTTTCTCGTTGCCGGCGGAGCGAACGATGACTGGGCCTTCAGGCTCCCCTTCGAGTGCATTGCCGAAATCGCGCTCGACTTCGACGAAACCGCGGAGACTCTGCCCTGGTACATCAGGCTCACATTGATCTCGGACGGGGATTGTGCGGTCACCACGCTCGAGAACGTCGGGGAACCGGGGAAGCCACTCGCGGCACCGTTACCGAGGGCGATCGACGGCGGTGAGAGAGAGCACCTCGCCCAAGGTGCCATTATCCCGCTAGCCGGATTCGCCGTTGTGACGAAGAAGTTCCGAACTGCACTTGCTCGGCGCCTGGAACTCAGCGGCGGGGCGTTGTACGTCCACGGCGAAGATCGCGCGGAGGCTCAGCGTCGCCTCCCGACGCGGAGGCGCTCGAAGACCGACGAGTAGATCCGAATTCGGAAGACGCTCGACACTTGGGTCTTGACGGCTGACCGAATCCACGCGCCAAGCTTCTCGGTGGTCGGCATTCGGTCCAAGGCGGGTCACATCCCGGCCGGGCTATGTCTTGCTACTTGCTACCTGTTCAAACCTCGCGGTGAAGTGCCTCAGCCACGGGGCTTGCTCCACGATTCGGTAGCCGCTCATTTCCGATGCTCCGGCAGCGACGTCGATGACCACTTCGGCGACGTAGTCGATGTGGCTCTGGGTGTAGGTGCGGCGCGGAATCGCGAGTCGCACCAATTCCATGGCGGCCGGCTCGTCGGGGGCACCGTCCGCTCCCGGTCGGCCGAACATCACCGTTCCGATCTCAACGCCGCGAACCCCCCCGTTCCGGTAGAGCTCAATAGCCAAGGCCTGCGCCGGGTACTCGTGGGACGGGATGTGCGGCAGCATCGCTTTGGCATCGATGTAGACGGCGTGCCCTCCGGCCGGCTGCACGATCGGAACCCCGGCATCGGTGATCTTGTCCGCGAGGTACTCCGTGGACCGGATCCGGTAGCGCAAGTAGTCCTCGTCGAGAACCTCTTCGAGTCCCTGGGCCAGCGCCTCGAGGTCGTACCCGGCGAGACCTCCGTACGTCGGGAAACCTTCGGTCAAGATGAGCAGATTCCGAGATTGCAGTGATGTCTCGTGATCGTTCATGGCGAGGAATCCGCCGATGTTGACCAGGCCATCCTTCTTCGCCGAGACCGTGCAACCATCGGCCAGCGAGAACATCTCACGCGCGATCTCCTTCGGCGTCCGATCGGCGTAGCCCTCCTCGCGTAGCTTGATGAACCAAGAGTTCTCAGCGAAACGGCATGCATCGAGGAAGAGGGGAATTCCGTACTCATCGCAGACGGCGCGGACATCTCGCAGATTCTCCATCGAGACGGGTTGGCCGCCTCCGGAGTTGTTGGTGACCGTCATCATCACGAGCGGCACGCGATCGACACCCACCCGATCGATTGCTGCTCGCAACGCCTCGATATCCATGTTCCCTTTGAACGGAAGGATTTCCGACGGTTCCGACGCAGCGACGAGATCGAGTGCTTCCGCACCCTGATACTCGACGTTCGCCCTCGTTGTGTCGAAGTGGGTGTTGTTCGGCACGACGTCTCCCTCGGAGACCATGACCGTGAAGAGGATCTTCTCCGCAGCGCGACCTTGATGGGTCGGAATCACCTCGGAGAACCCCGTGAGGTCCTTGACCGCGCTCTCGAACCGGAAGAAGCTGCGGCTCCCCGCGTAGGACTCATCACCGCGCATCATCCCCGCCCACTGCTCGGACGACATGGCTCCGGTGCCCGAGTCGGTGAGCAGGTCGATGATCACTTCGTCGGCGCGCAACCCGAAGAGATTGAAACCGGCGCGTTCAAGTGCGGCCTCGCGTTCCTCAGCGGTTGGCAGGTCGATCGCCTGGACGGTATGGATACGGAACGGTTCGATAATCGTGCGGTACGGCATGGGATCCTTTCGGTGCACAGCAGGGCATTTCCAATTCTCGCAGCACCGGGTGCCCTCTGAGTCGGTAGGCTGTTCTCCATGGAACTCCTTGGCGATCTCGACGTACATCTCTTCAACGAGGGCACACAGACCCGCGTATACGACCACCTCGGTGCGCAGTTGCTGCCTGACGGTGGAGCCCACTTCGCCGTGTGGGCCCCGAATGCACGCGACGTTGCGTTGATCGGTGATTTCAACGGATGGGACGTTGCGGCCCATCCAATGTTCCCGACCGATTCAGGCATCTGGAAGGCGTTCGTTAGGGAAGCCAAACCGGGCAACACCTACAAGTATGCGATCACGACCTCCTCCGGGGATCGTCTGGAGAAGGCCGATCCCGTGGCCTTTCTCGCCGAGGTTCCACCGAAGACGGCATCGGTGGTTTGGGGACTCGAATACGAATGGGGCGACGACGACTGGATGTCATCACGCGACGGGCGGCAGGCCCACGACGCGCCGATGGCAATCTATGAACTCCACACCGGGTCATGGCGCAAGGCCGACAACGGTGATTCCCTGTCGTATCGTGAACTGGCCGGACCCCTGACCGACTACATGACGGAGATGGGGTACACGCACGTCGAGTTCATGCCGCTGTCCGAGCATCCGTTCTACCCGTCGTGGGGATACCAGGTGACCGGATACTTCTCGCCGACGAGTCGGTTCGGCACGCCACAGGACCTGATGTACCTCATCGATCGCCTCCATCAGGCAGGTATCGGAGTGATCCTGGACTGGGTCCCCTCACACTTCGCGACCGACGGTCATGGACTCTCCCAGTTCGATGGAACAGCCCTCTATGAGCATGAAGATCCGCGGAAGGGGTTCCACCCGGATTGGTTGAGTTTCATCTTCAACTACGGGCGGAACGAAGTCCGCTCGTTCCTCGTCTCGTCGGCCAACTTCTGGCTTGATCGATACCACATCGACGGTCTCCGGGTCGACGGTGTGGCCTCGATCCTCTATCTCGACTACTCGCGGGACGAGGGTGAGTGGGAACCCAACATCCACGGCGGGAACGAGAACCTCGAGGCTATCTCCCTGCTCAAGCAGGTCAACCGCGTGGCGTATGGGGAACACCCCGGCATCACGATGATCGCCGAAGAATCGACGGCGTTCGCCGGCGTCTCGCGCCCTGTCGATTTGGGCGGTCTTGGGTTCGGCTACAAGTGGGACATGGGATGGATGCACGACTCACTGGAGTACTTCGCCCACGAACCGGTGCACCGTTCCTTCCACCAGAACGATCTGACGTTCCGGATGCTGTATGCATACGACGAGAACTTCATCCTCACACTCTCCCACGATGAAGTGGTCCACGGAAAGGGATCGCTCATCAACAAGATGCCCGGCGATGAGTGGCAACAGTTCGCGAATCTGCGGGCGCTTTACGGCTACCAGTACTCGCTGCCGGGGAAGAAGTGTCTGTTCATGGGCTGTGAGTTCGCACAGCGATCGGAGTGGTCGGTCGATCAGCAGCTCGAGTGGCACGTCCTTGATCATGACAACCACGCCGGGATGCAACGATGGGTCGCTGATCTCAACGCACGTTATCGCCTCGAGCCGTCGCTCTTCGCCAACGACTACGACCCTTCCGGATTCGAGTGGATCGACGCCGGCGATGCCGGGGCGAGCGTCTTCAGCTTCCTGCGCAAGGGCGGTAACCGGCCGGTTCTCGTCGTGCTGAATCTCACTCCCGTCACGCGACCGGGATATCGCATAGGCGTTCCGGTTGGCGGTTCATGGGAGACGCTCCTCAACAGCGACGATGAGCGCTACTGGGGTTCGGCCGCGGGCTCGAGTGGCATGATCGAGGCAGTTGAGGCTCCGATGCACGGACGGAGCCAGTCCTTGTCGATCGACCTTCCCCCTCTCGGCGTACTGTTCCTGGCTCCGAAGATCTGAAGACTGCTGCGGCTTGCCCGACCCGGTCTACAAGACGAACGCTTCGAAGAGCGTCAGCGCGGCGATCGCGAAGAACAGCCAACCCAGGCTGCGGATGAGTCGCTGCTCGGGGACGCGGCGGATGAAGGCCGGACCGAGTTGACCCCCGATGATCACGCCCGGCACGGTGAACATGACGATCGAGGCGAGTGTGTCGATGTCAGACCCCGGTGTGGTGAGGAAGCTGATCGCGTGGGTCACGCTCGCAGCGAGCGCTGTGATGGCGACGGTCGTAACACTGACGGCGACGGCGATCCTCGACGGGACGCGACAGCGCTTCACGAGCGTGAATGAGTTGGCTTCGCCCAACCCAGTCGAGATGAGGCCGACGAACAGTCCGCCGATTCCGGCCCCGGTCCTTCCTTCACTGGTACGGCAAAGCGCATATTCATAGACCGTGTGGTCTGCGGTCACGATGCGCCTGGCGACCGCCGGTTGAACGACGTCGATTCCCATCGTGATCTCGGCATCCTGCTCGGCGGGGTCGTGGTGTCGAACGAAGGTGATGGCGATTCCGGTGAGCCCGAGAGCAAGGATCATCTTGAGGAAGAGCTCGGGTGCGATCCCGGCGAGGAGCGAGCCGACGATCGCAGCGGGGACGGCCGCGGTCGTCAGAAGCCGCACGACCTGCCAGTCGATCGCCTTCGCCCTGGCGTGGGCGACCACACCGGAGGCGAACCCGAAGACCTCGGTCACGAGCGCCGCACCGATGGCTACGGAGGGTTCAAGACCAAGGAAGACGACGAACAGCGGGGAGAAGAATGTGGCACCCCCGATGCCAGCGCCGTTTGCAACGGACGCAATGATGATGGCGACCGGGAACAGCCACCACAGGCTCAGATCCACGAGATCACCCTACGCCCACAGAAGCACGATGATCGTGAACGCGACGAGCGAGATCTGCGAAATCGCTGTCGATCCGAAATGGGTAGTCGTCCCACCATCCGTCGCGATCCGGTTCGTAGTGTCGGGGAAACGGTGCGTGCGCCAGCGCGAGGCGCTTCATCTCGCGTTCCGTGGCTCGCATCTGTTCGACCGATTGGACCGCAGGGACCGGATCGAGGATCTCGAGGCGCACATGCTGGCGACGGCGGACCGTCGGACGATACGGATGCTCCCACACGCGGTGGGTGCCGCTGATGACGACGGGCAGAACCGGCCGACCGAGCTTCTCGGCGATCCGGAAAGGGCCCGGGTAGAAGGCCGCCTCGACGCCGAGGATGCTCCCCTGGGGGAAGATGACGAAGCTCTCACTCCGGTCGAAGGCCGCTTGCGCTCCGCGAAGCAGAGCCCGGAATCCGTCGGGGCCTGAGCGCGTGGAGACACTGGTCTGTTCGGAGGCCGAGAGGTAGGGGCCGAGGAGCCGCCATCCGAACAGTTCGTCACGTGCCGCGAACGAGAGAGGAAGAGAGATGCGTGTGACGATGAGCGGGTCGACGAGCCCTTCGTGAAGCGGAACGACGACGTACTCCTGATCGGGATCGATGCGATCGAGGCCGGACACTGAGACGCGGATTCCGAGCGCTCGGATCATGACGGCGGCCCACATCCGCTCGAGTTGGTGCAGCAGCCTGCGCCGCCCGAGGCGTCCCGCGGCAAGGATCATCCACCTGAGGGGGCCGAAGAGAACTGCGGCGGCAGCCGAGAGACGAATCCACGACGGGAGATCGTCAACGCGGGCGGTGCCGCGCGAGAACGCAATCGGGTAGGGAGGCTCGGAAGTCATCGCAAGGGCAACGGGATGACGGGTTCGGGCATTCCCGCGTGAGGAGAAGTGAGGGACTCCGGCTGGGCTACGTCCGGTGAGCAGGGTCGCTTGCGGCGACGATCTCAACGTCATGTGAGCCGCACTCGCGACAGCGGTAGTCGAGACCATCCGGAGCCGATCCGAGAGATGCTGCGTTGTGGAGAGCGCTGCCGCAGAGGCGGCAGGCGTCGAGGCTGTGATGCTGGTTCGTTCCGCATCCCGGACAGTCAATCCATTCGTTTGCCGAGAAATCGGTCGTCCCCCATTCCGAGTAGGCGGCTACCACGGTGTCCTTGTGAGGAGCGACGGCGAACGGGGCCGGGAGCGCGTCCGCGGGGGCTATCGCCGATGCCCGGCCGTTCTGTGGTGTGGCGGTGCCGTCACTTTCGAGTGCAAAGAGGGCGACGTTCTGTGCTTGGGCGATGCTGATCGCCGACGGGCTGAAACCGGTTGCGGAGAAGATGATGCGCTGGCGGCCTTCGGAGTCGCTGGAGAGGACGGCAAGCACGGTGCGCTGATTCAGTGGCCGATCGGGGACCCGCACGAACGCCTCGAGACCGGTGGATCGCAGTTCAATGACATGCGAACCACGCTCGACGATGTCGACCGGGGGCTCACCGGCGTGAAACATCCACAGGTAGGCCGCCTGATACGCCTGATCGAGCGTCAGCGATGGCTCCAGTCCCTCGTGCATTCCAACGTGCCTTTCCAACGTGCTTCTCTGTCTGCTATCGGCAGGCGATTCGGGTTTCTATAGGGCTTGGAGAGCGACGCGACAAGCTGCCGTATTCCCCGGAACTACTCGATCGGAGTCTTCGCCGGAACCGAGTGTTCCCAGTCCGCGAGGAGCGTTCGGAGAGCCGCCACGAAGGCGAGCGGTTGGTCAAGGATCAGATGATGGTGTGCCTCCGGAATCGACACAAACGGGGCGTTCCTGCCCATCAGGTCGTACATGTACGCGGCTGTGTTCTCTTGCACGACGGTGCTCAACTCGCCCCGAAAGAGTGCGACACGGCATTGCACGGACGCAAGCTGATCGCGCAACGCCACCAGCGTGTGCTCGAAGAGACGAGGGTCGAACTTCCAGGTCCATCCGGCATCGGTCTCCGTGAGGGAGCCGCGAGCGACGTGTTCGACGATGTAGGCGTTGTCGCACGGTTGCTTGGGAATGAGACGGAAGTGCTCTAGCGCGGTTGCCTCGTCCGGATAGGTGCCGGGTGATCGGAACGCCCGGCCGCGCGCTCCTTCGCGGGATTCCGGATCCGGTTCTCGGACGGGGGAGTCCACGATGACGGCTCCGGCGAGGCGGTCGCCATGTGTGGCTGCGAGTTCGATGGTGACGAGGCCCCCGAGAGAGTGACCGACGACCACGGGCGGGCCGGGGAAGCCGGCAGCGTCCGCGACTGAGAGGACTTCTCTGGACCAGATCTGATGGTCGTAGCGGTCCCTCCTGCCACTGTCCCCGTGCCCGGAGAGGTCGAGAGCAACGGCGTGCCACCGACGGGTGAACATCGGGGCAAGGAACGACCACCACTGGGCGTGTGCGGCGCCACCGTGGACGAACACGAGGCCGGGGCGGCCTCGCTCGCCCCAATCGAGATAGTGGACGTCGGTCCCCTCGACGTCGATCCATGACTCCTCGTACGGTGTCGAGATGGATCGGAGGAACCAGTCGGGAGCTGCGGTGTCAGTCACCGATGACCTCGTGGGGGAGAGTGAACCAGCGCAGATTCTCGAAGTCGCTGGTGAAGTTCGCCGGAGTGAGGTCTCCGCCGAATGGCAGTGCACGGTCGAGAATCGATTGCGCCTCAGTCAGATAGTCGGCGAGAACCGGATCGGCGTCGCGTTGCGGCCGGTGGTCGAAGCGCATCTCGCCACTCGAGTAGTCGATCTCGGTCAGGCTGAGCGGCGCTTCGCCGCGCCCATCGCGATGCTCCCACAGGCCGGTGCTCACATCGAATCGGTAGTACGGGAGGAGCCGCCAGCCTTCGTTCGCTACCAGGTGTGCCGCGTTTACGATGAAGTCGAACACCTGCTCGGAGATGAAGTAGTTCAGATTGACCCGGACCCACCCCGGCTTGATCCCTTCGCATCCCCTGGTGATCTCCCGCTCAAATTCGATGGAAGTGTCGATATCGATGCCGAGCAAACGGTGACCGTATGGCCCCGCGCAGGAGCACCCGCCTCTCGACTGGATGCCGAACAGGTCGTTGAGCAGGGCGACGACGTAGTTGTGGTGCAGGTAACGGCCGTCGTGTCGAACGACGAACGACACGATCGAGAGTCTCTCGGCGTCGGGATTGCCGAGGATCTTGATGTTCGGATTGCTGCTCCATGATTCGATCGCCCGGTCGATGAACGATTCCTCGAGCTCGCGAATGCGATCGGCTCCGACGGCACGTTTGAGTTGGAAGATCAGACCGGCTCGGATCGATTCGATGATCGCTGGTGTGCCACCCTCCTCGCGATGCTCGATGCTGTCGAGATAGCGGTGATCATTCGGGTTGACGAAGGCGACCGTGCCACCGCCCGGGACCGCAGGCACGTCGTTCTTGAAGAGTTCCTTTCGGGCGATGAGAACGCCGGGCGTTCCCGGGCCTCCGATCATCTTGTGGGGAGAGATGAAGATGGCGTCCTTGTAGGCGAGGGGTTCGTCCTCGGGAGCCATGTCGATCGAGACGTATGGAGCGGCGGCGGCGAAGTCCCAGAACGACAATGCACCGTGTTCGTGGAGGAGCCGCGCCACGGCCCGCGTGTCGGTGATGATCCCGGTGACATTGGAGGCAGCAGAGAAGCTACCGATCTTCAGCGGGCGATCCGAATACGTCTCTAGTTCGTTCTCGAGTTGTGCGAGGTCGATGTGCGCATCGGCGTCCTCTTCGATGCGCACTACGTCGGCGATGCTCTCGCGCCATGGCAGTTCATTGGAGTGGTGCTCGAAGGGTCCGAGGAACACGACGGGGCGTTGTGAAGCAGGGATCTGGTCGGTGAGGTGGTACCGCTCGTCGAGGTTTCCCGGGATACGGATACCGAGAACGGCGACGAGGCGATCGATCGCACCGGTGGCTCCGGATCCGGCGAAGATGACGGCGTGTTCGTCGCTTGCATTCACGCAGCCCCGGATCATCTCCCGAGCCTCCTCCCGGAAGCGGGTGGTCTGGAGACCCGTTCCCGAAGACTCCGTGTGGGTGTTGGCGTAGAGAGGGAGAACAACTTCCTGTAAGTAGTCCTCGATGAACGACAACGACCGGCCCGAAGCTGTGTAGTCCGCATAGGTGACACGACGATGCCCGAACGGTCCCGGCACCACGTAGTCAGAACCGATGACGGAAGCCCGAATGGTTTCTACGAGATCCACAGGGCCAGAGTAGAGCAGACCTGCTCTACTGCTCTACTGCTCTACTTGTCCCTTCCCTCGCGCGCTTCGGAGAACATTCAGCTTCGTTGGATCACGCTGCCGGGCGGCAGACCCTGCAGGCTCGGTAGCCTTCTTCGATGGCTGCCGTCTCAGATCGGAACTCGACATGGTGGGGATCGGTGATCCTCTTCGCGTGCCGGCAGGTCGGATAGCAGTAGATCTTGGTCGTGTCGCTGCCAACGAGGCGGACACCATGTCGGGCTTGAGTCTCGATCGCATCCGGATCAAGGCCTTCGTGTTCGAGGAGCGAACGCTTCATCGGTGACCCGTATGCGTAGTTCCCGATGCGACCGTCGGTTCGCACGACCCGGTGACACGGGATCAACACGGGTACCGGATTCCGCCCGAGGGCGGTACCGACGGCCCGGACCGCACCGGGGTTGCCGATCTCCCGAGCGATCCATCCGTAGGGACGGATCTCGCCCGGGGGGATCTCGCTGCACTTCTCGAGAACCTTGCGCTGAAAGTCGCCGATCGAGGAGAGGTCGACGGGGAGGCTGCCGAGTCGACCTGTCTCAAGCGTACGGTCCAAGTGTTTGGCGAGCCGATCGGGCGGTGCGTCAACGAAAGACACTTGCCGCGGATGACGGGACTCAAAATCGTCACGAGAGCCGGTAGCTTCGGTCGGTACGAAGGCTGTGATTCCGCGTCCGTTCCACGCCACGTAGGCGGGACCGGTGGGGCCATCGATCACGGCGTACTCATCGGCAAGATTCGTCTGGCGCATCACGGCATCGAGGACGCTGTCCGGCGCCGACCGGCCGAGTGAGGCGAGTCGCGATTCGATCGTCGCGGGGTCTGTCATGGTGTCTCCTCTTCGATCGTCGTTCGCAGTCGGGCCAATCCACGCCGAACATCTGAACGAACCGTGCTCTCACTCCGACCGGTGGACTCGGCAATCTCGGCATAGTGGAGACCGACCACGTGGTGCAGGACCACTGCCATCCGCTGCGTGCTGGTCAGGGTGGCAAGGCGCTGTCGCCACACCACGAGGTCGACGTTCGTGGCTGCTTCTTCGGCCGTGTCGGCCGTGTGGTCGAGGCCGTCGGCATCGAGTGCCGTTTCCGGGTGTCGCTTCACGGTGCGCGCTCGATTGCGGCAGAGATTGAGAGCGATCGTCCACACCCATGGCCGTATTTGAAGATCGCGGATGCGTTCTTCGCTGTACGACCCGAGTGCCCGGTAGGCCCGAACGAAGGTCTCCTGGGTGATGTCCTCGGCGTCCTGCCGGTTGCGTGTGAACTGGAGGACTCCGGAGAACACGCCATCTTGCAGCGCCCTGACGAGATCCGGGAAAGCGCTGTCATGATCGTCGGCGAGTCGATTGGTCAGTTGGGTGAGAGCTGTCGTCATGTCATGGGAAAGAACCCCGGAGGGTTCCGGTACGTTGCACCTCGAAGATGCGCTGATAGGACACACGGGTGACTGGTTCTCTTCCTCCCCCTCAGGGGGAGGTGCCGACGGAGGAGGCGGAGGGGGTCAAGGGCTATAGGCGCTCGGAACCGTCTGACCCCTCCCGTCAGCGCCTGGCGGCGCTGCCACCCTCCCCTGAGGGGAGGGAAGAGGACGTCGCATCCGCGGGTCTCTCCAACCGGGGATCCACCCGTTTGCTGACGCCCATCCGCTGATCTTCTTGATACTGAGTCCACCAACCTCTGCACTGTTCCGTCGGCCACATGAACGTTGGCGGTCAAAGCACTAGATCCCTTCGAGGAGTTCTGCGAGCAGGACCAGAACCCGGCGATCGATCTCGTCGCGAATCGGCCGGACCTGGTCGGGTGGGAGGCCCGCCGGGTCGGTGACGTCCCAGTCGAGGTAGCGCTTGCCTGGAAAGAAGGGACACTCGTCGCCACACCCCATCGTGATGACGACATCTGATGCCTCGACGGCATCGTCGTTCAACGGCTTCGGGTACTCGATGCTGATGTCGATTCCGAGATCTGCCATGACCGCTATGGCAGACGGATTGATCTCGTCCGAGGGGGAGGAACCGGCGCTACGAACGACCACACGCCCGGCTGCGTGGTAGTCGAGCAATCCGGCAGCCATCTGAGACCGACCAGCATTGTGAACACAGACGAACAACACCTCTGGCTTGGACACGCGGACTCCTGTCGGTGCGGAGATG
>CAZWDQ010000026.1:0-21872 GCA_964632475.1 uncultured Acidimicrobiaceae bacterium
GAACGACGCTGGCGACAAACCCTGTCGTGTCAACAGAATCAGCCACTCTGCCAACCACAAGTCGCGGATCCAGGCTTCGTGGGGGGAGAATGTCAGAGAGCGCCGCCCGTGTCTTCACCAAGAACGTGAAGAACGACGCTGGCGACAAACCCTGTCGTGTCAACAGAATCAGCCACTCTGCCAACCACAAGTCGCGGATTCAGGCTGTGTGGGGGAGAATGTCAGAGAGCCCCGCTCAGACCTTCACCCGGATCGTGATCACCTACAACACCTCGAATCCCGATCGCACCAAGAGATCCCACCCCTGGACCCAACTACAAACCGTGGATTGAGGCTGAGTGGAAGGAGTCGGGTGGTGGCTGTAGGCGAAGGACCCGCGAGTTCAGTCCAGCGTCTTCGCGAACCGGCTCAGGTTTCCGCGCCAGATCCACTTCAGTACTGGCGCAGCGAACCAGGCGGTGATGGGGCCACCGAGGTACCAGGGGAACTCGAGCTCCTCCCACCAGACGAAGAGGGTTCCGTTGTCGATTGGGATGAGGACGAACACGCCGATTCCGGTGACGAGTCCGCGGTGCGAGACGCCGATACTCTTTCCCTCGGTCCATTCCCGGACCTCGATAACATCTGTGGTGACGAACGGACCAACTCGCGTGCGCACCTTCATCTCGGTCCCCACGCCGCGCCTCTGTCCCGTGGCGAAGTCGATCCGTTCCGCGTCCATCATCCAATCAGCGTGACGCTCGAGTTGGGACAGCTCGGCCCACACGTCCGAAACGGAAGAGGGAAGATCTATCTCGACCACCACCATCGCTGTCAGGACTCCTCACTATCTGGCCAGCCGTCAGGTGGTACCCAGCCGGTCGCGTTGCTGAGGAACTCCCACAGGACCTCAGTCTCGGCGTCGCCGGTCTCGGTTCGCTTCAGCCGATGTTTCGAACGCGGCCGCCGATCCATCCAGAACTCGCCAGATGAATCCAATGCATCCGCGTCCGCCGACAGCCAAACAATCGTGTCGGCACCCTGATCTGCGTTCCGCAGCAGCGGACGCATCACGCGGCGAAAGGTCGGGAGCGACGCAGCGACGCCCGGAGTATTCACCCAACCGGGATGCATGGAGTGAGCAACCACGCCGGTCCCTTCGAGACGATCCGCCCACAATTCGGTGAGGACAACCTGGGCACGTTTGGTGCGGGCGTACGCCGCGGAGCCGCCGTATTCGTCGGCGTCCATCTCCAAGCCGGAGATATCGAGGCCCTCCGTATACATGCCTCCGGACGACACGGTGACGATCCGCGCGGGTGTGCTCTGCACCATTCGAGGGATCAGCAGGTTTGTGAGGAGGAAGGTGCCCAGGAGATTGGTGGCAAGCGTCAACTCGAATCCATCGACGCTCGTTGTCCGCTCCGGGGCAAGCACGGACGCGTTGTTCACCAGGACGTCGATCCGCTCCTCCCCCGCCAGAAGTTCGTCTCCAAGCCGACGCACCTCTTCGAGCGAGGACAGGTCGGCTCTGTACCAGACGGCTTCGCTCCCGGACCCAGCCGCCACTGCTTTGGTCGCCGCCTCAAGCTTCTGCACATTGCGGCCCACCAGCACCACACGCGCACCGAGTCCGGCCATTCGTTCGACAGCGGCCAACCCGATCCCGGACGTGGCACCGGTGACGATCGCCGTCGAGCCCCGCATTGCTGCAAGGTTGGGCTCCCACTCGCGGCTGCGAACCCGGTACCCGAGGTTGGTGAAGCTCCCGACGATCGAACCTTCCAGAATCCCGTCAGTTGTGGGAGCCATCAGCCGCCTTCTTCTGCTGCAAGCTCGCGAAGGCGACGATCCAGTCCCTCTGCTGCACCATCTCCGATATTGCGGAAGAGCTTGCCGAGGAAGGGCTCGACCACCCGGTAGACACCCTTCATGCGGATGTCGGCCTGGTACTCGACTGAGGTTCCCTCTGCGGTCGGCAGGAAAGACATGCGGTCTATCGCGAAGCTGCGGGCGCCGTCGCCTTCGAGGACGACACGTCGCGGTGGATCCCATTCCGTGATGCGATACACCATTGAGAGGGGTGAACCCCCGTAGCTCAGGTCGAGGTCGTATTCGGTTCCCACTTCAGCAGGTCCGTCGGACATCTTGCGGGCAGCGGTGACCCCGGGGTCCCACTCGACAATGTTCTCGAAGTTCGCAACGTAGTCGAAGGCTTCCTGCACGTGCAGGTCGGTCTCGACGGTCTTTGTGATGACGGGCATGTTCTTCCTCCAGATGCTTCGGTGCCTCCAACTATATTCGTTCCCGCGGCGCCGTCCGGATGACCGACATCCGCCCGAGTAGTCTGTACCGAAGAAACGGAAGACATGGCTACAGCAGCAAAGAGCATCGCGGTCATCGGATCTGGAGTGACGGGTCTCGGGGCCGCTTGGGCGCTGAGATCGAAACACCAGGTCACCCTCCTCGAACGCGACGACCGACTGGGCGGCCACGCCCGCACCATCGACATCCCGATGGGAGATCACATCGTGCCGGTCGACACCGGCTTCATCGTCTTCAACCACCGCAACTACCCGAACCTCACAAACCTGTTCGCGACACTCGGCGTTTCCACCGAGGCGACCGACATGTCGTTCTCGGTCCAGAGCGACTCCTACGAATTCGCGGCAACCGCCGGAGCTCTGCTCTCCGATCCTCGGAACCTCATGTCACGCCGCACCTGGGCGATCCTGCGCGGCATCAATCGGTTCCGAAAGGAAGTCGGCGGCTACGCCACAGCCCCCAACGCGGACACGACCCTCATCGAGTTCCTTCGAGCGGGCAATTACCCGGAACCGTTCATCAGCGACTACCTCCTGCCACTCGCCGCGGCCGTTTGGTCGGGAGCGGGTACCGACGCTGCCTCCATGCCGATCGGGACGTTCCTCCACTTCCTTGCCAACCACGGTCTCTTCGAACTCGAACGACCAAAGTGGAGAACGGTCACCGGGGGCAGCCGCGAATACGTTGACCGCATCTCGAAGGAGATCCCCGTCGTGCGCACCGGCGTCGAGGTGACGTCGGTGACCAGGGTCGACGGCGGCGTCATCGTCACAACTCCGGACGGATCGGAACGCTACGACGAGGTCGTGCTCGCTACACATGCCCCGCAGTCCATCAAGTTGCTCGGGAACGACTTGCGAACCGACGAAGCCGAGGTGCTCGGCGCCTTCCGATACGCACCCAATCGAGCAGTCGTGCATCGCGACCCTTCGGTCATGCCGAAGCGCCGCTCAGCGTGGTCGGCATGGAACGCGATCAGCACCGCCGCGGTGTCCGAGCAGCCGATCTCGGTAACGTACTGGATGAACCAGCTGCAGAACCTGGAAGAGCGCCACGACGTGTTCATCACCTTGAATCCCTCGACCGACCCGGTCGAGATCATCGACGACATCTGGTACGCCCACCCACAGTTCAACCCCGACACGGACCGTGCCCAGAAGCACCTGCCCGAGATCCAGGGGCGCGACGGTGTCTGGTTCTGTGGGGCGTGGACGGGCTACGGATTCCACGAAGACGGGCTGCAGTCCGGTCTCACTGTGGCCGCCGCCCTCGGCTCTCCAGCACCCTGGCACGATGACATTGTCGCCGCCACACCTGCCGCCTTACACAGCGCCCCAGTGCGTGGACCGATTATCACGTGACCACAGCACCGAACTCCGCTATCTACGAGGGAACGACGACCCACGTTCGACGCACACCGGTCCAGCATCGCCTCAAGTACGGCCTGTTCTCGCTCCTCATCGATCTGGACGAACTCGACGAACTCACAGAACTTCCGCTCTTCTCTCACAACAGGTTCAACCTTGTCAGCTTCTTCGACGCCGACCACGGCGCTCGCGACGGCGGAGATCTCCGTGTGTGGATCGCGAACGAGATGGCCGCTGCCGGCCTCGCCGAACAGCCCGGCCGGATCCGCATCCTCAGCCTGCCGCGCATCGCCGGCTACCAGTTCAACCCTTTGACCGTGTGGTTCATCGACGACGCCCACGGTGATCCCCGATGGATCCTCTACGAGATCCACAACACCTTCGGTGAAGCGCACTCTCATCTCGTGGAGGTAGCGGGGGACCACACGCATCGGCACGGCTTCCGCAAGGAGTTGTTCGTTTCCCCGTTCTTCGACGTTGAGGGCGGCTACCGGGTGAGAATCTCACAGCCGGGTGATCGGCTGTCGGTTGTGATCAACTACGAGATCGACGGAGAGACCGTGTTCACAGCCACGCTCACCGGACACCGTATCCCACTGACCTCCAGATCGCTCCTCGGCGCCACCGTGCGCTATCCGCTGATTACGTTCACAGTGATGGCGGCCATCCACTGGGAGGCCGCCAGGCTCTGGGTCAAGGGGGCCCGTTATCGAAGGCGCCCGGCGCCGCCGATCTCGGCCGTTTCCACGTCGACCACAATCGACCCATGACACGGAGGAAACGCTCTCGAGCAGCCAGGCTGCTTCCCGGCGCACTGCGTCGTCTGGTGCGCGCCGGGATGCTCCACGCCGATGTCGAAGGCAGACACGTCGACGTGACCGGATCGCTGCCTGGAGCACAAGCGTCCATCACGATCGACAATGTCGATGCCGTGGCACGTCGCGTCCTTCGCAGCGGAGGAGTCGGTTTTGCAGAGGCATACATAGACGGCCTATGGGACAGCCCGGATCTCGCCCCCCTCCTCGAGTTGGCAGTGACCAACCTCGATCGGCGGCGCCACACCGGCGTGTGGGAGACCGCGATGGGCGCGTCGCGAAGGGCGTGGCGTCGGCTGCAAGGAGCGACCGGACCTTCCGCGGTTCGCACGATGGTGGAGCACTACGACCTCGGCAACAGCTTCTACGCGGCATGGCTCGATCCATCGATGAGCTACTCATCGGGCATCTTCGCGAATGGCGATGGCCTCGAGGCTGCGATGCGCACGAAGTACGAGCGGATCGCATCACGGGCCGGGATCCAACCCGGCGACCGGGTCCTCGAGATCGGATGTGGCTGGGGAGCCATGGCAGAGTTTGCGGCGGGCGAGCTCGGATGCACTGTGACCGCGGTGACGATCTCGCCCGAACAGCATTCCTACGTCGTCGATCGAATGGCGGCGGCCGGCCTCGAAGATCGGGTGGAGGTCCTCCTCACCGACTTCCGCGAGGTGAGAGGCGAATTCGACCGTGTGATCTCTATCGAGATGATCGAGTCGATCGACGAAGACTCCTGGGTCGACCTCTACGACATCATCAGCCGATCCTTGGCCCCGGGCGGGACGGCCGCACTCCAAGTGATCACCATTGACCACGACCTGCATCTCCAGATGATCGGTAGGGAGGAATTCATCCGCACGTACATCTTCCCTGGCGGTGCACTCCCGTCGACCAAGATCCTCCGCCAGCTCGGCACCGATGCCGGTATCGAATGGGTTGGACTCTCGACACACGGAACGAGCTATGCCAGAACGCTCGAGGCCTGGGACGAACGATTCGTGGAAGCATGGCCCAGGATCGCCAGCCAGTCAGACCGCTTCGACGAGCGGTTCTACCGGATGTGGCGGTACTACCTGGCGTACTGCATCGCGGGCTTTCGCACCGGACGGATCGACGGAGTGCAGGCGATCTATCGCAAGCCGGGCGTCGGTGACCCACCGGCGGCCATTTCTGCGACAGACCACTAGTCCGCCGGGTTGATGGACGACGAAAGCAGCGTCTCAATCAACCGAACCGCATCGACTGCCGTCAGCGCCCAGCCATCGGCGCCGAGCCGGATCGCTGTTTCCTCGTCGATGCCACCACCGCCGATCACGATCGGAACCGATGTCACCTCGCGTAGCGCCGCGAGGGTTGCCGCGACCGCATCATCCTGCCCCGGTGTTGTCACGCCGACGCCGACCGCAACCAGATTGTCCTGGCCCGCGATGTAGCCAGCAAACGAATCGGGCGGAAGGTAAGCACCAAGGTCGATGACTTCGAAATGCGCGACACGCAGCATGTCGGAGGCCATGGCGAGCGGAAGCGAATGAAGCTCCGTGGCGGTGGATCCGAGCACGATCTTCCCTCTGCGCACACCCCGACGCGCCATGCGCGCACCGAGCCGGGCGACGATCCGCGCGACAACCTCAGACGCGGCGTGCTCCGTCGCGATGTCGATGTCACTGGTCGACCACAGTTCGCCGACACGCTGCAGTGCAGGTGACAGAATCTCCTGATACCCGTCAGGGATCGCCATACCCGAACTGAACGCCGCCTCAAGCACCCCCCAGGCCCCGGCCTCGTCGGCTGCCAGCACGCGGTTCAAGAAGCGATCACTCCAATCGGCTTCGCCGCGCATGGTGTGTGGTTCGTCGCGGGCCATGAACGCATCAACGTCGGCACTGAGGATTCGCCAGCTCCGCCCCTCCTGCCGAGCCGGCAAGATGCCCAGCCGCACATACCGATACGCCGTCATGTAGTGCACGTCGAGCCGCTCGGCAACCTCTTGCAGGCTCATGTCTACGGGTTCGTCGGTACTCATTTATCAGGAAGATAGCAACCGTTGCCCGGCAAGGTAGGCACTGGATCGAGGCCCGCGGCGGGCATCCGGTCGCCGGTCGCCGGCATGGTCCTGCAGCCGCGCGAGCCGTTCCGAGCCGACTCCCGTCCGTGCCTACGAGGCTGGAGGTTGATAGCTGGCTGCTGGTCGTTTCGGCCCAGCACTTCGCAGCTTTCGCGATTCTCGTCATCCAAGGTCTCCCGCGGTCTCGTAGAGAGGGTGTCTGCAAGGTGCAGATTCAGTAGTAAGTCTGAAAGGACTCCTCAAACCATGAAGAAGCGATTCTCAATCCTCGCTCTCCTGCTTGCGTTCGCCATGATCGTGGCGGCGTGCAGTAGCGACAGCGACGACACGACCACGACGACGGAACCCGTCATGGAAGAGCAGACGGTGCTCGACCTCGCAATCGAAGCCGGCCAGTTCTCGACGCTGATCGCAGCCATCGATGCCGCCGGTCTCTCCGAAACCCTCGAAGGTGAAGGCCCGTTCACGGTCCTCGCACCCACCGACGCTGCCTTCGAAGCCGCGTTCGAAGCCCTTGGCATCACCGCCGAGGAACTGCTCGCCGACACGGCGACCCTGACCTCGATCCTCACCTATCACGTGCTCCCGCAGGCCGCCGACTCGCAGTTGGTTGCCACGCTCGACGGCTCATCGGTGGGCACGGTCAACGGCCAGGAAGTCAACGTCTCGGTTGTTGATGGTCAGATCATGATCAACGAAGCAACCGTCGTTTCCGCCGACCTCATCGCCGACAATGGCATCGTGCACGTCATCGACGGCGTGTTGCTCCCGCCGGACGTCGCCGCAGCCCTTGGCGTCGCCATGGCAGACGACACGACAACCACGACCACAGAAGCAACCACGACCACTGAAGCAACGACCACCACAACCGAAGCCATGGAGCCGACGATCGCCGATCTCGTTGTCGAACTCGCGGCGGGTGACCCGGCCGAGTTCACCGTCCTGCTGGCAGCGCTCGACACCGCCGGTCTCGTCGATGCACTCAACGGTCCGGGCCCATTCACGGTATTCGCTCCCACCGACGCCGCCTTCGGCGCCCTGCTCGAAGAGCTCGGCATCACCGCTGAGGAACTGTTGGCGAACCCCGACCTTGGCAACATCCTGCTCTACCACGTGGTTAGCGGTGAGTTCCTGGCGGCCGACGTCATCGAACTCGCACCGGTGGACGTCCCGACCCTGTTCGAAGGCAACGATCTCTCGATCGCCGTCGTCGACGGAAGCGTCGTGATCAACGAGGTGGCGACCGTCGTCACCGCCGATGTCATGGCGAGCAACGGCGTCATCCATGTGATCGACGCAGTCCTCGTCCCGGCGAGCTGACAATCACCGATGCGAGTCCTTTCTCTCGCATCGGACCCAGGAGAAGAGGGGGTCGGCACCAGTCAGCCGGCCCCCTCTTCCGCGTCCACTCTCGCGTACCCAGGGTACGCGACGTCCTATTTGGCGGCTGCAGCCCGCAGAACGACAGCGCTTCCAGGTTGCAGACCGTCGGCCCTAGGAGGGAGCGAGCGTGCTTGCGAACACCTGCCAGGCGAGCGCACTCTTCGCCAGCAGGCTCAGAATGATGTAGGTCCGCTCGCCGGTGAGGTAGTTGCTCCACCGACCAACCTTCTTGTACTGCAGCAACTGCGTGATGGCGAAGGTGTTGAAGAACAAGAACAGCGACACATAGATCCCATACACGAAGCCCGGGGGTTGAGCATCGCTGCCCGGTGAGACAAGATAGATGCCGATGGCGAGCCACGGCACGATTCCGAGGATGACACCGAGCCAGAACGGCCAGAGGGATCCACCTGGGGCCTCGTACCGTTCCTGCACAGAGCCGAAGAAGATCATGCCGGCGTTGACACCAAACAGGGCGACGATCGCAACCACGTCACTGATTCCCGTCAGCATCGCAATCAGCACGATCATCACCGACGACGACAGCGAGTACTCGATCCACCGGAACTGGTTCTGGCCGCGCGACAACTGGTCGCGGTAGCGAGAGGATCCGAGGCTGGCCACGATGAAGTGGAACAGGGCAGACAAGAACAGGAACGTCACCACGCCCCACGCGATTGACAGATCGAACAGCGTGGTCGGAGCGCCAGCCGGCGTTCCGGGTGGACCCTCGAGGAACGACGCCGTCACCGGAAGAGCGAAATCCGTGGCGAGCAGGAGGATGAGGATGGCCTGCAAGAGGTGTAGGCCGCCTATCACCCAGTTGTAGGTTCGGAGGCGACCGAACACTGAGTCGGTGACTTTGACCGTCGATACCATGCTGATTCTCCTTGTTGGCAGGCGAATTCAGCGGAGGAGCACCCCAGTCAACGAGCCGGCTCCGCTGGAGCCGCACTCTATCGCCATCACACCACGACGCGATCCCACGGTTCGCGCGGTGCGGAGTCAACTCCTGGTGTGAAGCACCGAACGAAGCGCGTCAATGAGGACGGGCGACTCGAACTCGAAACCGTCGGACTCGAGGCGGACCGGCACTACGCGGTCCGACTGAAGAACCAACGTATCCGCCAGCTCCGAGCCAAGGATCGCCTTGAGGGCGAAGGAGGGAGTCGGCAGGATTGTCGGCCTCCCCAAGACTTGCCCAAGCGTCGAGATGAACTCCTCATTCGTGACCGGATTCGGCGCCGTCAGGTTCACGGGGCCCGCGAGGTCCGAAGCCACGGCGAGATGGATCAGGGCTCGGACTTCATCTTCCATGGTGATCCAGCTCCACCACTGATCCCCGGAGCCCATCTTCCCGGCGACCGCGAGCTTGACCGGAAGCAGCAGACGTCGGAGGGTGAGACTGTCCCGGGAAAGGACGATGCCGCTGCGTGGATGAACGACACGGATGCCTGCGGCCTCAGCGGGTTCGGCCGCGTCTTCCCATGCTGCAGCGACGTCCGCGAGGAATCCCGTCCCAGGTGATGCCGTCTCGTCAAGAATCTCGTCGCCGCGATCGCCGTACCAGCCGATCGCAGACGCCGACACTATGACGGACGGCTTGGGATCAAGTTCGGCGAGAGTTGATGCGAGCAGGTTCGTCCCGTTCACACGGCTGTCGAGTATTTCCTGTTTGTACGCGTCGGTCCAGCGCCGGTCGCCGATCCCGGCGGCAGCAAGATGAATCGCTGCGTCGACACCCTCGAGACCGGCAGCGTCGATCTTTCCGCCAGCGGGGTCCCACTCAACCTCGTCGGGGGCTTGCGTCGTGCGCCGTACGAGACGAGTGATTTCGTGTCCGGCGTCCAAGAGAGCGGCCACGAGGGGTCGCCCGATGAGCCCACCAGATCCAGTGACGACGATCTTCATACGCTCTCCCATCGATGCAGTCGGAACCGTTGCCGCCGGCTTCGGGAATCACTTCGGAGCGTAGCGACCAGATGGATGACCATGCCGGCCCTCGCGACCGGAAGCGGGACGACGGACGTCAGCCACTGATGGGGACGGCGTAGGCGACGATGTTGTCTTCGTAGCTGCTCAGTGAGCGGTTGAAGTCGCCTCCGCAGGTGATCAGGGTCAAGACCGGTTCTCCGTCCTTGGCAAAGATGCGGTCGGTCGGCAGCTCCTGTTTGTCGTATTGGGCGAGCTCGACGATCTCGAATTCGGTTGTCGTACCATCATCGAACGTGACCACGACCCGTTCACCGATCTTCACGTCGGCGAGATAGCGAAAGACGCCGGGTTCGCCGTTGTATGAGATGTGAGCTGCAAGGACGGAGGACCCCGGTTCGCCGGGTGTTGGATTGAATCGATACCAGCCAACAGTGTCGGCGCCTGGGATCTCCATGTCACCGTTCTCCTCGACACCCACATCAATCACGGGAGCGTCGGCAACCCCGACGCCTTCGATCGAGATCGAGGTCGGGGTCGGACCGTTGTCCACATGATCGTCGATGTCGTACCGGGCTGATCCCAGCGGTACCACGGAGTCTCCGAGCGGGGAACGGGGGGGCGTTGTGGATGTCGGCTCCTCGATTGGCACCGTTGTGGTGGTGACGGGTGCAGCAATGGTCGTTGTGGGAGCTGGGGCCTCGTCGACTAGATCGGCGGAAGCCGAGCTACACGCGGCGCCGACCAGGGCGATCAGCAGGAGAATGGTGGCGGCTGGGAATCTCATGTCTTCACAATCGGTTGGGGGCGGGACTCAGTGTCCCGCCCCCAACCTTCTCCTTCGTTGACTGATTTGTCGTCAGTTCGAGCGGCGGGCGAGGGTGAGACCTCCGCCAACTGCAATGGTGGCAATGACCAGCATCCCGGCGACGGCTGTCGTCGACATGCCGCTGTCGACGGGGCTGTTCCCGGTCTGGACGGCCGCAGGAGCGGCACCAAGACCGGTGATCGACTCCGTCAACACGGTCAGCGTCGCGCCTTCGAGCGATCCGACGGCGTAGACGATCAGCGACTCGCCGTCCTTAACCGCGATGTCCGCCGGACCAATGACGACCGGCTCATCGGCGCCCGTGGGAACCACTTCGACGCTGTAGGTCGCAGCCGGGAGATCGGCCTTGGCCTCATTCGGGTTGCTGAGGTTGCTGAACGCCACGGCGCCATCAGCCTTCACATCGACGGCCGGGGCGGCAGCGGTGTGACGGACCTGGAGACGGCCGTTGCCGGCGTCGATCGCAGCGGTGTCGTTGGCGAACACCGTCAGGGTCGGCGTACCCGAGGCATCGAGGTTGGCGATGATCGAGTAGTTGCCCGAAGCCGGCAGATCCGTGTCACCGGCGTCGATCGCTACGGTGTCGGTTCCGGCAAGCTTCACCTGCAGGTTGACCAGGGTTGCGCCGGCGAGCGACGATAGATCCTGCGTGTCACCGAAGTTGAAGTCGGCGAAGACCACCTCGTCGGCGACGTACACATCAACCGGAGTGTCCGGGATTCCGTGAATCAAGTGGATACGGGCTTCGCTCTGGGCCATTGCGGGTGCTGCAATCGCCAGAGCCATCAAGGTTGCGGCGAATACCGCAATGAGCTTCTTCATAGTTCATCCCCTCCTTATGGGGTTGCTTGGACTTACTACGAAGCCACCGGGTCGGGTGGATGAGATTCAGTTGCAGAAAGTTGTAGGAATGAGCGTGGCGCGCTCCAGTGGCTGATTCTCACGGATTCGATCCGGCCGGCGCCGCAGCTTCGAAGTACGGTGGAGAGAGAGGAACACTGTGAGAATCGCCGTCACCGGAGCAACTGGATACATCGGAGGGCGCTTGGTCCCCCGATTGATCGCCGAGGGGCACGAGGTGGTCTGCCTTGCGAGGAACCCCGGGAAGCTCGACGGGCGATCCTGGAGTGAAGATGTCGAGGCGGTCCATGCCGACGTTTTCGAACCGGACACTCTCGCTCCGGCCCTCCAGGGTTGCGACATCGCCTACTACCTCATCCACTCGATGGGCGGTGCCGACAGCTTCCGGGATGCGGACCGTATCGCCGCCCACAACTTCGCAGAGGCAGCAACGGCGGCCGGTGTCGGCCGTATCGTCTACCTCGGTGGACTCGGGGACGAAGACGATCGGCTTTCGGCGCACCTTGGGAGCCGTCACGAGGTCGGACGCGCTCTTGCGTCTGGGCCGGTGCCGGTAACCGAACTACGAGCTGCCGTAATCATCGGATCCGGCTCGGTCTCGTTCGAAATGCTGCGGTACCTGACCGAGGTCCTTCCCGCGATGGTGACGCCGTCGTGGGTTCAGACACGGTGCCAGCCCATTGCGATTCGTGACGTGCTGATGTACCTGGTCGCCGTCCTCCGCGAGGATGCTCCCGGACACACGGTGTATGAGATTGGTGGCTCCGAGACTCTCTCATACCTCGACATGATGCAGGCCTACGCTCGGGTCGCCGGCCTTCCGCGCCGGTTGGTGGTCCCCGTCCCGGTACTCACCCCGCGCCTCTCCTCGCTCTGGATTGGACTCGTCACACCGCTCCCTGTCGGCGTCGCTCGACCGCTCGTCGACTCGCTCAAGAACGAGGTCATTGTCCACGACCGCACGGCCGAGGAGCGTTTCGGCATCGAACCGACGCCGCTCGATCTAGCAATCGAGCGAGCGCTCGAAAGCAGCGAGGACTTCAGCGTTGACACGCGCTGGTCCGATGCGACGACCGGACCGGCACAGCCGTTCGAGGGTGATCCTTCGTGGAGCGGCGGCACACTGTTCCTCGACCACAAAGAGGTCGAGACAACCGCCAAGCCGAGTGACGTCTTCCGATCGTTCAGCCGCATTGGCGGCGATGTCGGATATCACGGCTTCGACTGGGCGTGGCGCCTTCGCGGCCTCATCGATGTCATTGTCGGCGGTGTCGGTCTGCGTCGCGGCCGGCGGCATCCGCAAGACGTCCGTCTCGAAGACACGATCGACTTCTGGCGCGTCACAGCGGTCGAACCCGGCCGCCGCCTCCAGCTCTCCGCCGAGATGCGTCTCCCGGGCGATGCCTGGCTCGAGTGGAGCGTCGAGCCAGCCGGGGATCACCGCGTGCTGCAACAGACCGCCTACTTCCGCCCCCGGGGCCTCACCGGTCGCCTCTACTGGTATGCATTGCTCCCGTTCCACCATTTCATCTTCGGAAACATGGCGCGCCGCATCGCAGCGGAGGCGGAAGACACATCAATCGAGGCACCGGGTGGCCGCCCGCCGACCAACCCGGGAGCATGAGTGCCCTGGTCTGGTTCCGCCGCGACCTCCGGCTCGCCGACAACCCAGCCTGGGCGAACGCCACGATCGACCACGACGCGGTGGAGGGAGTCTTTGTGCTCGACGATCGCCTGCTCGGTGCGGCCGGCGAGCTCCGGCGCAACGTCCTCTTCGACAACGTGCGCGCGCTCGACACACAACTCCGCCAACTCGGGGGACGGCTCACGATCACGACCGGACCACCGGAGACGGCAATTCCGAGGCTCGCCGGGACCCACGACACCGTCTATTGGAATCGGGACTACACGCCCTTCGCCCGCCGACGCGACGGGGCCGTCCGAGCGGCCGTAGACGCCGATGTCGAGTGCCTCGACGGCGCCGTGGTGCACCCCCCGGGCACCGTGCTCACCGGCGGCGGCACCCCGTACCGCGTGTTCACGCCGTACTACCGGACCTGGATGGCAACCCCGATCGAGCCGTGGCAGGTGGCCCGAGCCCCGACGGTGCTTGGGGTGGCGGGCGCTGACCTTCCGCGTGCGGGTCAGCCGATCATGGAGGTCGGCGAGATCGGAGCACGCAAGCGCCTCGACCGCTTCCTCGAGATCGTCGACAACTACGAGGACGATCGCAACCGACCGGACCTCGACCGCACATCGCATCTCTCCACCGATCTCAAGTTCGGGACGATCTCGCCACGGCGAGTCGCCGAGGTTGTCGGTTCAGCAACGCCGGGGCGACAGGCTTTCGTCCGCCAGATTGCGTGGCGCGATTTCTACGCGCAGACCCTTTCCCACTCCCCCCACACCGTCGATGCACCGTTTCGGGAGAACCTCGCGTCGATCGTGTGGGAGGACGACGAGGAAGCGGTCACTGCCTGGAAGATCGGTGAGACCGGCTATCCGATCGTCGACGCCGGGATGCGCCAGCTGCGCTCGGAGGGGTGGATGCATGGCCGAATGCGGATGATCACCGCATCGTTCCTCGTCAAGGACCTCGGGATCGATTGGCGGGTCGGAGAACGCCATTTCCGTCGCCTGCTCATCGACGCCGATATCGCTCAGAACGTCGGAAACTGGCAGTGGGTCGCCGGCACCGGCGCCGACGCCGCCCCCTACTTCCGCATCATGAACCCGATTGCGCAGAGCCGCCGCTTCGATCCGGACGGCGTCTACATCCGTCGGTACGTCCCCGAGCTCGCGTCGCTCGAGGCGCCGGCCGTCCACGCTCCGTGGGAGCGGCCACTGGAGACCGCCGCAGCCGGTGTCACCCTCGGCGGCACCTACCCGTACCCGATCATCGATCACGCCACCGCACGTGAAATCACCCTCCACCGATTCAGAACCGCCAAGCGGTCGACGCTCGCCCAAGCCGATGCGACCCGGGAACCGAATGGGCCTCGGAGACAACACACGGAGGCATGAGCGTCGCCGGATGACACCAGCTCGCCCGGGCCATACCGTGTCGAAAGCCGCGACAATGGGCGACGCCTTGCCAGACGATTGCTAGACGGAGGTCAGAGCATGCGGCGTGCGTTGAAGATCGTCGGAATCGTGGTGGCTGTGATCGCCGTGCTCCTCGTGGCCGCCATCCTGATCGTGCCACCGATCCTCACCAAGGGACCGATGCCCGAGGCCCTGCCCGCAATGGAGTCAAGTGCGACCGTTGTGGTTGACGACGGACGGCCCATCACCTTCACACCGAGCACGAGCGCTACGTCGGGCGTCATCATCTATCCCGGCGCGTTCGTCGAGCCACGCTCCTATGCGCCTGCCGCAAGGGCTCTTGCGGAAAACGGGGCGTTCGTGGCGATCGTCCCCATGCCGTTCAGCCTGGCGATTCTCGGTGGCAACCGGGCCGACGGGGTTGTCGAGGCCAATCCCGGAATCGCGACATGGACCATCGCCGGACACTCGCTCGGCGGTGTCATGGCAGCGGGATATGCCTCGGATCACCAGGACACGATCAACGGTCTGGTCCTCTGGGCCGCGTACCCGCAGGACGGCGTCGACCTGACCGCGTGGAACGGAGATGTGGCGTCCGTCTTCGGCACGCTCGACGGTCTCACCACCGTCCAAGACGTCGAGGACTCCAAGTCCCGACTCCCCAACGACACCGCGTTTGTCGCTATCGAGGGCGGGAATCACGCCTACTTCGGCTGGTACGGCGACCAACGCGGAGACAACCCGGCGACGATCACGCGAGAGGAGCAGCAACAGATTGTCATCGAAGCGACTGCCGACGTCGTGCGCCGCGTCGCCGAGAACGGCTGACGAGCCGCTCGATCAACAAGCCTTGACACGGGAGGGAGATCGGCACTACCTTCCCACGCCAATGACCGCTGCACGCACCAACATGATGATGCCCATGGCCCATATGAAGCCGTGCGGAGTCGTCGCGTAGCAACGACCACCAACTGACCAACGAAGGATCCGCACCGGCAACGGGGCGGATCGTTTTCGTTGAACGACCCTCCCCAACCGATCACGATCACCGATCCCCGGGAGGACAACAGATGAGCGACTACCGATACGAGACCCTGCAAGTCCACGCAGGCCAGGAACCGGCGCCGGGCACCAACGCACGGGCCGTTCCGATCTACCAGACGAGTTCATACACGTTCGACAGCTCCGAGCACGGAGCGAAGCTGTTCGCCCTCGAAGAGTTCGGCAATATCTACACCCGAATCCAGAATCCGACCACCGACGTGTTCGAGAAGCGCATCGCCGCCCTCGAGGGTGGCGTCGCGGCGGTCGCAACGTCGAGCGGTCAGGCCGCGCAGTTCACAGCCCTGACCACGCTCGCAGAGGCAGGCGACAATATCGTCTCGACCTCCTACCTCTACGGCGGCACATACAACCAGTTCAAGGTGACGTTTGATCGCCTCGGCATCGAGGTTCGGTTCGTGGACGGCGACGATCCTGCCAGATTCGCGGAGCTCATCGACGACCGGACGAAGGCGCTCTATGTCGAATCGATCGGGAATCCCCGCTTCAACGTGGCCGATCTGCCGGAACTGGCCCGGGTCGCCCACGACGCCGGCGTCCCGCTCGTCGTGGACAATACGTTCGGTGCCGCCGGATACCTGTGCCGCCCGATCGATCATGGCGCCGACATCGTCGTGGCATCGGCGACGAAGTGGATCGGCGGACACGGCACCTCGATCGGCGGGATCATCGTCGATTCCGGCAACTTCGACTGGTCGAACGGCCGGTTCCCCGCGTTCACTGAGCCCTCCCCCGGCTACCACGGACTCCGATTCGCTGAAACGTTCGGCCCCGAGGGACCGTTCGGGAACATCGCGTTCGCGATCCGGGCACGAGTCGAGGGACTCCGGGACATCGGCGCGTGCTTGAGTCCGTTCAACGCATTCCTCCTCCTCCAGGGCGTGGAAACGCTATCGCTCAGAGTTCAGCGCCACGTCGACAACGCACTCGAACTCGCCACGTGGCTCCAGATCCATCCGTCCGTCGAGTGGGTGAACTACCCGGGCCTCGAAGAACACCCGGATCACGAAGCGGCGAAGCGACTCCTCACCAACGGCTACGGATCCGTGCTGTCATTCGGTATCCGGGGTGGAGCGGAGGCTGCGAGCCGGTTCATCGACTCGGTCGAGTTGGCGTCGCACCTCGCCAACGTCGGGGATGCGAAGACGCTGGTCATCAATCCGGCGTCGACGACCCATCAGCAACTCAGCGCGGAGGAGTTGGAGTCGGCCGGCGTCACCGACGACCTGATCCGCGTATCGGTCGGCATCGAGCACATCGAGGACATCATCGCCGACTTCGCCACCTCGTTCGCACGAGCCGGCCTTGATGAGGCGGCAGCGTGACGACGCACCACCTCGACCTGCCGGGCGTCTTCCACCTCGAGGGAGGGGGAAGCCTCGATGGGGTGAGGGTGGCCTATCGGACCTGGGGTGATCCGCAGGCCGAAGCCACCCTGATCTGTCACGCCTTGACCGGCTCGCCGGACGCGGACGACTGGTGGGAGGGACTGTTCGGACCCGACAAGGTGTTCGACCCATCCCGCGACTACATCGTGGCCGCCAACGTCCTCGGCGGATGCTCCGGCACGACCGGCCCGACCAGCACGAAGCCCGGCCGCTTCGCCCCCCACGGGCCGGACTTCCCCGACGTCTCGATCCGTGACATGGTGCGGCTCCAGGCGTTGCTGCTCACCCACCTCGGTGTTGCGCGGCTCCGCCTCGTCATCGGCGGTTCGATGGGCGGGATGCAGGCGCTCGAGTGGGCGCTGATGTATCCCCAACGGGTCGATGCGATCGTCCCGATCGGTACCGGAGCGGCGCAGTCGCCGTGGGCGATTGGATTGTCCGAGGCCCAGCGCCACGCCATCGTCACTGATCCCGGGTTCCGCGATGGGCACTACCGGAGCGGCGGTGGCCCCGACAACGGCCTGGCAACGGCCCGCATGATCGCGATGTGCACGTATCGCAGCCCGGACAACTTCGCCTCGCGATTCGGACGCGTCGAACAGGGCGACGGCGGATTCGCCGTGCAGTCGTACCTTCGACACCAGGGCACGAAGCTCGTGGAACGGTTCGATGCAAACACGTATCTCACACTGCTCGCAGCAATGGACGGCTACGACCTTGGTCGCGGCCGAGGTCCCGCAGAGGCCGTGCTCCGGAACGTGAAGACCCCGGCGCTCGTGGTCGGCATCTCTTCGGATGTCCTCTATCCCGCGAGCGAGGGCGCAGAACTGGCCCGATCGCTGGGCAACGCCGAGTTCGCGCTCCTCGACGAGCCACAGGGCCACGACGCATTCCTCATCGAGACTGATCGACTGAACGATCTCGTCGTGGACTGGATCCGTCGGCGCAGCGGCGACCTGCCGGTCACGGCAGCGGAGCGCTCCGGCGTGTCGGAGTCGGTCGGTTGACCGCCGAAGATGACCGCGTCGAACAAAGCTGCACACCCCGAGCCTGAGGGCGAATAGGCTCGACCCCTATGAACACAATGACGAAGCAAGAGGCGCTGGCGTTCCTATCGGCAGGAACGCGTACGGGGAAGCTCGCCACCGTGAGGCGCGACGGACGCCCCCACGTTGTCCCCGTGTGGTTCGTCGTCGAAGGTGAGGACCTCGTCTTCAACACTTGGCATGAGAGCGTCAAGGCGCGCAACCTCACAATCGACCCCAGGGCATCTCTGGTCGTCGACTACCAGGAGCCGCCCTACGGGTATGTGATGGTCGAGGGGGTGGTCGAACTGGTCGACGATCTCGACGAGGTGCGCCGTATAGCCACCGCCATCGGTGGCCGCTACATGGGCGAGGACCGGGCCCAGGAATTCGGTGCTCGCAACGGAGTCACCGGTGAATTGGCGGCCCGTCTCCGATTCGAGCGGTTCGTCGGACATGACGACGTGGCTGGCTGACGCCGAGGACTGGTTCGCCACTGCTCCGAGTACCGCGAACCGCAACGGCCCATCACCGCGAATCAACGAGGAGATCGCTCCTGCGGATCGGCGATTCCGTCACGTGCGGTTGATGCGTTGTCTCAATTGTCTGCGACAACACCCTCACGATGGACTCCACCGAGCAGCAACTCGCCTGTGGTGAAGCGGCGATTGCCGGGATCAGGACCACACGGATGACCTTGATCAGCGAAGGCGACCGATGTCAGGCTGATGGCCGATGGATGTCGCTCCTACCCCCTGGGGCTCTTGCGGTCGCTCGACGCCTCTCGGTCGAGGCCGACATGAAGCGAGTCACCCAGGTCGCGAACGCGACCAGGGTGACTCGGATTGCGTTGACGGACGCTCCCCCACCACGTCGAGTGGGATCGGACGCCGGGCTACCCGCCGACCGTTGTCCTGCCGTTCTCGCAGATTCCGGTCACTCAGCGTCGTGCACGTCGGTACGCTCGAACACGTGCAACCCAGAGATCCATGGATATGAGCGAACCACACACCTCCATCGACGGATACACCGGTCCGCGCATCGACGCCGACCCGGCGGAGACCGGCGAGTGGCTCGAGGCGTTCGACTCGGTTGTCTCGACCGACGGCCCCAACCGAGCCCGCTACCTCGTGGCGCGCCTGCTCGAGCGAGCGGCCAAGAACCACATCTCCGTACCCGGCGCCGTCTCCACCCCGTACGTCAACACCATCCCGCCCGAGGAACAAGCGCCGTTCCCGGGAGACGCGCAACTCGAGAAGCGCATTCGGCGGTTCATCCGCTGGAATGCCGCCGTGATGGTCATAAGGGCGAACCGTGCCGCCACCGGCATCGGCGGCCACCTGTCGACATTCGCCTCGTCGGCGACGCTCTATGAAGTCGGCTACAACCACTTCTTCCGCGGCACGGCGGACGGACTGCCCGGCGATCACGTCTACTTCCAGGGTCATGCCGCGCCCGGCGTCTACGCCAGGGCGTTCCTCGAGCGCCGGCTCGATGAGAGCGACCTCGATCGGTTCCGCCGTGAGATCGGCGAACCGGGGCTTTCGAGCTACCCGCACCCGCGACTGATGCCCGACTTCTGGGAGTACCCGACGGTCTCGATGGGTCTCGGCCCCATCAACTCGATCTACCACGCCCAGTTCCTGAAGTACCTCGAGAACCGCGGCCTCGATGACACGGCGGGATCGCGCGTGTGGTCGTTCCTCGGGGACGGCGAGACCGACGAGCCGGAGACGCTCGGTTCGATCTCGCTCGCCGGGCGCGAGAAACTCGACAACCTCACGTGGGTCATCAACTGCAACTTGCAGCGCCTCGACGGCCCGGTTCGAGGCAACGGCAAGATCATCCAAGAACTCGAAGCGATGTTCCGCGGGGCCGGTTGGAACGTAATCAAGGTCATCTGGGGCTCAGGATGGGACCCGCTGCTCGCCAGGGATCCAGGCGGCGCCCTCATAGACGTGATGACCTCCACCGTCGACGGCGAATACCAGCGGTACAAGGCCGAGTCTGGCGCCTATGTCCGTGAGCACTTCTTCGGCAAGGATCCGCGCCTGACCGAACTCGTTCGCGACATGACCGACGACGACATCTGGCGTCTGCGGCGCGGCGGTCTCGACTATCGCAAGATCTACTCCGCCTACAAGGCTGCGACCGAGATGGAGGGTGCCCCGACCGTCATCCTCGCCAAGACCATCAAGGGCTGGACGCTCGGTCCGGATGTCGCGGGCAAGAACGCGACGCACTCGATCAAGAATCTCACGACGGACCAGCTCCGCGGCTTGCGCGACGTGCTGTCGCTCAACGATGAGATCCCGGACGAGGTGCTCGAGCTCGACCATCCGCCGTACTACCGGCCGCCGGTCGACTCTCCCGAGTATCGGTATCTGAGCGAACGCCGGGAAGCGTTGAACGGCCCGGTTCCGAGCCGAACCCTCAACATCCGTACGCCGATCGAGATGCCGGATCCCGCAGCGTTCGCCGAGTTCGACGCCGGATCGGGCGACGCTGAGGCATCGACGACGGGTGTGTTCACCCGCCTTCTGCGCAGCCTTGCCCGCGACGAACGGTTCGGCCCCCGGGTCGTCCCGATCATTCCCGACGAAGGGCGAACCTTCGGCATGGATGCGCTGTTCAAGGAGCTCAAGATCTACGCCTCACAGGGCCAGCTCTACGAGCCCGTTGATCACAAGCTCATCCTGTCGTACAAGGAGTCTCAGGACGGGCAGATTCTCGAGCAGGGCATCACTGAAGCGGGCTCGACTGCGAGCTGGATCGCCGCCGGTACGTCATATGCCACCCGCGGTGTGCCGATGGTTCCGTTCTACACGTACTACTCGATGTTCGGCTTCCAGCGGGTCGGCGACCTGCTTTGGGCGGCGGCGGACTCCCGGACCCGCGGGTTCCTGCTCGGGGCAACATCCGGGCGCACCACGCTGATCGGCGAGGGCCTGCAGCACCAGGACGGCCACAGCCATGTGCTCGCGTCCGTGATCCCGTCGTGTCAGGCCTATGACCCGGCGTTCGCATACGAGTTGGCCACCATTGTCAAGCACGGCCTCAAGCGCATGTACGTGGACAATGAGGACGTCTACTACTACCTGACTTTGTACAACGAGAGCTACGCGCAACCGCCCAAGCCGGAGGGCTCGGACCAAGGGATCATCGAAGGCCTCTACAAGTGGTCGGACGCGCCGACCGGTTTGAAGTATCGAGCAACCATCCTGTTCTCGGGTCCATCGCACAAGGCTGCACGCGAGGCCCAGGCGATCCTCGCGGAGCAGTACGACGTCGGCGCCGAGTTGTGGAGCGCGACCTCGTACAAGCGGCTGCGTGAAGATGCGCTCTCCGCGGCGCGGTGGAACAGCCTCCACCCCGGCGAGGACCCGCGAGTCCCGTTCGTCACCCGCCAGCTCGAGGGATCCCTCGGCCCGGTGGTCGCTGTCTCCGACTACATGCGAATCGTGCCAGACCAGGTCGCGCGGTGGGTGCCGCGTTCCTACAGCTCGCTCGGCACCGACGGGTTCGGAAGGAGTGATACGAGGGAGTCCCTTCGCGGCTTCTTCGAGACCGACGCTGATCACGTCGTCGTCGCCACGCTGTCTGCGCTGGCCAAGGATCAGCGCCTCGATCCGGGTGTGGTGCGTGAGGCCATCCAGCACCTCGGCATCGACCCCGATATCGGCGATCCCTGGACCCGGTAGACCGGGCACGCAGCCGACGGCCTGTACCGTGTGCCCGACTGCCGGAAGCTGGTGGCTGGCAGCTCCCCTCCCCGATACCCTTGCTGCATGGCGCG
>CAZWDQ010000027.1:0-12672 GCA_964632475.1 uncultured Acidimicrobiaceae bacterium
CATGTCGGCAAGGACCACGTGGTAGAAGACGGCGACATCCTCGAAATCCACACCTGAAAGACATACCCAGGGTACGCGCCGTCCTATTTGGCGGCTCGGGCCCACAGAACGGTCGGGGCTGGCCACCCGGCCGGCCGGCTGTTTCGTTGTGGTACGTTCTCGCGATGGACGCACCCCAACTCATCGTCGCCGGTACGCCTTCCACCGATCGGATCGAGATCCATGGAGACGCCCACGAGACGATCGGCGGTTCGGGATTCATCACCGCCCTCGCCGGTCGACTGACCGGGGTCTCGGTCGGTCTCGCTGCCCGGGTGCCACACACACTCCCCGACCACATTGCTGCAGCGTTCAGGCCCGGCGGAATCGACCCGAGTGGTCTCGTCCCGGTAGACGGGTCACTCCCGGCGTTCCACATCGCCTACGACACCGACGAGTCGGCAACGTACGTCGACGTTGAATTGGGCGAGGAGCCCCTCATTCGAGGTACAGACTTCCCTCGGCGATGGCTGACCGCCGACTGGGTTCACGTGGGACCGCTCGGTGCGTCGGCACGTGTCCAATCGCAGTTCGTCGACGATCTCATTGATCGCGGCTACCAGGGTGGCCTCTCGGCGGGTACGTTCATCGGCTTGGCGATCTCGGATCCAGAAACGGTCCGCGCGCTGTTCGAAACCGTCGATGTCGCCTTCCTCAATCAGGACGAAGCTGCCCTGATCTACCCGGCAGAAATGCCTACTCACACCGTCCTCTGCGTCACCGCCGGCCGATCCGGCGTTCGCCGCTGGGACGGTTCGAAGTGGACCGAGCACGCAACGTCGGCAGTGCAAGCCTTCGACCCGACCGGTGCCGGCGATGCTTTCGCCGGCGGATACATCGGGGCAATGCTCAGGGAAGACCCCAACCCCGTCACCGAGGGGTTGCGTGTCGCTTCCTTGATCATCCAGGGTCCGGGTGCGGCACCACTGCTCGACCAACTCCCCCAACGAACGGACATCGGCAGGGATGCCTTCCATCCAGACACCCGCAAGGCAGAGATCGACCACGAGCGCATCCGAGTGGTCGGCTCCTCCCTGCGAGTTGCTGCCACGCGTTCGGCACTGGATTTCTGCGGATCCCCTTTCCCTGAACTCGACGATCCGCTTGCCCTTGAAGTGCTCACCCTGGCGACGGCGCACCAATACGGGTTCTGGACGGGCACCGACCATGGCTACGGCGGGCCCATGTGGGCAACGATCGACGGAGTCCGCAGGAAGGGCTCCGACTTCATTTGGCACGCATTCACGAAAGCGGCCACGGCCGACCCCACGGTGATGAATGCGGACCGCCTCGCGGCAGAGCCACTCCTCTTCGATGAGATATGCGTCGACGACGACGGAGCGTGCCCCATCCCCGACGCAGGCTCCCATCGCGTGCTCCAGCTGGCGTACGGCGTTGTCATCGGTCGCCTTGGGGGAATCCGATCCGTGACCGACCGGGCGAACAACTCAGACGACCCGCTGGCGGCACTCCTCGAATCGCTGGCGGCCATACCGGGGTTCGGCGAAGACCCGCTCGCCAAGAAGGCGAACCTCCTTGCTCTGATCCTGGCAAATCGACCGGAACACTTCCTCCACCTCGACGACCCGAGTTCGATCGCACCCATCGCCGACTACCACAACATTCGGACACTCCTGCGAACGGGATGCGTTCGGGTCGTGGATCCTGATCTGCGCCGGACCCTCGAGGATCGTGCATGGACCGATGCCGTCGGCGAGGCGTCGGTCCGCTCTGCGTCATACGAAGCAATCGTGACACTCTGTAACGCATCCGGCCTGAATGTGGGGGAAGTCGACGGCTTCCTCTTCACCCTCGGTCGGAGCCTCTGTCTCGAGATGGAGGATCCGATGTGCGAGGAGTGCCCAATCGCGGAGTCCTGCGCCCGCGACACGTCACTCTTCCAACCCATCTTCCGAACGACGGCCTACTGAGGCGACAGAAACCAGCAGAGCGTCCCCCCGGAGTACCGGAGAGACGCTCTGCTGAACTACTGGTGGGTTGGACTACGCCTCTTCGGCTTCTTCGACCGCCTCTTCGACAGCTTCGACGGCCTCTTCTTCAGCGGCTTCTTCTTCGGCAACTTCTTCAGCAACCTCGGCGATCACCTCCGCTGCATCCGTGAGAGCCTCTTCGTCATTCTCAACGGCATCGGAACCACCCTTGACGGCGGAGACGACGGCGTCCTGGATCTGGGCAACCTGATCTTCGGACATCCTGCCGGCTAGCTTCTGATCAAGGTACGCCCGGATCTCCTCTTCGGACATTCCGGCGAACTTCTTCTTCTGATTGACGACGAGCGCCACCATCGCGCCGATTCCGGCGGCGAGAATGACGAGGATGAGCGTCTTGAGTGAGAACAGTCTGCGCATGAGACCTCCAGGTCGGTGAACTCTTAGCCTAACGGGCCGCGACATCAACGAATCTGGGAGATCAGCCCTTCTTTCGGCGTCGCGACATCCAGCGCCAGACCCAGCCCAGGATCACGCCGAGGGCAAGGAAGATGACGGCGACCAGCCACAATGGGAAGCTGACGGACAGGAAGAGGAATTCGACTTCTACCTCGTCGAGATTCTGAATCACGAATACGGCGAGGGCGATCAGGATGACCGCCGAGACGATCAGCGCGAATCCGATCTTGTCGTTGCTCTTGTGAACGTTGCTCGGATTCTCGTCGCTCATGTTCCCTCCCTGGTGACCTGCCACCGAGCGTAACAGCGCCAGGACGTCGGGAAATCACGATGAATTGCACGCGTGTGATTTAGAGTCCGCCCACCATGGACACATTGGGAATCATCGTTGCCTGGCTGTTGATCGGCCTCATGGTGACCGGCTCGGCCACCCTCTTCTGGGTGTCCCAACGCTGAAAGACCAACTGAGACGCGAAACAGCCGGGATCAAAGACCCCGGCTGTCCACTGACTGCTCCGGCACAAGTCCGAAGCAATGTCTACTTGTCTATCGATGTCTCCACACGATGCGACCCTTCGTCGGGTCGTATGCCGAAACTTCGACTTCGACCTTGTCGCCCGCAATGATTCTGATCCCTCGGCCACGTCGCATCTTTCCAGATGCACGCGCAACAATCTCGAGACCTGAATCGAGTCGCACCTTGAACTCAGCGTTCCGGAGCGTCTCGACGATCACGCCCTGCGTGCGGAAGGTGTCGTCGCCTCGTGCCATATCAGCTACTACCGACGGGGACGGGCCTCGTTGACGGTAAGGGCACGGCCCTCGCTCTCGTAACCGTTGAGCTCTTCGATCGCCTTCTTGCCTTCTTCGGCATCGGGCATCTCGACGAAGCCGAAGCCACGGGAGCGGCCGGAGTCGCGGTCGTTAATGATTGCGGCCGAGTCAACGGCCCCGTACTCGCCGAAAAGCTGCTCGAGGTCAGCGTTCGTAGCGCGGAACGATAGGTTCCCTACGAAGATGTTCATGTCTAGTGCCTCCAATGGGCGTCGATTCGCGAACCACTATGGTCCGCACACGGGCGGGCTCTGTCGACCTGCCCTCGAACCAACAAGTGCCACGGCGGCAGCGGACATCCCTCTGTGCAGGGGAACCATAGCCCTCTCTGCGTCAACTGAGCGACTTAGTTGCAGTACCGACGGTGCACGCAACCGAGATAGCGAACGCTGTTGCATTCACGGAATTCCGGATGGGTATAGCGTCACGACCGACGGAAGGGCGGGAACGTGACCGCAACAGTGCGAAATGACAAACGCACCATCTTCGGATGGGCGATGTACGACTGGGCGAACTCGGCGTACATCACGGCCGGCAGTCTCATCTTCGCTATCTATTTCGGGGACACGATCTACCCCGAGGCGGGTCTCTCGATCTTCGGCGTCACGGTCGATGCCGAGGCGTTCTTCGGGATCCTCCTCGGAATCGGCGCCCTCATTCTCTTCCTCGTCATGCCGATCCTTGGCGCCATCGCCGACTACTCGAACTCGAAGAGGCGACTCCTCCAGACGTTCGCCTACACAGGCGCTGTCTTTGCCGTCCTGACGGCGATCCCGGGACCCGGTGATCTCGGTCTTGCCATCGTCGTTGCACTCATGGCTCAGATCGGCTTCGTGTCTGCGAACGTCATGTACGAGGGGTTCCTCCCTGAGTTGACGACTCCGGACACGATCGACCGCGTCTCGGCCAAGGGGTACGCCATGGGCTACGCCGGCGGCGGGATTCACCTGGTGTTGTCCCTCATCCTGCTGTTCCTCGCCGATCCCTTGGGACTCAGCGAGGAGGTCGCCCAACGGATCGTCATCGTGTCTGCGGGAATCTGGTGGGCAGCATTCGCGACCTTCGCCTTCTCTCGATTGAGGGATGAAGGGAGCCGGCCGAGTCTTCCTTCAGAGCACCAATCCACATCCCGTCCCATCGCCTACGTGCGACTCGGAGTCGGCCGAATTTGGCGAACGACCCGCCAACTCATCGGCTTCCCGCAACTACTGCTCTTCGTGGTGGCGTTCCTGTTCTACAACGATGGCGTTCTGACGGTCATCAAGATCACTCCGGTCTTCGCTTCCGAGACCCTCGAACTCTCGACCACCACGATCGCCGCCGTGTTCGTCGTGATCCAACTCGTGGCCTTCTTCGGCGCCCTCGCATTCGGGTGGCTTGCTGACAAGATCGGAGCGAAGAAGGCGATCCTCGTTTCGATCGTCGGATGGGCATTCGTCACCGTCGGCGGATACTTCCTGCCGGTGGGCCAGGCCGGCGCGTTCCTGGCGGTCGGGGCACTCGCAGGCCTCGTCCTCGGCGGGGTTCAGGCACTGTCCCGATCGCTCTACGGATCGATGATCCCAGAAGGTGCCTCGGCCGAGTTCTTCGGTTTCTACTCCGTCTTCTCGCGGTTCAGCGCGATATTCGGTCCGTTGATCTTCGCAGGCGTCGACATCCTCACCGGATCGGCACGCCTCTCGATTCTGTTCCTCACGGCCTTCTTCCTGATCGGTGGAGCGCTCCTTGCTGCGGTGGATGTCGACCGGGCGCGAGCCTCTCGAACCGAGTGGGTCCTCGATTGAACGGTGACGGCCGTGATCTGACTCCCCTTCCGCACCGCTTCACGGCCAACTAGGTTTCCGGACACCTTGACGAATCCAGACACCAATCCATCGCCTCGGTCGAGTAGTTCACTGCACCGATCGCTTGGCCTGTACGCGGTGTTCACGATCTCGATCGGGGCGATGATCGGATCGGGCATCTTCGTACTGCCCGGACTCGCGTTCAAGATTGCGGGACCGTCTGTGGTGCTGGCGTTCTTCCTCGCCGGCATCGTGGTGATACCGGCGGCGCTGTCGCAATCGGAGATGGCGACAGCCATGCCAGAGGCCGGAGGCACCTACCTGTACATCGACCGAGCGATGGGCCCGCTCATGGGAACGATCGCCGGATTCGGTGTGTGGTTCTCCCTCGTCTTCAAAGCGTCATTCGCACTCGTTGGTCTCTCTGCCTATCTCGAGTTCTTCGTCGACCATCCCGAACGCCCCGTTGCCGCCGCTCTCGCGGTCTTGCTGATCATCGTCAACCTCATCGGCGTCCAGGAGACAGTCAGATTCCAGAAAGTGCTCGTCACGGTTGTCCTTGCGCTGCTGGCCGGATTCGTCATCCTCGGCGCACCGAACTCCGACCCGGGGAGCTTCCAGCCGTTCCTCTCGGAAGGCATCACAGGATTGCTTTCGGGAACGGCAGTCGTGTTCGTCTCGTACATTGGCGTCACGCAGGTCGCGAGCGTGGCGGAGGAGGTGAAGGCCCCGGGGCGCAACATCCCGCTGAGCATCCTGACGTCGGTCGGTGTGGCAATGCTGCTGTATCCGGCCGTGGTCGCCGTGATGGTCGGCGTGACACCGGCCGAGGAACTGGCTCATACGGAGACGCCGATCCTCACCGCAGCCTCACACTTCCTCGGTTCGGCCGGAATGTACATCATTGCGGGCATGGCTGTCCTGGCTCTCGTCTCGATGGCGAACTCGGGAATCATTGCATCGGCTCGATACCCATTTGCTATGGCGAGGAACTCGCTTGCGCCAGCATTCCTCGCCCGGATAGGGGAACGGTCCGGAGCACCCGTGGCCGGTATCGCCGCGACCGGGTTGGTGCTGATACTCCTCGTGCTCTTCGTTCCACTGATCGAACTCGCCAAGCTCGCCTCGGCTTTCCAACTTCTCGTGTTCGCTCTGGTGAATCTGGCGTTGATCGCTTTTCGGGAGAGCGATCTCGATTGGTATCAACCGAAGTTCCGGTCACCTCTGTATCCAGCTGTTCAGATCTTCGGGATCGTGACAGCGCTCCTGCTATTGACTCAGATGGGGACCATCCCTCTTCTCGGAGCTGGGGTCTTCGTTGTCGCCGGCACCATTTGGTATCGCCTGTTCGGCCGGTCCCGGGCGGTCAAGGAGTCGGCGGCCCGCGATGCGCTCCGGCTTCGCGAGGACGCCCGCCTCGTCCAGACCAGTGCAGATGCGGTGGCGACCGGAGGACGGAAACTCGTTCTTCTTCTAGTCCGACGACCGACGCGACCCAGCCGACAGCACACGCTGTTCCGTCTCGCAATGCGCCTGGCAGTTGCCCCGGGTGGACGTATCCACGTGATCAACTTCGATGCTCGCACCCGACGGATGATCCCAACCGACGAGGACCTTGCGCAGGCGCGGAGACTCGGCATCGAAGTCACGACGGAGCACTACACCGATGAGAACCGCCGCGGCATGGTGCACGCCTTTGTCGAACGTGAGGGCGTCGACCTGTTCATCGCCGATCTTCCCCAGGACCTCCGGGCGACACGCCATGTGATTAGGGATCTTCACTGGCTCCAGGAACACCTGACCTGCGACTCTGCGTTCCTCAGGAATCGTGAGGTCGACAGCATCGACCGAATAGCGGTGCTCGGAACGGGGGGTCCATACGACCCGGTGAAGATCGAGATAGCCGACCACATCGCTCGCTACGAGGATGCGTCGATCCGTTTCGTGCATCTGACACCGGTCGATGCGCCTCCCGGTCAGGCTGAATCAATCCACACCTATCACGAGCAGCTTGGTGAGGCTCTCACGGTGCCGTGGGATGACCGAGTTCGTCCAACCGACGACCTGATCGACACGCTGACGGGTCTCTCCCGGGGAGCGAACCTCGTCGTTCTCGGCGCACCCAGCCACCGACTCCACCTCGTAGCCGACCTCGCCGACCGAATCGCCGAAGCGGTCGACTGCCCCGCCCTCCTCGTCCACACGCCAACACTCGAGAAACCCGGCCCCGTCGCCCGAGCCATCCAGTGGTTGATTACGTGAGACCCGACTGCGCCCGGTGTATCCGGTATTGATTCTGCCTGATCTACTGATCTACCGATCTACTCGGCTGCTGCCTTCCACGCTTCCCTCAGCTTGACCTTGCTTCCCGTGCGAAGCAGCGCTCCCGAGTAGACACGGGATCCGATCCAGACGAGGGCAACAGCCCCGAGGGCCGTCCCAACGACGGCCACCACGATCTCCCACGGTTGGGTCACACCGGCGGCGATCCGCACCGGCATCACGAACGGCGCCCAAGGAGGCAGCCATGATGCGACAGTTGGCAGCAGCGCCTCAGGATTCTCGGCCGCAAAGATCGCGAGGAGATATCCGGGCATGATCAGGATGATCGGAATCATGATCGCTCCCTGCAGATCCTCCTGCCGTGAAACTGTCGACCCCACTGCCGCATACAGGAAGGCATAGAACGCGTACCCGAGGATGAACCAGAAGAACAGTGACGCGATGATTGGCAGACCGATCGCTGCGACGTCGATGTCGGGGAGGTCCGCGAGTTGTGCCGAGGCATAGGCAGCACCAGCCAAAATGAGAAGTTGCAGGAGTCCCAGGAACCCGATCCCGACCACTTTTCCGACGAGCACCTGCCAGGGCCGGACCCGGGACAGGATCACCTCGACAACCCTGTTCTGCTTCTCTTCGACCGTACCCATCGCCACGAACTGGCCGAACATGATGATCGATATGTACAGGAGAATCGCTCCGGCAAACGCAGCTCCCCGCTTTGCGTCGTCCTGAACGTCCTGCTCTTCGAGTGTCGTGACCTCTATCGGGATCGGTTCAACCACGAGAGAAATCTCGCTCTCCGACAGCCCCAATCTGGTGAGCGCTTCGGTCTTCACCGTCGTATTGACGGCACTGCGAAGGAGTGCCGTCAATCGAGACGAACTCTCTTCTTGGAAGACGATCTCGGTCCCATCAACAAGCACGACCGCGATGTTCCCGTCGGTCAACGCTGTCTCCGCCTCGTCTCGGTTCATGAACCGATCGACCTCGATCTCCAAATCGAACAGGGTCGCCTGAGAGTGAAGCTCCTGTTCGATCCCAGATGGTTCCTCCCCTGTCAGACCGATCTTCGTCGCCTCGTCGTCACCACCCGACAACACGCTGACGACCGGTCCAATCGCGAGAATCGCGACGGTTATGATCGACATCGTGATGATGAACGGTTTGCTTCGTGCACGTTCGAGAAACTCCCGTTTCGCCAACAACGCGACCTGGCTCCACGGTTTCACGAACCGACCGCCTCTCGGAAGAGATCGGTGAGGCGAGGCGGTTCGAAGACAAATCGATTCACAACCCCAGCACGGTTCGCGGCAGCCAGAAGATCGGCGACCGGAGCATCATCGTCCACGATGCAGTGGGATGGCCCCGGTCCCTCGACGACCTCGACGCCCGGCAGGTTGGGCATCCACGGTTCTCCGTCGACGTCGATCATCAGACGTCGTTTCTTCGAACGGTTCTTGATGTCGTCCAATCGTCCCGACAGCACGATCCGACCCTCGTTGATGATCGCGACGTCCTGGCACACGTCCTCGACAAGGTCGAGCTGGTGGCTCGAGAAGACGATCGTCACACCCTCGGATGCCAACTCCGTCAGGGTCTCGGCGAGCGAGTCGACTCCAATGGGATCAAGACCGGCAAACGGCTCATCAAGAATCAGCAGCTCGGGGTTTGGTGCGAGTGCGGCTGCAAGCTGAGCTCGTTGCTGATTGCCGTGTGACAGGTCGTCGAGCTTCGCGTCGCCTCTGCCGGCGAGGCCGAGGACGCCGAGCCAGTGGTCGACCGCTTCGTTCGCTTCCTTCTTGGAGAGGCCAGAGAGACGGGAGAAGTGGACGAGCTGATCGTGCACCTTCATCTTCGGATACAGGCCACGCTCTTCCGGCATGTATCCGAAGTGGAGTCGTTCCTCCGGGCCAACGGGGGCACCGTTCCAGGACACAGTTCCGCCATCGGGGCGGATGAGTCCAAAAACGGCACGCATCGCCGTGGTCTTCCCCGCACCGTTTGGGCCGAGAAATCCAAGGATCCGCCCGCGCTCAACCACGAAGCCGGCGCCGTCGAGGGCGATGACGTCACCGAATCGTTTGCTCAGATCGTTGAGTTCGAGCATGGAAGGTGCCTCCGACGGTGCATTCTGACTCTATGGGTCGAGCGCATCAATTCACTGCGGACCGGAGGAAATCCTCAACACTTCGGGCGTTCCGTGCCGATAATGTTCAAGAACCGGTGGGACGGCCGGCGGGGTAAGTAGTACCCAATGCGGGATGATCCAAAAAGACCGCATCGGTCAACCTCACAAGGTTCACGGAAGCCCTCACAGACGTGAGGGCTTCTTCGTGTCGCGAGAAGCTGCCTCCGGTCGCCGATCTGCTTCTGTTCGCTTCACCTGCCGACGAGCGGAAGTCGAACGACGACCCGGGCACCCCCGAGTGCACCGGGCTTGGCAAGTTCGAACGACCCACCCGAGGCTTCGGCCGTGCGGCGAACGATATCGAGACCAAGTCCTGTCGAGTTGCCCGTCGACGCGCCACGTTCGACCGCTGCCGGATCGGCCAGCCCACCGCCGCCATCTTCGACCTCGAGGAGGACCACCGAGGGGTCGCCCTGAGAGAGCCGAATCGCTACGGGCACACGGTCTTCAGTGTGGGAGAACACGTTCTCGAGCAGAGCGTCGATCATCGCTCCCGCATCCACCTCGGGAACCCACACATCGGCATGTGCGATGTCGATGGCCGTCGTGAAGGAACGACCCTGCTCTTCGCTCAGCGGGGACCAGAACGCTGCCCGGTCGGCCACCACGACGGCGAGATCGCAGCCAGGGTCGATCTCTGTTCGCACGGGCCGCCGGCCCTCACCGATGATGAAATCGACCGTGCGTTCAAGCTCGTCGAGATCCTCGACGAGCCTTTCACGAAGGCGTTCGTCGGACAGTGCCTCTGCATCGAGTCTCGCTGCCGTGAGAGGCGTTCTGAGGCGATGGGCAAGGTCGGCTGCGGTCTCTCGCTCAGCCTGCAGCAGGTGCTCCACCTGTTCGGCGAGTTGATTGAACTCGGCGCCAACCTCCTCAATCTCAGGTGGACCGGCTGGGTCTACGCGCGCCGAGAAATCGCCACTCTTCAGTCGTGCGGCCGTTTCAGAGAGTTCGCGAACCGGTAGAACAATTGACCGACTGAACCGGTCCGCAGCCAACACCGCAAGCCCGACGAGCACCGCACCGAGCCCGGCAAGTATGAACCAAGACCTTCGCACACCGCTGGTGAGATCGTCGTGCGGAGCGACAACGCGGACGACGGTGATGTCCCCGTCGGACTGGGCGACGGGGAGATAGATAGCTTCACCGGTCTCTACCGATGCTCGGTACGCACTCCCGCCGAGCGCCACCGAGAGGTCCTCCCCCGCCGGGACGTCGACGCCGTAGACGCTGCCGTCCGGCAGGATCATCGATGCGCCGAGATCAGTAAGCCGTTCCTCTCCAATCGTCAGGGCAGCGCCTGTGGTCCCGGCCGATGGAGACAGGACCGCTACCAGACGAGCGATGCTCTCCCCTTCTCGCTCGGCGCGAGTTACGGCTCGATCGAAGGCGAGCGCACCAACGAGGATCGCGAGGGGGACGAGGAAGGCGATGACAACCATCGACGTGACCCCGGCAGTAACGAGGATGAGGCTGCGCCTCACGAGTCCGGGTCAACAAGACGAACCCCCACCCCTCGACGGGTGATGATGTACTTCGGATCGGCCGCGGACTCTCCAAGCTTCTTCCGAAGCCACGACAGATGCACGTCGATCGTCTTATCCGCCCCTCCGTATGGCTGATGCCACACCTCCGCGAGGATCTGGCGCTTGCTCACCATGCTTCCGGGGCGCTCTGCAAGATATGCCAGCAATTCGAACTCTCGAGCCGTGAGATCGAGCGGTTTGTCTTCGAAGCGGGCCTCCTGGGCATCAAGATCGATCACGATCTGTCCGACCGTGATCACCCGTTGCTCGGGCTCTGAGCCGGAGCGACGCAGCACGGCTCGAATCCTCGCCTCCAGGTGTTCGGCGGAGTACGGCTTGACCACGTAGTCATCAGCGCCGGCGTCGAGCAGTCGGACGATCTCGGATTCATCGTCCCGGGCGGTGGCAACGACCACCGGCACTTCGGTGATCGAGCGGATCATGCGAAGGGCCTCTGCACCGTCCAGATCCGGCAGTCCGAGGTCGAGCACGACGGCGTCGAAACGTCCGGAAACTGCCGACTCAACTCCTGCCATAGCGGTGCCGACGGCGTCCACGTCATGCCCGCGCTCGGCGAGACGGCTCGACAGGGACTGCCGAATACGTTGGTCGTCCTCGATGATCAGGATGGTTGCCACGTCGACACGTTACCGAAGACGGTTCCGCCCGGTCGGAGTCAGCAAGCGATTTCACGATCCCTTAACCGAACGTTATCCACACAACAGCGGATCAACGGCATCATGGTTACGTGAGGAAGATCGTTTATCCGCTCATCTGGCTCGCGGTGACCGTGACCGCGGTGCTCATCGCGTCCGCCGCCGTCAGCAGCGTGCGAGACCAGGTCACCGACACGCCAACCGCGATGCTCCCCCCAACCACGATGGCGATCAGCAGCACGGACCAACTCGTTGCGGATCCCATCCAGCCGCAGGATTCGGACGCCACCACGACTACCTCACCGCCAACGTCAACAACTGCGGCGCCGGAGCCTGTCACGACGACCCCGACAACGACACTCCCTCCGTCTCCCGATCCCGACCCTGAACCCGCTCAGACGACGACAACCACGACAGAAGTCCCGGCATCGACTACAACGACCGATGCCCCCACGTCGGAGATCCGCTCATACGTACTCGTCGGCGGTTCGGTCTCCGTTGAGATCGGCGATGGGGTCGTCCGTCTCGCCGGGGCATCCCCGAATTCCGGGTTCACGATGGAAGTAGAAGACTCGGGTCCGGAGAAGGTCGAGGTCGAGTTCCACAATGATGGCCACGAGTCGAAATTCTCGGGCAAGTTCGAAGATGGAGAATTCGTGCCCTCAATCAGCGAGAGCAGTAGAGAGGACGACGACTAACAGGAACAGCGGATAGACGTGGACATGCCGACTTTGTGCGTCTCGGCGAACGTGCGTCTTCGGCGGATGTCGCGTCCTCTTCCCTCTCCTCAGAGGAGGGTGTCAGCGCCCTCGGGCGCTGACTGGAGGGGTCGGACGGTTCCCATCGACTTCAGCAACTGATCTACTCAGCAACTGACCCTTCCCAGTCCCTGTGGAGATCTGCGTAAACGCCACCCGCCCGGACCAGCTCTTCATGCGGGCCACGTTCCACGAC
>CAZWDQ010000027.1:12772-20062 GCA_964632475.1 uncultured Acidimicrobiaceae bacterium
CTGCGTAAACGCCACCCGCCCGGACCAGCTCTTCATGCGGGCCACGTTCCACGACTCGGCCGGCGTCGAAGACAAGAACGGTGTCGGATGCTTCGGCCGTCGAGAGCCGGTGGGCGACCGTGATCGAGGTTCGACCCAATGTGAGTCGTTCGATTGCCCGACGGATCTGAACCTCCAGCGCAGGGTCAACTGCGGACGTCGCCTCGTCGAGGACGAGGAGGTCCGGGTTCGCAATCCAGGCCCGCACGATGGCGACGAGTTGGCGCTCGCCTGCAGATAGGTTGCTTCCCCGCTCTCCGACGCGTGTGCCGATCCCGTCGGTGAGCGCATCGACCCACTCGAGAAGACCGAGGTCGGCAATCGCCACCCGAACCGCGTCATCTGTCGCGTCCGGTTTGCCGTATCGAACGTTGTCGGCAATCGTTCCCTCGAACAGGAACCCTTCCTGGGGTACGTAGGCCACCCGCGACCGAAGAGAATCGAACCGCACCCGGTCGAGGAACACGTCGGCAATAGCAATCGACCCATCGGCCGGGTCCAACAAACGGGTCGCCAACTTCGCGAACGTCGTCTTTCCCGACCCGGTTTCGCCGACCACCGCGACGCGCTCCCCTGCGGCGATCGAAACAGTGACGTCGCTCAGCACGTCGCCGCCCGTGGGGTACCGGAAACGAACGTCCTCGAACTGCACGTCGAGCGGGCGATCGGGCAACGCCACACCGTCGACCGGATCCTCTACTTCGATCGGTGAATCGAGGAGGTTGAGCACCTTGCGGAGTCCCGCGCCGGCTGACTGTGCCTGGTTGATGGTCTCAACGAGCATCTGAACGGGTTCGACGAGCAGCGTTACGAGGAACAGGAAAGCAACGAGTGTTCCGGCGCTGAGTCCCCACGACACGCCGAAGATCACTCCGGCGGCGATCACTGATGCTGTGATGACGCCTGCGAACAGCTCAGCGGAGGAGAACAGCACGGCGGCAAGCGCCCCCGCTCCGTACTCAGCCCGGTATTGCCGGTCGAGGGCGGTGCTGACCTTCCCCATGACCGCCGACTCCATGCCGAATGCTCGGACCGTCGGCAGGCCGGCCGTAGCCTCACCGACGACGGAGAGCGAGTCGGCGACCCTCTCCCGGACGTTGTCGTGAGCACGGCGCAGGATGCCCTGGAACCAGAGGAGCATCACGGAGTAGATGAGCACGCCAACCGTGATCATCAGAGCGAGACGCCATTCGTAGACGAGCATCAGCATCACGGCGAGCAGGATCTGGGCCGCCCCCAGGATCATGCCGACACCGCCCCACTCCATGAACTGCTGCATCGTCTCGATGTCGGAGGTCACGCGACTGACGAGTGCCCCGCGGCGCTCGGACTGAACGTGGAGCATCGAGAGCTTGTGGAGATAGCCGAACGTGGTCACCCGAAGATCGGTGAGCCCCGTGATCGACGACCGAGCAAGGCGGGCAAGCGACGTGCGCCTGGCCCACATCGCGAGTGCCACAGCAAAGAGGGCGGCGAACCCGGATGCCACGATCGAGGATGTGTCGATTTCCTCGGATGAGAGCAGCACGGTGTCAATGATGCGTTGGACGGTGATCGGGACCACGAGCTGCAATCCGGTGCCGACCACAGCGAGAGCGAGCGTCAATCCCAGCCCCTTGCGGAGCGCAGGCGCTATCCGGAACGCGCGACGGAGGACGTGGCCGGTCGATTCGCTCACGATGCCCCCTCCTCTTCGTCGCGACGGGCGGCGTCTTCTTCATAGGCGCGCAGCAGTCGCTCGTATCCCGGTTGGGTGGCGAGGAGCTCCTCATGGCTGCCGTGGGCGACAACCCGACCCTCGTCCATGAAGACGACCTCGTCAGTCAGCATGATCGACGATCGGCGGTAGGCGACGATAACGACCGTCGATGGCAGCTCTGCACCCTGAAGCCCCCGCAGGATCTCAATTTCGACCGACGGGTCGACGGCAGATGTTGCGTCATCGAGTACAAGCACGCGGGGTCGACGAAGGAGGGCCCGTGCGAGAGCGACGCGCTGTCGCTGCCCGCCACTGAGCGCCGTTCCACGCTCTCCGATCTCCGTGTCATACCCGTCGGGGAGCTCGGCGACGAACCGCTCGACACCGGCAAGGCGCATCGCTCGAAGAACGTCATCGTCGGAAACACCGGACCCGAGCGTTACGTTGCCCCACACCGAGTCATCGAAGAGGAACGACTCCTGGGCCACGTATGCCACTTCGAAGGCGAGTTCCGAGCGGGCGAACTCCCGGAGATCACGTCCATCGATGCGGATCGCTCCGTCTGTCGGATCCCAGAGGCGAGCAAGCAGCATCGTCAGCGTTGACTTGCCCGAGGCGGTAGGCCCGACCACCGCCACCGTCCGCCCCGCGGGAATATCGAACTGAACATCGGTCAGAATCGGCTCTCCATCAGTGTACGAGAACTGAACGTCCCGCGATTCGAGGCCGGCCCCGTCTGCCACCGGGCGGGCATCGAGCGATCCATGGTCGATGGTCTCGTCGGCATCGAGAATCTCCTGAACCCTGGTCCATGCCGCTTGGCTGTGAGCCATCTCGAAGATCACGAAGCCGATGAGTTGAAGAGGGAACGCCATCAGCGTGATCAGGTAGGCGACGGTCACGAGTTGGCCCGCCGAAATGGAGGCATCGCTGACCAAGATCGCTCCCGCGACGAGGACAACTATGTTGATCGCGGCCGGGAGTGACTCGACGATGGCCCGGAAGTTCGCGAATCGAACGCCTATGTCGATAAGCCGGGTCTGGAGGGTCGCCGCTGCGCGCCGGAACCGTTCCGTCTCTTCGGCTTCACGTCCGAGCGCCTTGACGGTGAGCGCGCCGTCGATGCTCTCGTGGGCGATCTCGCTGACCGCACCGCGCTCGTACTGGGCCTCTTCGAAATCTGTGAACAGCGAGAACGCCCCCCTGATATCGATCGTCACCAGGACTGAGAGGCCGACGAGAGCGATGACGCCGAGGACCCAATGGGTCGCTGTGACGAGGACGATGGTCCCGATCAGCAAGAGCGACGCACCCGTCGCATACGGCAGCGGTGCCAGCACGAACGTTCCCGTCTGAGTGTCGACTTCGCTGACCGACAGCAGGTCACCGGTCGATCGACGATCGTGCCACGCCAACTGGAGACGGAGTTGGTGCTCGATGAGTTTCTCGCGGGCGTCGGCACGGGTGCGGAACTGGAGTGCACTCGCTGCCGTACGCCGGAGCGTGATCCCGAACGCCTTCCAGAGGGCCACTGCCATGACAGCGAGAACAGCCAGGGTGACCTTGTTGCCGATCTCCTCTCCACCGTCGAGAACGGGGATGATCACAAGATCGGTGACACGCCCGACCACGACGGCCGAAGCCAGAATCGCGGAGACGAACAGTCCGGCACCGAGTACGGCCAGCGTGAACGACCACGGATGCCACCGAACGAACTGCCGGATCAGTCGCAGCCCACCGGAGAACACCTCCCCGAGGCGAGGCGGCGGCGCATCGTGTCGGGTGGAAGAGGACATGGCGGGAATGGTAGGGGTGGAGTAATACACCAGTCGCCAGCCACCAGCCACCAGTTGCCGGCAAGACGCAGAGCCCCGTACCGAATACCGACTACCGACTACCGACTTATCCGATACCATGGGGCTCAACGAGGAGATGGCATGAACAACGAGGAATTTCAGGTTCGGGCGCGAGCGCTGGTCAACGATCCGCACTTGACGTTCCACCAGCGCCGGCACTATCTCGCGGGACTCGCTGAGGAGGCCCTCGAGTATCCGGGTCTCTCCGACGAAGCCGCCGAGGCCCTCAACAAGCGAATCATCTGCGACATGTACGAGGGGCACGCTCCCTATCGGGCCCGCTACATCCTTCCCGACTACGACAAAGCGCTCCGAAACGGTTCATCGTTTCTCGAACTCGAGTCGCCGGAGACCCTCGACGACGCCCTCAACTTCCTCCTCATCATGTACACGCAGGTTCCGTCGATCACCGGCTATCCGGTGTATCTCGGCGACCTCGACAAGATCCTCGTTCCATACGTCGACGGCATCTCGGACGACCATCTCTATCGGTCCCTGAAACGCTTCTGGATCGCCATCGACCGGATCCTCCCCGATGCGTTCGCCCACATGGACCTCGGCCCCCGAGACGGTCGGATCATCCGAACGATCTTCCGGATCGAGCGCGAAGTGCTTCAGGTTGTTCCGAACCTCACATTCAAAGTCGATCCAACGATCACTCCGGACGATCTCATTGAGGACGCCGTCGAGACCGTCTTCGAAACCGCCAAGCCCCACTTCGTCAACCACCCGCTGATGGTCCGGGACTTCGGAGACGAGGAATACGCGGCGGTCAGTTGCTACAACTCGCTACGAATCGGCGGCGGCTCACACACCCTCAACCGCATCAACCTGAAGGAAGTCGCACTCGTCCACGATGGCGACACCGAGTCGTTCTTCTCAGAGACGCTCCCTCACTATGTCGAGCTGAACGCTCAACTGATCGAGGCCCGAATTCGGTATCTGGTCGAAGAGGCACAGTTCTACGATCACGACTTCCTGGCGAAGGAGGGGCTGATCTCCCTCGATCGATTCTCCGCGATGTACGGAGTCTTTGGGCTTGCCGAGTGCGTCGACGTTCTGATGGCGAACGAGGGCAAGGATGGCCGATACGGTCAGGATGACGAGGCGAACGCCCTCTCACACAGGGTGGTTCGCGCCATCGCCGACCAGGTCGCGAATCGCCCGATGCCGTACTGCGACGGCAACGACGGCCGCTGCATGCTGCACTCCCAGTCGGGAATCGATGTCGACCTCGAGGTGACGGCGGGAACCCGCATCCCGATCGGTACCGAGCCATCGATGTATGAGCACATCGCCTGCGTCGCTCCGCACCACGACGCCTTCATGGCTGGTGTCAGCGACATCTTCCACGTCGAGGACACGGCACGGCGCAACCCGCAAGCCGTCGTCGACATCATCAGGGGTGCCTTTGAGGAAGGCATGCGTGACTTCACCTTCAACCTCAACACCAACGGGTTCATCCGGATAACCGGCTACCTCGTTCGGAAGTCCGATATCGAGGCGTTCGCCAACGAAGGGGAACGTCATTCGTCAACGGTGTTCGGCGCCGGCTCGGTCGAGAACTCACACGTTCTGGACCGTTCGACGAAACGCGTTCTGATCCGTGAACACCAAACCCGGCCGCCTCAATAAGGTCCTCCGCTTCTCGACGGTCGACGGACCCGGCAACCGGTTCGTCGTCTTCGTCCAGGGCTGCAACTTCAACTGCGTCAACTGCCACAACCCGTACACGATCGCCGACTGCAACCACTGCGGCCTCTGCGTCGATCCCTGTCCAGAGAACGCTCTCGCCATACATCCGGGCCCGACGGTCGTCGTCGATCGGGTCGCTTGCACGGGTTGTGACGTGTGCATCGAGGTGTGCCCTTTCGACTCGACCCCGCTGGCTTACGAAGCGTCAGTCGAGGAACTCATCGGCCAGATCCGCGAAACAGCGAAGTTCATCTCCGGCATCACCATCTCAGGAGGCGAGGCGACGCTGCAACCTGACTTCATCTTCGACCTGTTCTCCGCCGTGAAGGCAGAACCTGATCTCGCTCATCTCACAACGCTTGTCGATACCAACGGGTCGGCGCCGATCGCCCTCTGGGATCGGCTCTCGCCCGTGATGGACGGTGCCATGGTCGATTTGAAGGCGCTCGACGGAACCGTCCACGTCCAACTGACGGGCGCATCGAACGAACCGGTTCTCGAATCCATTCGGCATCTCGCATCGATCGGTCGACTCTCGGAAGTCCGCCTGCTGATCATGCCCGGTTACAACGATGATGACGCATCCGTTGAGGACGCCGTGTCGTGGCTGCGCTCCATCGATCCCAACATGCGGATCGTCGTCATCGGATTCCGAAACCACGGAGTCCGCCCAGGCCTGGAGTATCTCGAAGAAGCAAACCGAGAATCCACGGAGCACATCGGCCGCCTAGTCCGCGAAGCAGGGTTCGATGACGTCGTGGTCGTGTAGATCGCCAATCACCAGTCGCCAGACCCCAGTAGGGAACGGGTTGTGACCTGTGAGCTATGAGCCGTGAGCAGTACTCGGTACGCCGCCGAAGGCGGCTACGGAAGCATGATCACTCTTGTGCCAACGTCGGCCCAACCGAAGGTCCACTCGGCGTCGTCGAAGTCCTGACGAACACACCCTCCAGATCGGAGCGTGCCGAGCTGCTCCTTCGTCTGGAACGGTGACTTGTCTTCGTGGATCGGGATCGAGTGGAACCCATACGGCCACTCCTCCCTGGCGAACCGAACCATGTACTCCATCGTGACGTTGTCGTGTGGTGCCCATGCGTACCGGGACTTCGAGTAGACGTTGTAGCGATCTGGCGTCGGCACACCTCGTCGACCGGATACCTGGTGGGTCTTCGCCAGTTCACCGGTGGCCTCGACGAACCAGACGCGGGCTTCCCGGTTCGCGTAGATCACCCGGCGCCCGGATCCAACTGCCGGATACGGCAGTGTCGGCTTCTCTGGTGAAGCGGTACCCGTTGTCGCTATGAACTCCGGCGAGTCGGTGAACGACACGACGAGACTTCCCCGTGTCATCGCACCGGACCGCAGCATCTCGACGAAGGGTTCCACTCCCCCCTCACCGGGTTCACGACCGAGAACCAATCGGAAAAGGATGGTGACGAGAGCCTCGTCCGTGGGATCTCCATAGCGGCTAACGAACTCGCTGCTCGTCGTGAACGCTTCCGCTATCGAACTGAGCGGAAGCCCGTTCCAGTAGCGGCGGGTCCAGTACTCGATGTCGAGGGCATCGGCCTCCCGGCCCAGGAGTCCGCAGTAGATCCGCACGATCGAGTCCGAGACCTCCACGTCGTGACGGGCCGGAGCCAGGCCTGCGAGGGCGCCAGTCGGTGTGCCGGTACCGCTGGCAGCAACCGCCAATTCGATGCCACGGGTTCCTGACGAAGCCCAAAGCCCGGTCTCGTCGGGGTACCGGGCAACAACCATCGGATACTTCTCAGTGTCAGGGTCACCGACGATGATCGCCGCGTCGGCCTGCGGCATCAGCCCGGGGATGAGGATCCCGTGCGTCACCTCGGCGTACGCCGGATAGGACCGGCATGCGTCGACGACTCTGGCCGAGGCCGCATCCGCAGACGAAGCATCGAAGAACAGGACGGAGCCAAGCATCGCCATGGCAACGACGCCAAGAGTCGAGATGCGGAGGGAAGGTCGACCGGTCATGCG
>CAZWDQ010000027.1:20162-21834 GCA_964632475.1 uncultured Acidimicrobiaceae bacterium
CTTCCCGCAAACGGCCCTAGCCACTTCGCCTATTCGCGTGCACCATTGGGCTAGGCAACGTGGAGGAGCGCCGTGGAAAAGAACATCACGATCGAAGTCCACATCGAGGAGGACAAGTCCACCACAACCGTCAGGACCGTGCTCGATCTCATGGGAGATCACTTCGAAGCGAAGGGCCGCGCGAGACGGAACCCGGTCGACGAGAACATGCCGGTTGTCGGTGAGGAACTCGCCCTGGCTCGGGCTCTCAACGGCCTCCAGATGCAGGTCATGGAGGCGGCCCAGGACAAGATCGCCAGGTACTTGGAACTCTAAGAGATCTATCGCCAGAGGGGCATGACCGGAAGATCGGCCAGGCTCGTGAGGAACGTGAGCGTCGCTTCGGAGACTCGTCCCGCTTCGAGCACGATCACGCCGTACTCGGGTGGCGTTTCGGGTGCTTCCCTGGCCCGGATGCGGGTGTAGGTGTCGCCCGTCTGGAAGTAGAGAACGTTCCTGCTCCCGGAGCGACCCGGACCCTGATACGTGTCGCGACCGATTCGACGTCCGCTATCGATTTCGTCGAACACCGTCGTCTGCATGGTCCAGGCCATCCGGTCCAGATCATCGGCCATATCCTTCGGCAACTCGGATCGGTCACCGACGACGACGAGGGAGAGTGAGGCCGGCTCGGGCTCGGGGATCTCCACGATCGTCCCGGTGTCCGGCTCGACGTATGACTCGCCGGTGACCGACGGCATCGGCATTCTGCCCAGGATCGAGAAGCGAAGCTCGAGCTGATCGATCACTGCTTGATCCAAGCCATCGCCAACGACGATCACGCGGCTCGGGTTGAGACGGTCGAACATCTCGATCGTTGCTTCCGGGAGATACCCGGGCTCAGAAAGCAGAAGGGGTCCAGAGAGTTCAAGGGCGGAGAATCCACCGGCAAGCAACGTCTGATGGTCGGTCGTTGCCATCACATTCACGACGCCGGATCCGTTGCTGTAGGCGTAGCCGGCGATCTCCGCTGCGGTCGCAATCGGATCTCCGTCGACGCCGACCCGATTGAAGCGGATCCGCTCTGCAGATTTCAACGACTTGTAGGGATCAACCGGGAGGCCATTCGGCATGCGGATCTCAAAGTGGAGGTGGGGCGGGGTCCATTCGGCGTTACCCGAGTCACCGATCCATCCGATGATCTGTCCGGCCTCGACATGAGCCCCGACCTCGATACCGGGAAGCAGACACTCGTACTCCTTGTCGTCGTAGCCGGGGGTGTCATTGTTGAGATGGACGTATCGTGTGAACCAGCGGTCGGGAGACTTCACCTCCACGATGCACCACTCTCGGTCGTCACGAACCTTGCGGATCGTGCCCGAGTGTGCTGCGACGACCGGAACGCCCTTCCACCCGTATGTCATGATGTCGATTCCGTGGTGTTCACGTGCGCAGTCGTCGCGGCAGTCACCGAAGCCGGGGTAGTAGTAGTTGATCCCGGCAACCGGGAACACGATGTGGCGGGTGACGTTGACGCGCCGCACCTGATGCCTGGGGACTCGGGGCTCGTCCGTCGGAATCACGGCATCGGCTTGGGTGTCCTCAACCGGGGGATCTTCGACCACCAGAGGGACTGTGGTGGTCGTTGTCGCTGCGGTAGTCGTGGTCGTTGTCGCTGCGGTAGTCGTGGTCG
>CAZWDQ010000028.1:0-21681 GCA_964632475.1 uncultured Acidimicrobiaceae bacterium
GGTTTAGGAAACCGGTGCTCTATCCCCTGAGCTACGAGGGCAGGGACGGGAATGGTAGAAGACATTCACCGTCACACGGCAGCGGCAAACGTCAACCACCGAATGATCAGTGGTGGTCGCCGCCTGGGGCATGGGCGCGGGAGGGATCGTGTGTGATCGTTCCGGCCGCGTACTGCTGAACGGCTTCGTCGATCGAACGGGTGTCCGTGAGCACGACTTCGATACCGGCTTCCTGCAGCCGATCCCGGACAGGCAGACCCATCCCGCCGCCGATCACGACGTCGCAGTCGCGGACCGTGTCGACCAGATCGTGATGTCGACGACGGTGCCCCGGGTCCGGGTGGTCGCCCTGCGTGCAGGAGCCGACGTCGCGGACCTCCCGCGTCACCTCGACGCCGTCTTCAAGGTCGACGACAACGAAGGCCTTGGTACGACCGAAGTGTCCGGTGACAGTCGTTCCGTTCAGAGTGGCAAGTGCAATCTTCATGGATTGCAGGATACGGTTGACTCGCTGTGAAACCACAAACGGGGTCCCCGGGCATCGCGCGAGTCGAGAGCGTAGATTAGACCCAGGAGCCCGCCTGGTCGAGAGGAGCCGCCATGTCGTTCGAGACCATTCCGCACAAGATTCTGCAAGCCGGCGTTGATCGCGGTGAAGCGGACGCGTATGCCGTTCGCCGCGATGACGGATGGGTGACCACGAGTTGGCGCGCCTACGCAGAGGAGGTCGCGGCGGCCGGTCGTGGGCTCATCGCTCTCGGTGTGGAGCCAGGGTCGCCGGTCGCGATTCTTGGTGCCAACGCGCCGGAGTGGGTGATCTTCGACGTCGCAGCGATGGCCATCGGGGCGATGCCGGCCGGGATCTATCCCACGAACTCGCCCGATGAGTGCGCCTATGTCCTCAAGCATTCGAGCTCTCCGGTCGTGCTCGTCCAAGACGAGGACCAGCTCGACAAGATCCTTGGGATCCGGGGCGACATTCCAACCCTCAAGCACATCGTGCTCATGAGGGGCGCCTCTTCGGACGTCGAAGGTGTGTTGACCTGGGACGAGTTCATCGAACGAGGTGTCGGTGCGCAGGGGAACGGGCTGGAGAGCAGGCTCGCCGCGCTCGGACCTCGCGATGGGGCAACGCTCATCTACACGTCGGGGACAACCGGCCGCCCGAAGGCCGTGGTGCTCCCACACGAGGCACTCGTCTCGACCGCTGAAGCGATCAAGTCGTTCATCGACGTCGGAATGTCCGACTCGGCTCTCTCGTATCTCCCGCTCTCCCATATCGCGGAGCAGATCGTCTCGATCCACACTCCGGCGGTGATGGGCCACACGATCTACTACGAGCCCGACATCTACCGACTCGCCGACAGCCTCAAGGAGGTGCGTCCAACGGCGTTCTTCGCGGTGCCGCGAGTGTGGGAGAAGTTCTACGCCGCCGTCTCCGGGAAGCTGGGAGAAGCGAGCGGCGTGAAGGCAGCGATCGCCAACCGGGCGCTCACCGTCGGCCGTGAGCACACCGCCGCACTGGATCGGGGGGAACAGCCCGGGGGACTGCTCGGCGCCCAGTTCGGGCTCTTCGACAAGCTCGTCTACTCGAAGGCGAAGGAGGCGATGGGGCTCGACCGCTGTCGGTTCATGTTCTCCTCGGCGGCGCCGCTGTCACCATCAATCGCCGAGTACTTCTCTGGCCTCGGCATGCAGATTCTCCAGCTATACGGGCAGTCCGAGTGCACCGGCATCTGCGCGTTCAACGAGCCGGATGGGAATCGAATCGGATCGGTCGGCCCCGCGTTGCCATGTGCCGAGTTGAGCATCGCCGAAGATGGAGAAGTCCTCACCCGTGGATCCAACGTGTTCCTGGGATACCTCCACAACGAAGAAGCAACGGCTGAGGCACTCGGCGAGGATGGATGGCTCAAGACCGGTGACGTTGGTCGCCTCGATGATGATGGGTTCTTGTTCATCACGGACCGGAAGAAGGACATCATCATCACGGCGGGCGGGGAGAACGTGACGCCGTCGCTGATCGAGACCGCGCTGCAGACGAACCCGCTAGTCGCGACCGTCGTCGTCATTGGCGACCAGCGACCGTTCCTGACGGCGCTGGTCTCCATCGATCCGGAGGCCGCGGAGGGGATGACTTCCGACGAAATCCGCGCCACCGTTCAAGGTGCTGTTGACCAGGTGAACGCCGAGAGTGCTCGGGTGCGTCAACTGAAGAAGTTCGCCATTCTGGATAATCCCCTGTCGATCGAGGGCGGGGAGTTGACGCCGACGTTGAAGGTGAAGCGCAAGGTCGTCCGGGAGCACTTCGCCGACGAGATCGAGGAGATGTACTCCTAGACGCCAGCAGACACGCGAGCGCCGGCTCGCTCGGCGATGAAGTCGACGAGGTCCACAAAGGGGTTGAAGCCGATCACGTTCGGCGCGTCCGCCACGAAGTTCGAGAGGGCGTTCACGTCGTAGAAGTATGCCTCGCCGTCGCGTGCGTTGACGAGGTACTCGACGCCGCCTAGGTCGGCTCCGGTCGCGGTGAGGATGCGACCGGCGTCCTCGATGACCTCCGGGGGAGGGGTGAAGGCTTCGACCGCCTGTCCTCGATCCGAAACGGCCTCATTGATCCCCGGGAGCTCGCAGTAGTCGGCGGGGCACAGATTGAATGAACCCGGCACGAGCAGCAGACGGATCGCGTAGAGGAACCGGCCGTCGAGGAACTCGACGCGAATGATCGCGTCGCCCTCAGCGGGCAGATGCTCCTGCACGATCGCCGTGTGGTCGGGTCCGAACTCGATCTCACCCGCCGAGGCCGTCGAACCGAGTGCGGCAGGACTGTCGAACGAGATGATTCCCCCTCCGCTCCCTCCGATGTTGGGCTTGATGAGCACCGGGAATTCGAGGCCGTCTGCAGCTTCCAGGGCGTCGAGCGGATTCGTGATGACACGACCCTTCGGATGACGGACACCGAGTCGGGCCATCAACGCCAATTGGCGGGCCTTGGATGTCTCGTACCCGAAGGACTCGTGTCCATTGATCACCGACACACCAAGCGACTCGAGGTACTGCAGATAGTCGGACGTTGCGAACAATGCGGCCTCGCCCCCGCGCAGCCAGGACGACGGACTCATCCGATTGATGACGAGCGAATACGGGACCGAATCCGCCCCGGGGTCATAGGCCAGCCGGTTCGCGTCGATCCGCTCGTACGCCAGGTCGCGGCGATTCAACTCCGCGAAGAGCGGCTCGAACCATTGGGGGTGTTCATAGAGCACACCGATGGGTGGGCTGGGATCTGCGGCTTGCATGGTGCGCCCTCGTTGTCGCGAAGTAGTGCCGGTTGCAACCCGTGCGGTCCACGGGCATTCCCGGACCGCCACGCCAAGCCGACTGCCTAGCATCGGAGGATGATCACCACCGCACCGTTTGGATCCTGGGAATCACCAATCGCCGCTGCCGACACCGTTGCGGGAATCGTTCGATTCTCGGACATCCAATACGACGACGGCACGCTCTATTGGCTCGAATCGCGCCCCTCGGAGGGCGGTAGATCGGCGCTTGTTCGTCGCCGACACGACGGCACGATCGAAGACGTCTTGGCCAAGACCGTCAACGTCCGCACGATGGTGCACGAGTACGGGGGAGGGGCGTATCTCGCCGACGGCGCCGTTGTCTACTCCGAGTTCTCCGACCAGCGTCTCAGCCGGCTCAAAGGGGACGGTGGGATTGTTCCGCTTACACCGGATCCACGACGACCGATGGCGCTGCGCTACGCAGACACTATCTCCGGGCCGGACGGGTCAGTCATCTGCGTCCGCGAGACACATCCGGAGGAGAGTGAGGCCGTCAATGAACTCGTTGCGATCGCTGCGGATGGCGTAACCAGCGTGATCGCATCCGGGAGCGACTTCTACTCGTCGCCCCGGCTCTCACCGGACGGAACGCGGCTCGCGTGGATCGAATGGAGCCACCCCAACATGCCGTGGGACGGGACCCGGCTCATAGTCGCCGACGCCCGGAACCCGTCCGGCCATACGGTTGTCGCGGGGGGCGATGCCGAATCGATCGTCCAACCCGAGTGGGCGCCCGACGGCGCGCTCGTGTTCGCCTCCGATCGATCCGGATGGTGGAACCTCTATCGGTACGACGGCGACTCGACGACACCGATCCTCGAGATGGGCGCCGAGTTCACGGGGCCCGCCTGGCTCTTCGGCTTCACCTGGTACGGGTTCCTTTCCGGCGGCCGCATCGTCGCCGCATTCTGGGAGGGCGGTGAGCACCGCATCGGCGTGATCGACGCCGACGGACGACTCGACCGACGCCGCCTCGGCTACTCGAACTACGCGAGTGTCACCACCGACGGTGAACACACTGTCTGGTTTGTCGGTGCCCACCAGAAACGGCCGTCCGCCCTCGTGGAGTACGACATCGATGACAGGGCCGTATCGATCGTGCGGGCGAATCCGACCATCCTTGATGAGGACCACGTCTCGGCACCGCGGCTCATCTCATTTCCCACGACGGGCGGGGAGATCGCCCACGCCGTTCACTATCCGCCGGCGAACCCCCGATTCGAGTCTCCGGAAGGGGAGCGTGCTCCGCTCATCGTGAAGATCCACGGAGGACCCACGGCGAATGTGTATCCCGCTTTCAGCCCGCAGGTGGCGTATTGGACGACACGAGGGATCGGCATCGTCGACGTGAACTACCGGGGATCAACCGGATTCGGCAGGGAGTACAGGACGAAGCTCGAACACGAGTGGGGCGTTGTCGACGTTGATGACGCCGTCGCTGCCGCCGAGTACCTGGCTTCGACCGGCGAAGCCGACGGTGACCGACTTGCGATCAGCGGCGGCAGCGCCGGCGGTTACACCACGCTTGCCGCCCTCGCATTCCGCGATAGCTTCAGCGCCGGAGCGTCGTATTACGGCATTGCCGACATCGAGATGCTGATGGGGGACAGCCACAAGTTCGAGTCCCGATATGAGACGAGGCTCCTCGGAACGGACCCAGAGGTCTGGCGCGCTCGGTCGCCGATCCACTCGGTCGATGAAATCGATGTCCCCGTGGCGCTGTTCCAGGGCCTCGAAGACAAGGTCGTCCCACCGAACCAGGCCGTTCTGATCGCCAAAGCGCTGGCGAGCAGGGGTATCCCGCACGTCCACGTCGAGTACGAGGGCGAGGGTCACGGATTCCGCAAGTCGGAGACCGTCATCCACAGCCTCGAGACCGAACTCGCTTTCTATGGCGAGGTCTTCGGATTCACGCCAGCCGGGGATGTGCCATCAACACAGATGGACTTGTCCTAGACGCTCAGGGCGTCGGGTACCATCCGGCGCGATTGAACCGTGTCGACGACCCCGTCCGGTTGAGACAAGACGGTCGAAGGAGAATCTCGTGGGCACTTCCCCCGCCATCCAGGACACCTACCCCGAAGACGTCGCCCATTGCTACGGCTGCGGGCGACTCAATGACGTTGGGCATCAGATCAAGACCCGTTCGATCGGAGTGGGCACGGTCACCGAGTTCACTCCCGATCCGTTCCATACGGCGATTCCGGGATTCGCATACGGTGGTCTCGTAGCGTCGATCATCGATTGCCACTCGACGGGATCGGCGGCGATCTTCCAGATGCAACACGCAGGCAAGGCTGTCGGCAGCGAACAGTCGCCTCGGTTCGTGACGGCACATCTCGAGGTCGACTATCTGCTTCCGACACCCCTCGCTGAGTTCCACCTCGTCGGGCGCCTTGTCGAGATCAAGGGCCGCAAAGTCGTTGTCGAAACGGAACTTGCGGTCGACGGAGTCGTGACGGCAAACGGGTCCGCTGTCCTCGTCGAGATTCCCGAACACCTCTTCGATCCGAAGGCCTGAGCCAAGCTAGGGACGGGTCGTTCGACCGCGTCGGACCGGTGCCGGTATCTCGGTCTACCGATACCATTCCTGTGGTTCTTCGAAGGTAGGCATTCGGCGTATGGACGTTTGCTGAAACCGGCATACGGCGGTGTGCTGAATCGGCCTCCGACGAACTCCACAACTGAAGATGTTCCACCGGGTCGGATTGCATCCTTCCTTACCTCCCCGCAGCCCGGGCCGGTGGGTCACGGACGACCTTTCGGCCCCAACCGCGGGTCGTCCGATCCGATCGCCCTGTGCCGTATCCCCCCTTCGGCACGGGGCGATCGCCCTTTCCGATACCCAGGGTACGCGGCGTCCTATTTGCGGTCTCCAGCCCACGGAATGGGCGGTGTCTAGACCTTCACTCCGAAGAACTCGTCAAGGGCCGCAAGCAGTTGTTGGGCGCTCAGCCCACCTTGCTGGACGTGGACGACGGTTCCCGCCTCGTCGTAGAAGACGGTCATCGGTGAACCCCTGGCGCCGAACGTGCCGGTGCTGAGGCCGCTGCCGTTGGTACCGCCAATGTCTCGGGCGAGTGGCCATACGCCAGCGATACCCCATCGCTCAGCGTCGCCAAGGCCCGAGCCGTTGTCCTGTGTGTCGATACCGACGAAGTGGACCTGGTCTCCGACCTGCTGTGACACCGCCAGGTATTCAGGGATCTCGTTCTCGCAGACCTCGCACCAGGAGGCAAAGAACGCAGCGACCGTTGGAGTGCCGAGCGAGTCGGCGAGAGTGACTCGGCCGTCGCCATCGAGTTCCGGCAGATCCCACGCTGTGGCGCTCGTGTCACCTACTGCGGGTGCCGGCCATAGGACCACCAGGAGTCCGACGAGAGCCACGCCGATGGCGCCGGCGATTCCAACGTTCCGGATCGTGGTCTTCCTGGCCGCCGCCTTGCGTTTCTCTTCGGACTCTTGACGGCGTTGGTCGCGTTGCTGCTTGTTCGATGTTCGTGCCATGCCAGTCGACAACCGGAGATGATCCAATTGGATTCCCCCGAGCCTCGTCGACGATCAGCCTCTAGGCTCAGCGTATGGAGTCAACCATCCGGGTCGTGAATGGCATCGAACTGGCCGTTGTCGATGAGGGAGCGGGGGATCCGGTCGTCTTCATCCACGGTTTCCCCGAACTCGCCCACTCCTGGCGTCATCAGATTCCGGCGCTCTCCGATGCCGGATTCAGGGCCATTGCATACGACCAGCGGGGGTACGGCGGATCATCAAAGCCTGAGACCATCGGGGCATATGCACTGACCGAGCTGGTCGGCGATGCGATCGGCCTGCTCGATACGCTCGATTTGGAGCGGGCCACTCTCGTCGGACATGACTGGGGCAGCATCGTCGTGTGGGCTGCAGCCCTCATGCACCCGGACCGAGTCGAACGCGTGGTCAGCCTGAACGTGCCATATAGGGGCTGGTGTGCCGGCTTCCCGACGATCGAATTCATTCGGGAACACCTCGCCGATCGATTCGGGTACGTCCTGTCGTTCCAGGAGCCGGGGGTGACCGAAGCAGTATTCGAGGCGGATCCATATGAATGGCTGCGAACGATTTTCGTCGGCTTCGCCGCCGACAAGGACTTCATGAGCGTCGAGGAGTTCGCCGTCTACAGGGACGCGTTCGTGGAAGGCGGCTTGTTTGGACCTCTCGGCCCGTATCGGAACATCGATGCAAACGCCGCTGCCACCGAACACCTCGCCAACGCTCCGATCACGCAGCCGACGTTGATGATCACAGCCGACCGGGACCCGATCCTTCCTCCTTTGTTGGCGGATGGCATGGATCGGTGGGTTGGAGATTTGACGGTCGTCGGCATCGAGCACAGCGGGCATTGGACACAGCAGGAACAGCCGGACCACGTCAATACAATCCTCCTCGAATACCTCGGAAGGGACTCGACCAACCCGTGAACCGCATCCGCGACTGGCTGACAACGATCCCGACCGTCGTCGCATTCGGCCTCGCTCTGGGCGGCTTCCACCTTGTGGCTCTGGCGGCATTGCCTTTCGGGAAGCGTCCCTTCGAGAAGGTGATGGCGGCGCTCCAGCGCACGCTCATCTCGGTCTTCGGGATCTCCGGAGTGCGTGTCGACACACAGGGTCGGGACGGTTTCGCAGCCACCGGCGGGTATATCTTCGTGTCGAACCACCAGTCGATGTTCGACGTGCCGATCTTCGGCGGACTCCTCGGGAGGAACTATCCGAAGTACGTTGCGAAGCGAGAACTGGCCAAAGGGATCCCAAGCATCTCCCTCAACCTCCGTCATGGAGGCAACGCGCTCATCGATCGTGGGGACCGGGACGGAGCGATGGATGCGATCCGTGAGATGGCTGCCGAGGCCGAACGACGGGACGTGTCGGTCGTGATCTTTCCGGAAGGGACCAGAGCGCGAATCGGTGAACTCGGACCGTTCAGGGTCGGCGGACTGTCGGCGATCATGGAAGAAGCCCCCAATCTCGAGATCATCCCAACGGCGATCGATGGTTCCTGGCGGGTCTTCCAGCGGAATATGTTCCCGGTGCCGTACGGCGCCGACGTTCACGTGCGGTTCGGTGAGCCGATCTCACGTGTTCGCGGCGAGTCTCCGATCGAGATTCTCGAGCGCTGCCGCGTGTGGATCGATGAGACGATCGACGAGTGGAGATCCGGCGGCGACTCTCCCTGATACGCTGTGGGCATGGAAGAAGAACGTATCGGCCTTTTCATCGACTACGAGAACCTCGCGATCGGCGCACGGGAGGACCTTGGCATTCAATTCGACTTCAAACCCGTCGCCGACGCCCTCGCCGAGAGAGGCCGTGTCGTCGTGCGGCGTGCCTACGCCGACTGGACGTTCTTCGACAAGGACCGTCGGATGCTCACCGACAACCAGATCGAGCTGATCGAGATTTCGCAGCGCAGGGGAGCGGTCCGAAAGAACGCCGCTGATATCAAGATGGCCGTTGACGCCGTGGAGCTCGCATTCGAGAGGGACTACATCACGATGTTCGTCCTCTGCACCGGTGACTCGGACTTCACGCCGCTGGTGCACAAGCTGAGGGAGTTGAACCGCAGGGTCATCGGCGTGGGTCTGAAGGACTCGACATCGGCGCTGCTCCCGGCGGCCTGCGACGAATTCCTCTTCTATGAGAAGTTGTCCGGTGTCGATATCCCGGACCAGGCTCCGAAGAAGGAACGGCCCAAGAAGGAGAAGGCGCCTGCTCCGTCTGCTGAGACACCGGACGCGTTGCTCGTGCCCACTCTTGCCGGTCTCATCCGAGCCGGGAATGGGGACGTGAGGGCATCGAGCCTGAAACGGGCGCTGCTTCGCAAGGACTCGACGTTCACCGAGACGGACTACGGATTCCGGGCCTTCGGAGAATTGATGCGGAATCTCGCGGACCGCGGTGTCGTCGAGTTGGACCACGAGGGATCCCAGGGTGACCCCGTGGTTCGATTCCCGAAATCGGGGAGGGGAGAGGAAGCGGGCTTCGGACTCCTGCACGACGCGGTGAGAGATCTTGGGGCGGGAGGCACGCCTGTCGCGTTGTCGGGTCTCAAGAACGAACTACGGAAACGAGACAGCAGCTTCTCCGAGAAGAAGTTGGGCTACTCGGGATTCCTTCAGTTCGTGAAGGCCGCAGCCGCGAGCGGCTCTGTTGACCTCATCTGGGACGACGAGTCGGGCGACTACGCAATATCGGCCTCGTAGGCGCGTTTCCTAGAACTCGGCGTTGCGAGGTGACCGTGGGAACGGGATGACGTCTCGGATGTTCTGCATGCCTGTGGTGAACTGGACCACACGCTCGAGACCGAGACCGAAGCCGGCATGCGGTGCACTGCCGAAGCGTCGAAGGTCGAGGTACCACCAGTAGTGATCCTCGTCCATGCCCTTGATGCGCATGCTGTCGGCAAGAACGTCGAGACGCTCCTCGCGCTGGCTGCCTCCGACGATCTCGCCGATCTGCGGGACGAGGACGTCCATCGCCGCAACGGTCTTGCCGTCATCGTTGCGCCGCATGTAGAACGCCTTGAAATCGAACGGGAAGTCGGTGACGATCACAGGTTTCTTGATCACTTGCTCGGTGAGGCAGCGCTCGTGTTCGGACTGCAGATCGTCGCCCCACGCCACGGGGAACTCGAACGACTCGTCTGCCTTCTCGAGAAGGTCGATCGCCTGCGTGTAGGTGATGCGCTCGAAGTCGCTCTCGGCGACGCCGGTCAGCATGTCGACAAGGCCTTCGTCGACCCACTTGTTGAGGAACTCGAGGTCGGTCGTGTTGTGCTCGAGGACGTAGCGGATCAGGTACTTGACGTAGTCCTCGGCGAGATCGGCGTTGTCGTTGAGGTCAGCGAAGGCCATCTCCGGCTCGATCATCCAGAACTCAGCGAGATGCCGGCGTGTGTTGGAGTTCTCCGCTCGGAAGGTTGGCCCGAACGTGTACACGCGGTCAAGGGCGAGCGCGTATGCCTCGGCGTTGAGTTGGCCGCTGACGGTGAGGAACGTTGGTGCTGCGAAGAAGTCCCGTGCGTGGTCGACGGACCCGTCGTCGCTGCGCGGAGGTGATCCGGGATCGAGCGTCGTGACTCGGAACATCTCGCCTGCGCCTTCGGCATCACTGGTGGTGATGATCGGAGCATGGAGGTAGAGGAACCCGCGATCCTGATAGAACTGGTGCGTTGCGTACGAGAGGGAGTTGCGCATCCTGGCAACTGCGCTGATCGTGTTGGTGCGAGGCCGCAGATGGGCGATGTCGCGAAGATGCTCGAACGATACGCGCTTCTTCTGAAGGGGATATGTTTCGGGGTCGGCAAGGCCGAACGGCTCGACTTCGGTTGCTTTGATCTCAACCCGCTGACCCTTGGCGGGGGACTCCGTGAGGGTGCCGGTCACCCGGACGGCGCTCCCGACGCTGAGGCGGAGTACATCGGCCGCGTAATTGGGGAGATCTCCGTCCGCTATGACCTGGAGGCCGGTGAGGATCGACCCGTCGTTGATTTCGATGAACGAGAACCCGCCCTTCGAGTCCCGTCGGGTCCGGACCCATCCGGCGACGGTCACCTCGGCGCCGTAGTCGTCTCGCTTGAGAACGTCTTTGATCAATACCCGATTCATTTGCCGCTCCTTGACGAATCGGGACGATAGCGACCGTGGAGCCGTGTGACCTCCGATCGAGCCCTTGTCACCACCGTTCGTGTCCAGTGGTCTGTCGCAGAACTTTCCTGCCCCTAGACACAAACGATCGGTCGTGCCCCAAATTCCTTTTGCTTTCAAGGGTTTCTGTGAATTACACTTGTGTAACACACGGAGGGTTCCCATGGCGGTAGCAGTTCGAGAATCGATGGTCACCGATGTCGATCGGGTCACGGCGGCAACGCTCGACGTGTACAACAGACGTCGGGAGCTGGCCACACAGATGCCGCTCGCGGAGCTCCTGTCTGTGCCCTCTGACCTTGGTGCACTCCGGGCCGTCGTCGGTGCCAATGACCGAACCGTGGAGATCGTCCTCGACGCCGAGGTCGAAGCTGCAGCAGTCGCCCCGTCTACATGGGCGCTTGCTGCGAAAGGCTTCCAGCCGATCGTGCTCGTTGCGCTCGACCGGATCGGTGAGGCTCACGGGGGCCTGAGAGGCACGCCGTGCCGGCTGCAATCCTGGTGGCCGAGCGGGGACGAGGTCGTCTTCGGGGGATTCGAGACGACCTGATGGCATCGCCTTCGCTGCCGGCGAGGCCCTAACCTCAACGCTATGCCGGTTCCCCTCTACACCCAGACCGTTATTGCCCTGGTGTGGGACTTCGATCGCACGCTCATCCCGAGCAACATGCAGGACCCCATCTTCGATGTGTACGACGTGGACCCGGATGTCTTCTGGGGTGAGGTCGACGGACTCGTCGAGTACTACGGGCGACAGGGCGTGCGCATCCAACGCGACATCGCCTACCTCGGGCATCTCCTCACCTATGTGAGAGAAGGAGTCTTCAAGGGGCTGACGAACGAGCGCTTGCGGGGGCTCGGAAGTGAGCTAGTCGCCGCACCCGGCATGCCTGACTTCCTGGAAGAGACCCGTCGGCACGTGGCAGACATCCCCGAGTTCGCGGACGAAGGGATCTCCGTCGAGAATTACGTCGTCTCGACCGGGATCCTCCCGATGATCGAAGGCAGCGTGTTCGCCGACCACGTCGACGGTATCTGGGCAAACACGCTCATCGAATCGCCAGCGCCACCCGGCTACCTCAACCAACTCCCGGTTGCCTCCGCTTCTGGACCGGTGAGTCACCTCGGGTACACGATCGACAACACCGCCAAGACCCGGGCCCTGTTCGAGATCAGCAAGGGCGTCAATCGGACGCCCGATGTCGACGTCAACTCCAGGGTCGGGGAGGAGGAACGTCGCGTACCGCTCCGGCACATGATCTACATCGCCGACGGCCCGTCCGACGTTCCATGCTTCTCGATCCTCAATCAGAACGGCGGCAAGACGCTCGGCGTCTACACGCTGGATCCGGTCGACAACCACCGTCGTGTGAAGCAACTCCAGGCGCAGGGCCGAATCCAGGGGATGGCAGAGGCCGACTACCGACCAGGCAAGGCTGCATACCTGTGGCTAATGGACAGCATCGAACAGATCGGTCACGAGATTGTCGAAGCCAGGCGCCAGGCGGTCGCATCGATCCCGAGCCCGCCAGGGCACGTCTAGGCCGGCCTCCGGCCGGCGGTACTGAGTACCGAGTATCCAATACAACGGGATTCGCCCGGATCGACTCCGCTCGGTACCTTGCGAGTACTCGGACTCGATCAACCGGAGGTTGCCATGGCTATCGAGCGTGTTGGGATCGTTGGTGGGGGACAGATGGGCGGAGGAATCGCCGAGGTCTGTGCCAAGGCGGGGGTGGACACGATCATCGTCGAGGTAAACGACGATCTCGCTGCGCGTTCGATGGCAGGGATCGAGAAGTCACTCGGGAAGGCTGTCGACCGCGGCAAACTCAGCGCCGATGCTCGCGAGGCGGCGCTCTCGCTTCTGACCTTCTCGACCGACAGGGAATCACTCGCCGATCGGGATCTCGTGATCGAGGCAGTCGTCGAGAACGAGGATCTCAAGCACGACATCTTCGGCGACCTTGATCGGATCGTGAGTTCCCCTGACGCAATCCTTGCAACGAACACGTCTTCGATCCCCGTTACGCGAATCGCCCAGGCGACGAGCCGCCCGGAGTCGGTGGTTGGGATGCACTTCTTCAACCCGGCAACGATCATGCCCCTGGTCGAGATCGTCCGAACGGTGGTGGTCTCAGACGATGCCGTGGAACGAGCCGCAGCATTCGCCGCCGATCGCCTCGGCAAAACAGTCGTCCACGCGAAGGACCGGGCCGGTTTCATCGTGAACAAGCTTCTCTGCCCATACATCTTTGAGTCGATCCGCATGCTCGAGGAAGGCTTCGCGACGCGAGAAGACATCGATGCGGCGATGGTGAACGGGGCCGGATATCCGATGGGGCCGCTCACGCTGTCGGATCTGATCGGAAACGACACGATGCTCGCCGTCGCCGAGTCACTCATGGCTGAGTACGAAGATCCCCGCTACGCGGCGCCTCCGCTCTTGAAACGCATGGTCGAAGCGGGCCTACTCGGTCGAAAGGCCGGGCGCGGGTTCTACGACTACTCCTAGGAGTCTGGCGTAGGAAACCTACGAAATCGTGCCGGAATCTACGCCAGAGCCCGAAGCGGTCAGGCTTCGACCCGCTGGGCCCCGTTCGACTCGAGTACCCGGGCCAGCTGGTCCTTCTTGACGAGACCGGACGTGCGGAACCGCTGCGTCGGACGGCTCGCCTGCTGCTTCTTGGTGCCCTGGGCCTTCTTCCGAGCCTTCTTCGAGGTCTTCTTCGTTGGCCTGGCGATGACCACCGTCGTCGGTGTCGACCGGATCTTGTAGGTCTCTGCAGCACCGGGGACACGGCCGATGTCGGCCTTGACGACGTGAGCGGACTCACCGTACTCGCGGGCGAGCTCATTGACGATGCCATCCATGACCTGGCACGGAGCGCACCCCACCTGGAAGAAGTTGATCAGCACGGGTCGCCCGGAGGCGACCATCGGTTGCAACTCGTCGAGGCTGTTGATCTTGCGTGCCTTCGTCTTGCGTTTGAACATCGTTGCCCCCTCCGGTTCCCGCGTTTCAACGCGCGGGGCCGCCGAAGTATGCCCGCCGTCCGGCTCAACTGCTCCCTGTGGCGACTCGGTGGGAGTTCCGGGCTACCAGAATGTCGGCAACACGAACCGGGAGATGGATGTGGCGAAGATTCACGGCGGACAGGCGATCGCTCGGGCGCTTAAGACCGAAGGCGTCGACACGGTGTTCGTGTTGCCCGGCGGTCACATACTCCCGACGGTCGATGGCTGCGTTGCAGAAGGCATCCGCGTTGTCGATGTGAGGCATGAGCAGGCCGCCGCGCATGCCGCCGATGCATACGCCCGGCTCACGGGACGCCTCGGAGTCGTTGTCGCTACGGCAGGGCCCGGGGTCACCGACACGGTCACCGGTATCGCCAACGCCTGGTTCGCGAACAGCCCCGTCTTGCTGATAGGCGGTCGTCATCTCACGACTGAGGACCTGCGAGGAGGTCTCCAGGAGATGGACCATCCCCGCATGTTCGACTCGATCACGAAGTGGGCCGGAACGGCATTCGATACGTCGAGACTCCCCGAGTACATCGCAACTGCGGCACGTCACGCCTTCTCGGGCCGGGGTGGCCCCGTGTTCCTCGACATTCCGTGGGACGTCCAGGCCGGGATGATCGAGGAGAACGCGATCGGCTGGCCGACGGGATACCGGGCCGACCGGCCGGCAGTCCTCGACGACGATACGCTCAGCGAAGTGGTCGATCTGCTCGATCGAGCCGAGCGCCCCGTCGTCTTCGCCGGAACCGGGTACCGCTGGAGTCGCTACGTCGATCCGACTGCTGCGCTCGCCGGTCTCGTCGAGACACTGCAAGCCCCCGTGTTTCTGAACAGCCTCGCTCGAGGATCGCTCCGGTGGGATCATCCGTTGCTCGGGAACAGGGCCCGTTCAGACGCATTGCGGGCGGCGGACGTGGTCGTGGCTCTCGGAGTCGACTGGGACTTCCGCACAGGCTTCGGGAAGAAGGTCGCGGCGGAGGCCGCAGTGATCCAGATCGATGCTGAACCTTCGAGGGTGGGCTGGAATCGTTCAGCCGCGATCGGCGTCGTTGCGGATCCAGGGGCGGTTGCGGCTCAACTCGCAGACCGTGTCGGGTCCGCTGGGCACGCAGACTGGGTCGACGAGATCGCTGCACTCGAACGCCAGAAGCAGGCAACTGCAGACGAGCTGGCCGCGGCAGACGGTGGACCGGTTCCTCCCGAGCGCTTCGCTCGCGAAGTCGCCGAGTTCTTCGGCGAGGACACGATCGTTGCGGCAGACGGAGGAGACATCGTCTCGACGACTGCCAAGTGGCTTCGGACGAGCCGTCCGGGAGGCCTTCTCGATCCCGGGCCGTTCGGATGCCTCGGTGTCGGTGCACCGTTCGCCCTCGCTGCCAAGTCCGTCGAACCCGATACGAGGGTCGGCATCATCTATGGGGATGGATCGTTCGGCTTCAACGGCATGGAGTTCGACTCTCTGATCCGACACGGCATGCCGGTCGTTGGTGTTGTCGGAAACGACGGGGTGTGGAACAACATCAAGGCCATCCATCGGATGCTCTACCCGGATCGAATGGTTGCGACCGACCTCGGCATCACCCGGTACGACCTGATGGTCGAGGGCCTCGGTGGTTACGGCGAGTTCGTCCAGGACGCTTCGGAGCTGCGGCCTGCTCTCGAGCGAGCACAGGACAGTGGGGTCCCGGCCCTGGTGAACGTGCACATCGCAGAGCAATTCAGGATGAGCAGTGCCTACGGAGGCTGAGTAGATGGGTAGCGGTCTTCTGCGCCACTGCTCGACCTGTCAAAGCAGCAGAATGCTGATCGCACCCGCCGCGATGCAGTAGATCCCGAACGGTGCGAGACCGACTCGCCCGAGGACACGGATCAAGAACGCGATGGCCCAGTAGCCGACGACAGCGGCGACGACCATGCCGACGATCGTCGATGCTGTGACTCCACCACCGTCTGAGACGGCCCGGGCCGCGGACAGCAGGCCGGCACCGGCGATCACCGGAATCCCGAGAAGAAACGCGAACCGCGCTGCCTCGACGCGGTCCATGCCGCGGGCAAGACCCGCAGAGATCGTCATGCCTGACCGTGAGACGCCGGGAATGAGCGCCAGGGACTGGGCGAGACCGATGATCCCGGAGTCCTTGGGAGACAGCTCCTCGGCCGTGTGGTCACCTCGACGGAGCAGCATCGTCGACAGAAGGACAACACCGGTCACCATGAGCATGACCGCAACCGTTGTCGGTCGATCGACAAGCTCGTCGAGCGTGCTCTCGAAAGCCAGGCCGAAGACGACGGCCGGAATAGTGCCGATCGCGATGATCGTGATCATGCGGCGCCCGGGACGGTCGAACCGGGCCATTCGTGCGAGATCGGTGCGGAAGTAGAGGAGGACGGCGACGAGCGTTCCCAGATGCAGCATGGCCACCGTCGTGAGGTCGGGGCCTTCGCGTCCGAGGAGCGCAGGTATGAGGACGAGATGGCCGCTGGAAGAGACAGGGAGGAACTCGGTCAACCCTTGGACCGCCCCCCAGAAGATGGCATCGAGCATCCAGCCAGCCTAAAGCCTCGAGTTCACACATTGGGGCATCCCGGAGCGGGTACTGAGTACCCAGTACAGCCGGCGAAGCCGGGTCAACTCGGATCAAGCAGCACAATGAGCGTTCCGTCTCTCGAGGCGATCGCTACGACGGCTGCGAAACCCGGAGGTACGGCGACCAAACCGGATTCGGAGAAGGACAGGAGCTCGTCCCCGGCAACGGATACGACGATGCCATCGGTCTCGAATGATGTCTCGGTCCCGACCAATCGGACGGTAGTGCCGGGTATCGCCACGCTGGGGAGAGGGACAGGAACGGACCACCACCCGTCCGGGATCATCGAGACGCCCGACACCGCCGACGGAACGATGGGTTCCCCCGCTGCGACGTCACGGGACGCGATGGGGTCTGTCAGGTCCGGCATCTCCATCACACCGTCCGGAACGTTGCGCCATGTGACCTGGGAATCGGTGATGTGTGTCCCGGCAGCGATGGCAGTCGAGGCGAACGGGTACAGCACCTGGGTGCTTCCTCGCAGGTCCCACACGAGCGCTCCGATGACGATCGCCGCGGCGATCGCCCACCTGATGTACGGAGGTCGGGTCAACCAGAACACTCATCGACTGTATCGAGTCGGAGGTGCCTGGGGAAGGGGTCTGATCAGAAGATCCCTCCCCGTGGTCTCCTCACGCAAGCAGGGGGAATGGTGGGGGGCCTGCGCTCGGTTATCCACGGGGAGGGAAGTCTTACCCCCATTCTTGCGCATGGATCGGCTTCGCGGAGGTAACTTCGCCTCGACAGGCGCATAAACTTCGCGGAGTGGATGTATTCGCACCGTTCGTGATCGCCTATCTCATCGGATCGATCGATTTCGGAGTCATCGTTCCCCGGCTTCTCGGCGTCGACATCTATGCGACGGGGAGCGGGAACCCCGGAACCTCGAATGTCATGCGGTCGCTTGGGAAGGGCCCCGCCGCACTGGTTCTCCTCGGCGATGGTGCAAAAGGGGCAGCGGCAGCGGCCATCGGTGCGGCCTGGGCCACAATCGTCTCGAACACGGCATCGGTCGAAACGGTCGCCTTCGCTTGTGCGTTCGCAGCCGTACTTGGGCACATCGCGCCGATCTGGCATCGGTTCCGTGGCGGACGCGGTGTCGCCACAGCGATCGGCGCAGCCATCTACCTCGCACCGGTGTTCGGCCTCTTGCTCGCCGTGCTCTGGCTGATCGTCACCCTCGCGTTCAAGGTGGCTTCGGTTGCCTCGTTGGGAGCAATGGTGCTCTATGTGCCGGGCTTTGCCCTCTCGGGCTACCGTGGCTGGACTCTCGTATGGGCTTCTGCGATCGCGGTGCTGGTGGTTGTCCGACACGCCCCGAACATCCGCCGACTTGTTACTGGTTCAGAAAGGACGGTGAGCGGATGATGCGCCCGATCAGCGAAATGCAAACCGAGGTTCTCGACGCGATGCCGCTCCTCGATGAGATGGAAGTGGACTTCGCAGATGCGATCGGCGCGGTCCTCTCCCGGGATGTGGACGCCCCGGAGGATCTTCCCGGTTTCGAGAACGCTGCGATGGATGGCTATGCGGTGATTGCCGTGGACGCGGCGAGTCCACCGATCGATCTCACGATCGTGGACGACGTGGCTGCAGGAGGACTGCCGTCCGTCGCCCTGACGAGGGGCACCGTCGCAAGGATCATGACCGGGGCCCCGATCCCCGACGGTGCCGATGCGATAGTCCCTGTCGAGGCGACCGAAGACACCCAAACAGGCTCCGTCCGAATCCTGGCAAAGGCTGCGGCTGGCGATCACATCAGACCAGCGGGCGGGAACATTCGAGCCGGTACCCGGGTGTTCGACGCGGGCATGAGGATCCGCGCGGTTCACGCCTCCGTGATGGCATCGATGGGAATTCGTCCTCTCATCCGTCGACGACCGATCGTCGCGATGATGTCGACCGGCGACGAGATCGTTCCTCCGTCGACACCGACCCTTGTGCGGGGCGCGATCCGAGACTCGAATCGCACACTGATGGCAGGCCTGCTCGCCGATCTTGGAGCCGAAATCAGGGACTACGGCATCATCAACGATGACGTGGGAAGGTTTGAGGCTGTCCTCCAAGATGCCGTCGACGGTGCCGACGTGATCGTGACGAGCGGCGGTGTATCGATGGGCGCCTACGACATTGTCAAACTCGCCCTCCGGGATCGAGGTACGGTCGGGTTCTTCAAGATCGCCATGCAGCCGGGAAAACCGTTCGGATTCGGAACCGTCGGCGGTATTCCGTTCTTCGGCCTGCCGGGGAACCCGGTCTCGGTCTTCGTCTCATTCGAGCAGTTCATGCGCCCGGCCCTTCTCGCCATGATGGGTTCCGATCGTCTCTATCGTGACCGTGTCGAAGGAGTCCTTGACAACGGCGCAGACACAAATCCCGCCAAGACCGTGTTCCTTCGGGTCTCGACTGAACGCGACAGCGACGGTCGATGGCACGCCCGCCAGTCCGGAGGGCAATCGTCGAACGTCCTGTCGGCGTTGGCATTCGCCGACGCTCTCGCCGTCGTACCGATCGGTGTCGGTCGTGTCGAGCCCGGCGGTACTGTGGACCTGGAAATGATCCACTGGCCGGAAGCGAGAAGCCGCAGGGAGGTGCTCGGTGACTGACGAATTATCCCACCTCGACGAGGCGGGGAACGTGCGGATGGTCGACGTGGGGGAGAAGGCGGTGACTGCACGTCGAGCCGTCGCTGAAGCAACGGTTCGCATGGGCGGTTCGACTCGCGATCGGCTGTTCTCCGGTGACCTGCCGAAAGGCGACGCGATCGCGACCGTCAGGATCGCCGCGATTCAGGGGGCGAAGCAAACGTCCTCCCTGGTGCCTCTCTGCCACCCCATCTTCGTTGAATCGCTGACCGTTTCAATCGACCCGATCGAAAACGGGGCGACGATCACTGTCACAGCAACCGTGACGGCCAAGACCGGCGTGGAGATGGAGGCGATGACGGGAGCGGCCGTCGGCGCCGTGGCGCTCTACGACATGATCAAAGGCGTCGATCGTGGCGCCGAAATCGAGCGTGTTCGCCTTCTTGAGAAATCCGGCGGCCGATCCGGTGAGTGGCACCGTGGGTGAGCGCACTGCCTCCGTTGTGACCGTGTCTGACCGCGTATCTGCCGGCGAGGCCGAAGATCGATCGGGTCCCACAGCAGTTGCGCTCCTCGAGACCGCAGGGATCCGGGTCGTCGATTGTCGAGTGATCCCCGATGGCGTGGAGTCCGTCGCTGACGCGCTCTCCGAACTGGCGGACTCCGTCGATCTGGTGATCACGACGGGCGGCACCGGACTGACCGCGCGTGATCTCACCCCGGAAGGCACAAGGGTGGTTCTTGAGCGGGAAGCGCCCGGTCTCGCGGAGGCGATGCGAGCCGCAACCTACGGCAAGAACGCCCATGGGATGCTGTCGCGGGGTGTCGCGGGCACGATCGGCCGGACGCTGGTGGTCAATCTCCCCGGGTCGGTGAGGGGTGTCGAAGAGTCCCTCACGGTGATCCTTCCGGCACTCACCCACGGATTGGAGTTGCTAGTAAGCGGGTTTTCGGACCACAATGCATAATTCACTAGTGGGAAAATGCTTCGCAGGCGCCCGAATCGGGCCTACGCTCGGTCCAGCGCTGGAGTACAACTGATGGGCATCATCTTTTTCATCCTCATCGCGGGGGCGTGGGCAGCATTTCTGTTGCCCTCGTTCTTCGATCATCGTCGGGAGAACCCGAAAGCAACAACGCGTGCGTTCGCCCGCTCGAAGGAGATGCTGGCCAACGTCACCACAGCCCAGGTAGGCAGTCCCGCCTACGCTCGGCATCACGCCGAAGTGCGACGGCAGCGAGTCTTCATTGCCGTGCTCGTCACCGCTGTTGTCTCCCTCGTGATCGCTGTGCTTCGGACGAGCACCACGTGGCTTGCCATCACCATCGTCGTGGACATGGCGGTGGGCGGCTACGTGGCCATGATCCTTTCCGCGAGACAGCCCAGGACGGCGCACCGAGCGCAGGTCGTCCAGATCCCGACGGCGATCTCTGCGGCCCCCGCGACTGCCGCACATCTCGATCTCGAAGAGGCGCCGCCCACGGTTCGCGTCATCGCCGGCTGACGCTGTGAACAGCGGCCCTCCCGACCTCTCCGCGATCGAAGCTGCCGTTCGATCCGACCTCGATCAGAAGAACGCTGCACGCGAGCTCGCTCTGAAGAACTGCCGGATCATCATCAGGACATCGGCCAATGCGATCCGGTCGCTCCATCGTGGCGAGACTGAACGAGCCGATGAGTTGCTCGCCGAGGCTCGCTCCTTGATCACGGAGGCTGAGGCACCGCTCTCCGGCCATCAGGACATCTACCACGCAGGCTTCTTCTACGACGCTGTCAAGGAGTATGCCGAGGGCGTCCTCACGGCTGCACTCCTGGCCGGGCAACCGTTGCCGCTGCCGGCAGACGTCGGCGTTCACTCGGTGCCGTACCTGAAGGGCCTCGGTGAGGCAGTCGGGGAGCAGCGGCGCCGCATGTTGGACTATCTCAGGGCCGGCAGGATCGCCGACGCCGAGGCCACCTTCGTGTCGATGGACGCGGTTCTCGACCTCCTGACATCGCTCGACTACCCGGACGGCATGACATCCGGGCTTCGTCGCACGACGGATGTCGCACGGTCTCTGATCGAACGGAGCCGCTCGGACCTCACGACGGCCGTTGTCCAGGAGCGGCTCCGCAAAGATCTCGGAGGGATCTGACCATGCCCGCGCCGGCCTGCCCAGTATGCTCGTCGACCGACGTCCGTCTCGTTTGGACGACGGAGGTAACGCGTCGAGTCGTCGGTTCTCGATCCAACAATGGGAAGCCGGTCTTCATCGTGGAGTCCAGCCCGATTGAGGAGTCGACGGGAGAACGAGTGGCGTGCGCCAACGGCCACGCACACCCGGATCGTGTCAGATTCGACGTCGAGTGGGCCGAATAGGGCTGCCGCTGCGCATCCTCGCCTGATACACTCCCGCCTCGTCCGGGGGTGTAGCTCAGTCCGGCAGAGCACTACGTTCGCAACGTAGGGGCCAGGGGT
>CAZWDQ010000029.1:0-21556 GCA_964632475.1 uncultured Acidimicrobiaceae bacterium
GACCACCAATCCACGCCCCACCCCGATAGCCCGGTCTGACACCCGCGTTCAGTCCATCTCCACACCTCCTCAGACCGGATTTATCCCATTCAGTTTGAGTACGAATCGCTGGACGCGACCCGCCGGCAGCGTCGATAGGCTGATCCAGTGACAGAGCGCCTCTTCACCCGACCGTTCCTGCTCGTGTCGGTCGCCAACTTCACGAGTGGGATGGCCTATGCGCTCTTCCTTCACTTCTCTGGCTTTCTCGCCGACCTTGGTGCCAGCGATACCCAGATCGGCTTGATCTACGGCGCCACCGCCGTCGCGTCGATCGCGATGCGTCCCTTGCTTGGAACGGTCATGGATCGATACGGCCGCAGACCCGTGATCATGGTCGGGAACGTTCTGAACGTCGTGTTCGTACTCCTGTACTTGACGGTTTCCACACTCGGACCATGGGTCTACGTTGTGCGCGTCGGTCACGGAGTAGCGGAGGCGATGCTCTTCAGCGCTTTGTTCACTTACGGAACCGACGTCATCCCCAAGTCCCGCAGGACCGAGGGCATTGCACTGTTCGGCGTATCCGGGTTGCTCCCGATCGGGATTGCCGGAATCGTCGGCGATTTCGTCCTATCGATAGCAGGGTTCCGAGAGTTGTTCCTCACTGCAGCGGGGTTCGCTGTCATCACGCTTTTCCTCTCGCTCCCCCTCGCTGAGCGCCGTCCCACGCTCAAGCCGGGCGAGTCGCCGCGTGGCTTCTGGAGCATCGTCACGCAACGGAACCTCCTTCCGATCTGGTGGATGATCGGATCGTTCTCGACGGCTCTCACGGGCTACTTCGTCTTCATCCGGAGATACGTCGATGACACCGGGTTCGGAAGCGTGGGACTGTTCTTCTCAACATATGTGGCGGTCGCGATTCTTGAACGAGTCTTCCTCGGGTGGCTCCCTGATCGGGTCGGCAGAATGCGCGTTCTCTATCCCTCGCTGGGCATTCTCGTGATTGGCTTCCTGGTGCTCGCCGGCGCAGGATCCTGGGTCGGTGTTGCCATCGCCGGGGCCTTCTGCGGGGCCGGCCACGGCTTCATCTTCCCCATCCTCACCGCTCTCCTGGTGGACCGGGCACCGGAGACCGACCGCGGCTCTGCCATGTCGTTCTTCACCGCGCTCTTCGACGTGGGGACGCTCATCGGTGGGCCCGCTCTTGGAGCGATCATCGACACCGCTGGTTGGGGACCAATGTACGTGGCGACCGGTGTGGCGCTTGGCGCTGCATCGGTCATCTTCTCTCGCTGGGATCGCCGGGCGATGCGCCGAGAGCAGGAAACCTCAGCTACGGCTGCGGTGTGAACCCGATCATCGGGATCGTTTCCATCATGGTCATCCATGACTCCCCGGTCTCGTCGTGGGAGACACCCATCATCGATTCGAGTTTCGCTGCCGCCTTCGGGTGCTCCCGCTCATATCCCTTCATGACCGCGACGGCCTCGTCGGTCGAAAGGAACCGCTGAACCACCTGGTACCTGTGATTCCCCAACCAGATCGCGACGGCAGGATTCGCCTGAATGTTCCGGTACCAGTCTGCTTTCACGCCGGTTCCGGATGTCACGATGTACTCATCACGATCGAGATCGTGATGAGCTACTTCCAGCGGTGTCTGACGCCGCGTTCCCGACTTCCGTCCGATGTGCTCGAGCAACAGGAAGCGAGATCCGAGCAGGAATCCGAGATGAGCTCGATACAACCACTTGGGTGCCTGCAGAAACCACTTGAACAGGCCATTGGGCTTCTGCCGGAACGAGAACTGGTCACTCATCGGTGTACACCTGATTCTGCACCATCTCGAAGCCGCCTTCGGTCCCCATCTCGTAGGCCTCCATCGGTGGACAGGCACAGATGACGTGTCGATCACCGAAGGCGTTGTCGATCCGGCTGACCGGCACCCAGTACTTGTTTCTCCGAAGGGCGTCCACCGGGTATGCGGCTATCTCACGTTCGTATGGTCGATCCCATTCATCGACGAGAAGATCTTCAGCCGGATGCGGAGCACGGCGCAGCACACTCTCCTCGACCGCAACCGTCCCGGCGGCAACGGCGTCGATCTCACCCTTGATGGCAATCATCGCGTCGCAGAAACGGTCGAGCTCGAACTTGGACTCGGACTCGGTCGGTTCGACCATCAACGTCCCGGCGACCGGGAACGACATCGTTGGAGCGTGGAAGCCGTAGTCAATAAGACGCTTCGCCACGTCTTCGTTGGTGACGCCCGTGTCGTGCTGGATGTCACGGATGTCAATGATGCACTCATGAGCAACGAAGCCGTCGTTGCCGGTATAGAGCACCGGGTAGAACGGAGCGAGGCGGCTCGCAACGTAGTTGGCGTTGAGGATCGCCATCTCCGTGGCGGAGCGGAGGCCCGATGCCCCCATCATCGCTATATATGCCCAGGAGATCGCGAGCACACCCGCCGAACCCCACGGTGCCGACGCTACGGCACCGATACCGTCCTCGTGGCCCGGCATGTCCGGGACAAGCGGGTGGCCGGGGAGGAACGGGGCGAGATGCGCCTTCACGGCGACCGGTCCGATTCCGGGACCGCCTCCACCGTGGGGGATTGCGAACGTCTTGTGGAGATTGAGGTGGGAGACATCGCCGCCGAATGCGCCCGGTTCGGCGATTCCGACCATCGCATTGAGATTCGCTCCGTCGAGATAGACCTGTCCGCCGTGTTCGTGAACGACGTCGCACACGTCGACGATCGATTCCTCGAAGACACCGTGCGTCGATGGATAGGTGACCATGATGGCTGCGATCGCATCGGCGTGTTCCGCCGCTTTAGCCCGCAGGTCATCTACGTCGATGCTTCCATCTCCGCTCGTCTTGACAACGATGACCCGCATCCCTGCCATCGATGCCGAAGCCGGGTTCGTTCCGTGGGCAGAGGCCGGGATGAGGCACACGTCGCGATGTCCCTCGCCGCGGGACTCGTGATAGGCCCTGATCGCGAGGAGGCCGGTGAACTCCCCCTGGGCGCCTGAGTTCGGCTGGACCGACACGGCCTCGTATCCGGTCAGATCCGCGAGCCACCGCTCCATGTCGGCAATCAACTCGAGGTAGCCGGACACCTGATCAAGTGGCACGAAGGGATGGATCTCGGAGAACTCCGGCCACGTCACCGCAGCCATCTCCGCGGCCGCGTTCAATTTCATCGTGCACGATCCGAGAGAGATCATCGACCGGTCGAGGGCGATGTCCCGATCCTGGAGACGTCGGAGATACCTCATCATCTCGGTCTCGGACCGATACGCATGGAATACCTCGTGGTCCATGAACTCCGTTGTCCGCTCCAGCGCTCCTGGAATACCCGAGGGTGCCTCCTCGACAAGCACATCGGCGGCAGCGTTCACGTCGAAGATCTCGAACAGGGTGTCGACGTACGCTGCGGTGATCGTCTCATCGAAGGTCACCCCGACCGTTGTGGCATCGACCGGGCGCAGATTGATTCTGCGGTGTCTGGCCCTTACGAGCGTCTCCTCGGCGTCGGCGACCTCAACCGTGATTGTGTCGAACCAGGAGTCGTTTCGAACCGTCACGCCGGCCGACTGGAGTCCCTCAGCAAGTGCATTGGCGAGTCGGTGGATGCGGGTTGCGATTCTGACGAGGCCGTCGGGTCCGTGGTACGTGCCGTACAAGCCGGCCATCACGGCGAGGAGCACCTGCGCCGTGCAGATGTTCGATGTCGCCTTCTCACGGCGGATGTGCTGTTCTCGGGTCTGGAGGGCAAGACGCAACGCGATACGCCCGTCGGCATCTTTCGACACTCCGACCATGCGTCCCGGGAGTTGCCGCTTGTACTCGTCACGAGTGGCCATGAATGCTGCGTGAGGACCTCCGAACATCATCGGCACACCGAATCGCTGCGAACTTCCGACAACAGCATCGGCGCCGAATTCGCCGGGCGGGGCGATCAGCGTCATCGCCAACAGATCAACCGCGAACACGACCAGCGCTCCCGACTCATGGATGCGTTCGACCGCTGCGGAGTGATCCCCAACTGTTCCGTGAGTCCCCGGATACTGGATGAGGACGCCGAATACACCGTCGGGAGGATCGCCGTGTGGGTCACCGATGACGACCTCGAGGCCGAGTGGCTGGGCCCGGGTCTTCACGACTTCGATCGTCTGCGGATGCGTCTCCTCGTCCACGAGGAAGATGGGACCCGAACGCCGATTCACCCGCTTGAACATTGCCATCGCCTCAGCCGCGGCGGTACCTTCGTCGAGGAGCGACGAGTTGGACAGGTCCATGCCCGTCAGATCCGACACCATCGTTTGGAAGTTCAGCAACGCTTCGAGCCTCCCCTGCGAGATCTCGGGCTGATATGGCGTGTAGGCCGTATACCAGCCGGCGTTCTCAAGCACGTTGCGCTGGATGACGGCCGGGAGAATCGTTCCCGTGTAACCCATGCCGATGAGAGAGGTGAACCGCTCGTTTCGATCGGCAAGCATGCGGAGCCGAGCGACCGCCTCGTGCTCGGCCATGGGCCCCGGGAGATCGTGGTCACGTTCGACCCTGATCTGTGGGGGAACGGCACGATCGATCAGATCGTCCATCGAGGCGGCACCGACGGTATCCAGCATCTCAGCCATGTCGATGCTCGACGGGCCGATGTGGCGGCGCAGGAAGTCGCCGGTCGGTCCAAGATCCCGAAACGGTGTATCTATCATCGGCTGCTCCTCAGTTGGGGCGCGGCGTTACGTTCGCCCCATCTGTCGGATGACCTGAGAGATTCACCGCCTCGGCGGCTTTCCCCTTCGGTGAGGGCCACGGCCCTGCTCTCCAGATGTGCCTCGCCCCGCGGTCCGGGTGCCTGCGAGATTGCCGGGGTGGTTGCTCCTTCGGCGCGACCTGCGTCGCTCTCCCGCGAGGGTCGACGGCACGTCGATCGTACCACCCTGGCCGTCCTCACTTCCGAAACGCCTAGCCGCGGATGCGGTGAGGCGCGAGACTGTGGTGAAGGAGGTGTCGAATGGTGTCTCACATCCTGGTAGCAGTCGACGGGTCTAGCCATGCCGACCGAGCGGTTGAGTTCGCCGCGGATCTTGCCATCAAGTACGAGGCGGATCTCACCATCCTGAACGTCGTTTCTCACGCGTCGACGGTTCCTCTCGCGCTCGGTGCGTACGCCGAACTCGAGGGGCTCTATGCAGAGTCCAGGTCGGTGCTCCAGACGGCCGGGGAGAAGATCGTTGAGAGTGCCGCCGCACGGTCTCGCCAGCTCGGTGTAGAAAACGTGCTGACCACCGTCGAACTCGGGTCACCGGCACAGGCGATCTGCGACACGGCGAAGGCGATCGGGGCCGACATCGTTGTCATGGGTCGTCGCGGTCTCGGAGAATTCTCCGGACTATTCCTGGGTAGCGTGACCCACAAGGTTGCACACACTGCGGATTGCACGGTCGTCACAGTCAAGTGAAGGAGATTCGATGAGTCCTCTGGCAGAGTCGATCGTGTGCGTCGAGTGTGGTGGCACTGCCCACCTGTTGCCCCGTTTCTCACCCGATGACCCACCGATGCCCGGCGACATCGTCCCATACCGCTGCGCCGACTGCGTAGACCGCTTCGACATCGTGGTCGAAGAAGCGGACCTGGAGGACGACGACGAATTCCGTAGACCGTAATCCGTGATGACCCCTTGCTGGTGACTGGTAGCTGGCAGCTGGCAGCTGGTAGCTCTCAATGTGCGTCGTGCGCCGGATGCGGGTCGTGGGGGAGATCCAGGCGACCGATCCGGAACATCGCGTATGGGCCGGGGTACAGCAGGTTCGAGACCCGTGACGTATAGATATCGGCGTACCTCTCGACCTGTCGAGCGAGCAGGCTCTTGTCGGCACCTGCCCGCATCATGAGACCCCAGGCTTCATTGCGCAAGCGTCCCGCCTCGATGGCGAGCGGGGCTATCAGGTCGTCGAGTGCCAACAGCTCATCCCTGGTCCTTGCGATCGCCGCCTCACCGTCACTCACGTCGAACATCGGATCCGCGTATCCATCTCGAGCTCGCAGGGCGGCGAGCCGTAAGGCACTCAGCCGCGCCTCGAGGAGTTCCTTCTGTGCCATCAGATCTCCGAGGCGTTGCTGAGAGGGGAGGAAACCGGAGAGCGCCCGGGACTCGGACTCGAGTTCCTGCAAGATGAGAGCGGTCCTCCAACGGAGGAGGGCCTTGGAGAAGTGAACGTCGCCGTAGAGATGGTCGCCGACGTAGAGAATCTCGTCACCCGAGAGTCCCAGGTATGCCTCAACGAGCCGAGCGTTGCCGCCGTAGAAGATGTCGCCGTGTTCGATCGAACCGTGGTGTGGCTCAAGAAGACCGCGTTCCTCGTCAACCACTTTGTAGAGCGGATTCGACGACGTGAAGAAGCCTGGTTTCGCAGCGGATACGATCACCGTTCCGAAGAGATCACGCCAGGTCTGACCCTCCGGCATGTACCTATCGAACGTGTAGGTCATGATCTCGTTGGCGAAACTCCACTCCGAGTTCGTGATCAACATCATCCGCTTCCCCGCATGCTTCTGGTCGAGGAGGCTGTCGACGATGTCGCTGTCGAGTTCGATGAATCGCTCGGGATCGGCGAGCACGTCGGCCTTGAGGAGACCATCCCGGTGCGCGCCGTCGATTGCGCTCCGCACAGCGCCAAACAGCTCCCCGTAGCCGACACCGCTCGGGAGCTTCCCTGCATCGAGGAGTTCCACACACTGAGCGAAGAGGCTCGCCTCTGACAGCGAGAAAAGGGTGTTCAGGAACACATATCGATCCTCTGAAAGATCGACGAGCGTGCCCGAGTACGCACGACGGAGCTCGCGATAGTCGAGGAAGCGTGTGCCGTGCATTGAACGAATCACCCACCCGAAACGGGTCGCTTTCAGGAGGTTCCCGAGTTCGAGATCCATGACAAGACCCCGACTCACCATCTCCGCATCGAACTCGAGCGACTGGACCGGCCACCCCAGCGAAGCCAGACGGCTCTGAGCGTGACCGAACGCGCACTCCTCCCACGCCTCTGCGTTGTATTGGGTCAGCGTGTAGTCCATGTCGTAGCCGATCGCCCTGATCGAGCGCATGTTCAGCGTCCTGTTCGTGAAGACGCGACGCTCGGGGCTGGGGTCGGGCACAAGGATGGAGTCGGTTGGCATGGGTAGAAGGTAGTCGGTCGTCGGTCGTCCGGTCTCCCCCAAAAGTCGCGATTTTCGTTCTTGAGGCGCGGAACGCGTTCAAGAGGCGCGAAACATTGTGATGACGACCTCCTTGCAGCATCGACCCAATTCGTGGTACTTAGAGAGTGGGCTCGGACAGTCGAGCTAAGCGATGGGGGGCGATGGGGAATGGACCCGCTGGGACATCCGGATTTGGTGCGGCTTGGACGCTCGCTTCGGAATCGCCTTGATGACACTCTCGACGCTGAGCAGGCAGCAGCGCGTGCTGCAGCCCGGCGGCGCCAAACGCTGAGGGACCGACTCCTCGATTCCGAGGATCGCACCGAACAGATCGTGCTCTCCACTGCCGACGGCCATCTCTACCGCGGTGTCGTCGAGGCGGTCGGCGTCGATCACGTCGTCGTCATCGACGGGAACGTCGAGCGATACGTCGCAATCGCCCACATCGTCGCGATGGAAGGCCGCTGATGGCTCTCGGTGTGCGCCTGAGGAGCGTGTCGATCCCCCGACCCGATACCAGGACGTTGCTCGGCATCGGTCTCGCCGCTGTCTCCGTGTTCCTCGTCCTCTGGATGACCCGCCCTGTCCCGACCGTCCCTGTCCTCGTCGCCGGCTCCGATCTCTCTGCCGGCACGCCTCTGTCCGAACTAGACCTCTCCGTGAGAAACGTGACCGACGCCGACGGGCTTGTCATCGGAGACGAACCCGGGGAACTCTCCGAATGGGTGCTGGTGGCACCGCTCTCGGCCGGGGAGCCTCTCCTTCCCAGCCTGCTCCGTGCTCCCGAGGTTCAAGCCGCTCCGAATCTCCTGGCCCTCGAACTCGATCGTGCTCACGCAGTGCTCGGCCGAATCGATCCCGGCGATCGGGTTGACATATATGCGTCCACCTCCCGACCCGGAGAACCCGCCGAGACACGGCTCATCGCATCCTCCGTCTACGTCGTCGATGCAGCGATCTCGGAGTCATCAGTGAACGGCGATCAGATCGAGCTCCTCCTCGCCGTTGACGATGCCCTCGCCGCTTCTCTCACTGCCGCGATGAACGGGAGTGACCTCGACCTGGTTCGGGTTGGAGCATGAGCGTTCGCGTCGCCACCGTCCTGTCCGCCCGGGACTGGGAACCGGGTCTTGTCTCATACGCCAGAGAGACCGCCGAGCTTCGGATCGTCCTTCGGGCCTTCCAACCCCATGAGATAGAGCAGCACGCCGAGGACATCGACGTCGTCGTTGCCGGCGGCGAAGTGTCATGGGTCACACCCGTCCAGATCGCGGCTTGGCAGCGAGCAGGCCTCGGCGTACTGGGAATCCACCCCTTCGAGGACGGGCCGGCCGCCGAGATGTTTCGATCGGCCGAAGTCGACGAATTGCTACCGGACACAGCAGACGTTCGAACAATCGTGACCGCGATCCGTTTCATCTCGCCATCATCCGGCCTCCTCGAAAGGGGCGGCACGGGTACGGTCGTCTCCGTCATCGGTGCGAGGGGAGCTCCCGGCACGACCGAGATCGCTCTCGGCCATGCATGGGATGCAGGCGGCCGAGCATCAACCCTGCTCGTCGACCTCGATGTGACAGCACCGTCGATCGCTATCCGACTCGGGCTACCTCCTCGCCCCGACATCACCGACGCAGCAGACCAGGTGCGCATGACGGGAGCCATTGCGGACGAAGCGCTCCATCGCACAGGACCGATCTCGGTGATCACAGGATCTCACCGGATCGGAGAGGCTCCGTTGAGACCGGCCATGGTCGACGACGTAATCGACGCTGCGGTCGTGGGATTCGATCGGGTCGTCGTGGACCTGGGGACTGCCGAGCCGGATGATCCGGTTCTCAAACGATCGGATGTGGCCGTACTCGTTATCGACGCGAGCGCCGTCGGAGTCGTTCGCGCCGCTCAGTTGGTCTCCGCCTGGTCGGGGCCACCACCGACTGTGGTCTTGAATCGGGTAGCCCCTCGTGATCAGGCGAACGTTATCGCAGCGGCCAAGGAATGGACGGGCATCGAACCGGCGATCGTGATCCCGGACCGCACTGCGGTTCGCGCCGCATCGCTCGCTGCGAAACGCCCGGATGGACGCTTCAGGCGATCGCTTGCGCCGCTGGGAACACTCTCGTGACCGTTGCAGCTCATCCCCACCGACTCGGATTCCTCGGCGAGCTTCTCGATGACCCGAAAGTCGAAGAAATCATCGTCATCGGAGGCCACCGAACCTTCGTCGTACGGAACGGCATCAAGGAACTCATACCGATCGTCGCCGACACGCCCACGCTCCGCCGATTCGCCGACCAGCTGCTCGCAGGGACAGGACGACGATTGGACCTCTCCTCACCCATCGTCTCTGCTCAACTCGCCGACGGGTCCCGGGTCCACATCACGGGGCCTCCCGTCACCCATCCGGATCGCCTCAACATCCAGATCCGCAAGTTCGTCGTCACCGCCACCGGACTCGATGAACTCGTCGAGCGCGGAACGTTGACGTCTCCATCTGCGTCTCTTCTTCGCGAGGCCATGCGCTGTGATCTCTCCGTACTCGTTGCCGGTGCACCAGGGGCCGGGAAGACAACCCTTGTCAACTGTCTGCTCCGTGAAGTGCCGCCGGACCGAAGAGTTGTGACGTGCGAGGAGGTCTTCGAGATCGACGCCGACCTTCCAGACATGACGCAGATGCAGACCCGTGATGCCGGCCTCGATGGAGGCGCCGAGATCACGTTGAGGGACCTTGTGCGGGAGGCCCTCCGCCAGCGTCCCGATCGGATCGTCGTAGGAGAGGTGCGCGGACCTGAAGCGCTCGACATGTTGATGGCACTCAACGCGGGGTGTTCCGGGGTCGCGACGCTGCACGCGAACTCAGCTCGAGATTCGTTGGAGAAGCTCGTTTCGTATAGCGTCCTCGCAGGGCAGAACGTCGCGATCTCCTTCGTTCGTCGCACAGTTGCCTCGGTCGTCGACCTCGTTGTGTTCATCCGTAGGACGGGCCGGAATCGAATGGTCGAAGAGATCGCCTTCGTTCCAGAGCAGCTCTCCGGTGAGGTGTTCACCCTGCAGCCAATCTTCGAAGCGGACCCGTCGGGGCTTCACTGGACCGGTACCACGCCCGACGACCCACGCTTCGGCACGATCGGCTGGCGGCCATGAGGGGCATCGCCGCCGTACTGGCCGGCGCCGCAGCTTGGGTTGTTGTCTCCGGGTGGGCGCCGTCCTTCCGACTCCCCAAACCCAATCTCCCGTCTCCCTGGGTAGTACCTGCAGCGTTGGCGACCGGTACGGTTGCTGGGCTTCTCGCTCTTGGTCTGCTTGCGGTCCCGGCTGCATCTATCGCCATCGCAGTCCTCGCGGCTGCAGTGCCGGTCGTGGTCGATGCCACCAGGAGGCGTCGCCAACGCGAGTCCCTGGCTGAGGCGTGGCCGGATTTCCTTGCTCTGTTGAAAGGAAGAGTCGCCGCAGGAACGACCCTCCCGGATGCCTTCATCGCAGCCGCCCGGCGGTCGCCCGAACCGTTGTCCTCCACATCCCGACAGGTTGAGGACTCTGTGATGTTCGGTGATGGTTTCACGCCGGCACTCGAGCGACTCCGACAAGAACTCGATGACGCAACGAGCGACCGCGTGCTCGCGACGCTGTCGTTCGCACATCGATCAGGGGGACACCGAGTCGGTGCCGTCATATCGTCACTCGGGGTGTCCATCTCGGACGAACTGCGGCTGCGCCGTGCTCATGCAGCAGCCCTCACGGAACAGCGGATGACGGCATCCGTGGCATTGATCGCGCCGTGGGCGCTCCTGGCTCTGACGATCTCGACCAACCCCCAGGCCGCCGATGCCTACCGAACAACGACCGGGTCGATGGTGATCGCCATCGGCTTCGTTTCGACCGGCCTCGGATTCATCGCGGCCAGGCACTCAGCCCGCCTCTCAAGCGCCCCCCGGGTAGCGCGATGAACGTTGCCGTCGCGATCGTGCTCGCTGCGGGAATTCTCCTCATCGCTCTGGCAGGTCGTACTACGAGCCTCAGCGAGCGGGTCGGGAGGTACCTCCGCCCGACCCCCCTATCGACCGAGTCGGACCTGGACACCATCGACGACGCGCCGGCAGTCGCTTCCGGTCTCGGGTGGTCGAAGTCCGAGTTCATTCTCCGACGCTCGGCGACGGCCGCCGCAGGCGGGATCATCGGAGCGCTCGTTTCTCAGGGAGATCTTTTCGTCGAGGGACCGGGCCGCTCTGTGCTCCCTCTCGTTGTGCTCGGAGCGGTGACCGGGTGGCTCGTATTCGGCATGTGGATCTCCACCAGAAGGGATCGCAGAGCTCGCAGACTGCGCTTCGAACTCCCGATCGTGACGGATGCCCTCTCACTCCACGTCATCGCGGGCGAGTCGGTGTCAACGTCCATCCAGAGATACATCGATGAGTCGACAGGGGTAGCTGCCGAGGAGCTCGAGGTAGCGCTCGATGAGGTCGGAGAGGGTCGCGGCATCAGCGAGTCCCTGCAGCACAACACTCGCCGAACTGCCGATCCTGAGGCCGCCCGCCTCTACACCCTTCTCGCTCACGCTCACGACACCGGCGGTCGCCTCGTCGAGGCTCTCAGCGAACTCGGCACCGACTACCGGGCCGCCCTGGCCCGCGATCTGACGGCTGAGGGCGGCCGCAGAGCCCTCACGACATACGGTCCGGTGCTCGCCCTGATGGTCCCGGTGACACTGCTCTTCTTGCTCTATCCAACCCTCGTCGGTCTCCGAAGTCTGGCGGGGGATCCATAGGAAAGGGGATGAACATGTGGAACGAAGAACGAGGTGCAACCACCGTCGAGTGGTTGGGCCTGGCAACGATCGCTGTCCTGGTGATTGCGATGCTGCTGCCCCAGGTTCGCAGCGCCACTGCCGACGTATGGTCGAGCATCGTGGCACAGATGACGGGATTCTTCGCGTAGACCGAGGGTCGGTGATCGTCGAATCGCTCGCAGCGACGGCCGTCATCTTCCTGCTGATCGTGATCGTCACACAGGTCGCGTTCGTTGTTGTAGCCCGCGACACCGCGCAGACGGCTGTTGCTGCCGCTGCCCGACGAGCGGGTAGGCCCGGAAGCGACCTCGGTGTCGAGGCGGCCAGACTCGAAGGCGAACTTGCTCGCATCGTGCCGGGAGCCTCGGATGTCAACGCGATTGTCGAGTCCCATGGCGGCAGTGTCACCGCACGTGCCGCCATCCGGTGGCTGCCGCCCGGTCCGGATCTGGTCCCGATCACGATCCGCGCCGCCTCAACGGCGCCCCTCGTAGTTCCACCGTGACGAACGAACGTGGCACGGCGTTGATCGGGACTCTGGCCATCGGTTTCGTCTTCGTCCTCGTGATCAGCCAGGTCATCGTGACGGTCGGTCGCCTTGGCGCGGTCTCCGCCGAGGTGTCGGAGGTCGCTTCATATGCGGCTCAGTATGGAACCCGGTACGGCGATCCGGATGATGCCGTACGAATCGCACGAGATCTGATGCCCGGTGCCGACGTTGTAGCCACGACATCCGGAGCGTCGCTCTCGGTCCAGGTCCGGATGGACGTGCCGCTTGTCGGACCCTCCGGCAGCCCCATCAGCCAGACGGTCACCGGGCGCGCTACCGCCGCGTACAGCCCGTATCGGAGCCACCCATGAATGAGCGGGGATCCATGCTCCCGTATCTCGGAGCACTGTTCTTCATCGGTTTCGTCGTGCTGGGGCTGGCACTCGATGCATCGCTGCTCGCCGCGACGTATCGAGAAGCCGCGTTCGCCGCGGATGCCGGGGCAGAAGCTGGAGCTGCACAGTTGGAGATAGCTTCTGCCTACGAGGGCACAACCCATCTCGACCGGAGCTCTGCGGTCGTTGCCGCAGAATCCGCTTCGCTCGCTGCCCGAGTTCGATTGGGTCGCAGGGCAACTGCAAGCACAGACGGCACAACCATCTGTATTGCGGTGACTGATCGGTTCGAGCCGCGGATCCTCGGAAGCATCGGCGTCGGCACGCAGGGAATCACGGTGAGCGCCTGCGCTGCGCCTCGACAGGGTTAGGAGAAGCCGGGTAGCTCGGAGAGCTTGCCGTACCGGCGTCGGAACAGGATGTACGAGACCAATCCGGCGGGGATCGGGAGCCAGAACTGGAAGAGCCTGTAGGCGAGCGTGGCAAGGAGGGCGTCACCGGCCGGGATGCCTGCGATGGTCAGCATGCCAACAAGTCCGGCCTCGACGAACCCGAGACCACCCGGGGTAATGGGGATCATACCGAGGACCGCCGCACCGGCGAATGCCAGGAGGACGAGGCTCGGGCGGGGATCTGCTCCAACGGCGATCAACGCGACCACGAGAGTGGCGTAGTCGAGGAGCCAGTTCGATACAGCCACAGCGAGCGCCTTGTGCCACCGTTTGCCGAGAGCCAAGACGACCTCATCGCGCCGCTCTACGATGACATCGGTCGTAAGCGACCACTCCTTCTTGAAAAGGCGACCCGCCCATGCGACGACACGTTCGGCAACCCAGCCGACTGCATGGAGCGGCCGGTCGAAGGCCACCATGATGACCGTGGCGCTGAACATCGCGACGAACATCACGGTCCCGGCGATCGCGACGGGGAGCATGCCCTCCGGAATGGGTGCTGACACGACGGCGACCACGACAGCCACTGCGGGGAGGGCGAGGAGGACGAGATTCGAGAGGATTCCGACGGCTGCGAGTGCGGTGATCGCCGTGCCCATCGGCACCCCGGAGACGGCCAGCATCCGGAAATAGAATGCTCCGCCTGCAACGACGCCGCCCGGGATCACCTTCACCGCCGCGTTCGAGGTGAGTTGCGATGTGGCGGCAACGAACCATGAGATTCCGGGGGCCGCGATCCGGGTGAGCGCCCACTGCGAAGCGAATGCCCCGGTCATCAGCAGCGCCATTAGCAGGAACCAACGCCACTTGACGTGCTCGAGTTGGGGAGCGCTTTCGGCGAGATTCAGGAGCGTCGGGAGGAAGAAGTAGATCGAGACCATCCCAAGCAGCAGGACGAATCCGCGCAGAGCAAGACGGCCCCAGGAGGCGGGTGTTCCCTGGACATTCTGCGTTGTTTCAGACATGGCGGTGATCCCCCAGCGGTGCATGAATCTAGCGACGGTCCCGTCAAACTCGCTGCTTCGTCCGGAAGTCCGGGCTACGAATCGAGTGCAGCGGAGATCCTGAACGGGGATCCGAGATCAACCTGAGCCGACTGACTCCACGGTGATCGACGTTAGGCAACGACACCGAGTTCACGACCTACCGCCACGAATGACGCGGCGCCCACCTCGAGATCCTCCATGCTGTGGGCTGCCGATATCATGACCCGGATTCTTGCCTTGCCGTGCGCAACGGTTGGGAAGGCGATCGCCTGGGCGAATACCGACTGCTCATCTAGCAGCTTGCGAGAGAACTCCCGAGCGAGGTGCTCATCACCGAGCATGACCGGTGTGATGGGAGTCTCGCTCACCCCGATGTCGAATCCAGCATCGGTCATCATCGACTTGAACGCTGCCGAGTTCGACCAGAGTCGGTCGACGAGTTCGGTCGAACCGTCGAGGATCTCAACCGAGGCGATACATGCGGCAACGTCCGGCGGTGTGATCGCCGAGGAGAACAGGAACGGTCGGCCACGCTGCCGGAGCCACTCGATCAACTCTTCAGATCCGGCGACGTATCCGCCGACGGCTCCGAACGCCTTCGACATCGTGCCGACCTCGACATCGACGCGGCCGTGAAGTCCGAAGTGGTCGACGATGCCACGCCCACCACGCCCGACAACGCCTTCACCATGGGCATCGTCAACCATCACCATCGCGTCAAAGTCGTCTGCGGCGTCGACGATCCTGTCGAGCGGTGCGATATCTCCATCCATAGAGAACACGCCGTCCGTGATCACGAGAATCTGATTCGCTCCCTCCTCACGCGCCTCGGTGAGGCGCTCACGGAGGACGCTCACATCGTTGTGGGAGTAGATCTTCCTCCCTGCCTTGGAGAGACGCACGCCGTCAACGATCGAGGCATGGTTCAACTCATCGGAGATGATGACGTCTCCTGCTCCGGCGAGCGCCGGGATCACCGCGAGATTGGCCGTGAAGCCCGACTGGAACGAGATCGTCGCTTCGACGCCTTTGAATCGAGCGAGCGCCTCCTCGAGTTCCGTGTGGATCGTCATCGTCCCGGCGATGGTTCTCACGGCACCGGGCCCAACCCCGTAGCGTTCGAGCGCCGTCACCGCGGCTCCGACAAGACGCGGATCGTTGGCGAGACCCAGATAGTTGTTCGAGCAGAAGTTCAGAACCTTCTGCCCGTTGACTGTCAGATGCGCCCCTTGGGGACCATCGATCGTACGAATCGTGTTGTACAGGCCCTGGTCTTTGAGCGCCTGGACCTCGTCGCGGATGAATGCTGTCTTGTCAGTCATAGTGCCTCCGTCAACTCAGTGGCCCATCGGTGTAAGCCGGATCTGGGAACATGATGACCTTTCCGCACTCGCCCGACTGCATCAGTTTGAACGCCTTCTCGTAGTCATCGAGAGCGAATCGGTGTGTGATCACCGGGGCGAGATCGACGGCACCGGAACGAATCAGCCCTCGCATCTCGAGCCATGTCTCCCAGAGGCGCCTCCCGACGATACCGTGCACGGTGGCGCCCTTGAAGATGATGTTGTCGTCGATGTCGAACGGGAACTTCTCGGACGTCAATCCCAGAAGTGCTGCCTCCCCACCCGGCTTCAGAGACGAGAAGCCGGCTTCGAGAGCAGAAGGTGCCCCCGACATCTCGAGGAGCACGTCGACTCCCTCCCCTTCGGTGGCTTCGGCGATCACAGCAGCGACGTCTTCACGAAGCGGGTTGATCGTCCGATCAGCCCCCATCGTCGTCGCGAGTTCGAGCCGGTAGTCGGAAATGTCGGTGGCGTAGACGGCTCGCGCCCCAAGCGCCTTGGCGACGGCGATCGCCATCGCTCCAACCGGACCCGAGCCGGTGACGAGCACCTTTCGCCCGGCAACCGACGGGACCGTCGCGGTATGAACGGCGTTCCCGAAGTTCTCCTGGAGCGACGCAACCGACAACGGCATACTCGGAGGATCGGGCCATGCGTTTTGGGCGGGCACCACGACGTACTCTGCGTAGGCACCGTCACGGTGGACTCCGAGGATCTGCGTCTTCGGGCAGAGATGACCTTGACCGGTCCGGCACCAGGCGCAGATGTTGCAGACAACGTGTGACTCGGCGGACACCAACTGCCCGATCTCCGGCTCGGTCACGTTCGCACCGCGATCCACAACGACGCCGGTCAACTCGTGCCCAACCGTGATCGGAGGCGATACGTGATCGGCTGCCCACGGATTCCACTCATAGATGTGGAGATCGGTCCCGCAGATCGAGGTCGCTCGAACCTCGATGAGCACTTCATCCGGACCCACCTCCGGGATGGGAATGTCAATCAGATCGAAACCAGGACCGGGACCGAGCTTCCGCAGTGCACGCATAGGCCACAGCGTATTACGACTCAGCGGGCCATGTTCCGGCATGAACAGGGCCCTTCGCGCGTTCTTCACGGTGTGATCGACGTACTCCTACCTGCCACGGACGCCGGTGTCGTGTTTCAGTTCGGTGTTGTGCTGACCACCGGCACTGTTGCCATGGTCGTCTCCCGACGGAATCGAGACGTTCGCCTCCTGGTCATCGGGTTGACCGTATTACTGGTGGCTCTCATGGCCCTCAGGGCTATTCATTGAGATAGATCTCTACACGGCGCCGGTCTTGAGCGGTGCGATCAACTCGGGTAGGTCGTTGGCGACCCTGTTGACAAGCGTCGACACGGCGTGCTCGACAAGATCCGGAATGGCGGCAGAGGCAAGGAGATCTCTGATGACACCGGCGTCGGCGACCTCGGGATCGAGCCACGAATCCCATATCGTGTCGGGGAGGATCACCGGCATCCGATCGTGGATCGGCTGGACGACCTCGTTCGGCTCGCCGGTCAGAATCGTGCAGGTCCGAAGCCGGTCGCCCGAATCGGGATCCTTCCATGACGACCAGAGCCCGGCAAGAGCGAGCGACTGCCCATCGGGGGCGAAGAAGTAGTGAGGGAGCTTGCCGCGATCCTTGGGCTCCCATTCGTAGAAGCCTTCCGCCGGGATGATGCACCGTCGGGCGGTGAACGAATCACGGAACGCCGGCTTCTCCGCCGCGGTCTCGATTCTCGCGTTGATGAGGCGTGCGCCGATCTTGCGATCCTTCGCCCAGAACGGCACCAGCCCCCAATCGAACGTGCCGAGCTGGCGTTCACCGTCGTGTTCGGCCACGGCGTACACCTGCTTGGTCGGTGCGACGTTCCACGAACGGAGCACGGCATCGGTCCTGATCACGTCGACCTGGAAGTAGGCGCCGTAGTTCTCGGCTTCCTGACTCTGAACGAAGCGTCCGCACATAACACCGATCCTACGCCGTCGCGTACCCAGGGTACGCGACGTCCTATTTGGCGTTGTGGGCCCACGGATTGAACAAGGATCGGGTCTCCTAACAGTTCAGGTTGAGTACCGTCCGAGCCGATGACATCTGAGATGGAATTCGCAATCCGCTTCGGCTCGGTCTCCAAGAGCTTCGGAACCGTTCGCGCCGTTGAAGCCCTCGACTTCGAGGCTCCGATCGGCGCGGTGACGGTCCTCCTCGGCCCGAACGGAGCAGGGAAGACCACCACGGTCCGCCTCGCCACCGGCGCTCTCGTGGCCGACCGTGGCGACATCGAGGTTCTCGGTCTCCATCCCAAGGTCGACGGAGACGAGATTCGGCGACGAGTCGGCATCGTCCCTCCAAAGCCCGCGTTCTACGATCAACTCACCGGCTGGGAGAACCTCCGCTTCGCCGCACGGATCTTCGGTGCCGACGAGGCCTCCGCTCTCGACGCCGCGGAACGCTTCGAGATCGAGCATGCCCTCCTCCAAGAGGTCGGCGGCTATTCCACGGGCATGCGCACCCGGCTCGCCCTTGCCCGGTCGGTGATCCACGACCCCGAGGTTCTCCTCCTCGATGAGCCCACCGCCGGTCTGGATCCGGAGTCGTCGCGAAAGGTCCTTGATTTGATCCAGGAACTCGCCGGTCGGGGCCGAACCATCGTGTTGTGCACACACCTTCTCCATGAGGCCGAAGGGATCGCAGATCAGATCGTTCTCATGAGCAACGGCCACGCCCAGGTGTCAGGATCACCCGAAGAGCTGACCGGTCGATACCTAGCCGACCCGGTTGTTCTCTTCGATGCCGAGGACCGCACCACCCTCGACTCGATCGTCGATCGCCGTGGGGTTGTCTCCGTGTCGTGGAATGGGGCCGTTCACGCCACGCTGGTCGATCACAGCGCACTCCCCGACCTGATCGCAGAACTCGTTCGCGATGGGGTGCGTCTCACAAGGGTCGAGCCGATCGCCCCGTCGCTCGAAGAGCTCTATTTCGCCATGCAACGTACCCATTCGGAGGAGTCATCGTGAGGTGGGCTCACGTAGGTGCGGTCGCCGGGGCAGATCTGCGCCGCCTCTTCAAGAGCAAGGACTACTGGATCCCTCTGCTGATCATGGCAAGCCTGTTCTTCGTGGTCATCCCCTTGATCATGTTGGTCACGATCGGTCGGCTCGAGGGCACCCCGTTCGTCGATCAAGTTACGAGCGTCGTCGGCAACCTTCCTGCACAGGTGAACGAGGTAGCTCGGGGAGACACGCCGGTGACGAGGGCGTCGTACATCGCCGCCGTCTTCCTTCTTGCCCCCATTGCGATCATCGTTCCCGTCACCATCTCCGCAGCCGTGGGCTCGAACGCCATCGTCGGTGAACGCGAGCGTGGGACAGGGGAGTTCCTCGCCCACAGCCCTGTCACAATGGCAGAGCTCTACGTCGGGAAGCTCATCGCGAGCCTCGTCCCTGGCTTCCTCGCATTGACCATCGGTTTCTCGGCCTATGCCCTTGTCGTGAACCTGACGGTTGGCCCGGATCTCGGTGGGTGGTTCTTCCCCACCGCCGGATGGGTCGTTCTCATCCTCTGGGTGATCCCCCCGTTCATCGCGGTAGCTCTCACGATCATCCTGCGCATATCGGCGCGCGTCCGATCGGCAGCTTCGGCTCAGCAGGCATCGAGTTTGGTGACGCTCCCCGTCATCATGCTGTCGTACGCCGTGGCGGTCAGTGTCGTGATCTCTCCCGGTCGATCGGCGTTCCTGATCGGTGCGATCTCATGGATCGTGGCGATTCTCCTGTCCGTTCGAGGAGCGAAGAAGCTGAAGCGCGAGCGACTCCTTGGCGTCGCGTCCGAGACCTGAAGCTCCACCGGCTGTCGCTTTCGAACGAATACTCGGGAATCTCGGGTCGTTCCGATATCGTCTCATCAACATGATGAAACAACTACTTTTGCTCACCTTTTCGTTCGCCCTGCTCGCTGCGGCTTGCGGCTCTGATGGAGGTGGTGTGCCGACTGACCAGGCCTGGCAACTGACCGAGATCGCCGGTCCCAACGGGGCAACAATCGCCCCCATCCCCGGCACGCCCCCGACGCTGATGTTCGACGAGGGCACCGCGGCGGGGAACGCCTCCTGTAATCAGTACAGCGGCTCGTTCGAACTGGACGGATCTTCGCTCACCTTCGGACTGCTCGCCTCTACCCAGATGTTCTGCGGGGAACCCGGGGCTATGGCACAGGAAGCTGCGTACCTCGCTGCTCTGGACACCGTCGATTCATGGGCGATCGATGGTGAGACGTTGACTCTCTCGTCCAACGGTGGTCCGGTGCTCGTCTACGCCGCAATCTCACAGGATCTGGCCGGGACGTCGTGGGACCTCCTCGCGTACAACAATGGTACTGGCGGCTTCCAGTCGGCCGCCATTGGTGTCTCGGTCACCGCAGCCTTCGCGGACGACGGGACGCTCTCCGGCTCGTCTGGATGCAACGACTACACCGCTACGTGGGAGACCGACGAGACATCGATCGAGATAGTTCCCGGAGCAGCGACGTTGATGGCTTGCGCCGATGAAGCCGCCATGGCTCAGGAAACGCGGTACCTGGAGCTCCTCGGCCTCGCCGATACCTACATCGTCGACGCCGGCACGCTCGAGATGTTCGACGCCGACGGCGGCCGGGTTCTCCAGTACCTGGTGTCCGCTAGTTAGTGCTGCGACCACCGGCCGCTCTTGCCCCGCATCTGGGAACCTCGGGACAACCTCACCGCGTACGATGCCGCCTACGTCGCCCTCGCAGAAGCGACCGGAACGCCACTGCTCACCCTCGATCGTAGGATCGCGAACGCCCACGGCCACCCTGCCGGGGTCATCGTTCTCTGATCAGTCGATCCAACGTTTCGGCCGCTCCTTGAGACGCTCGAAACCGAGTTCGTCGCAGAACGCCTCGTAACGATCTCGGGGCACGCCCTTCCACTCCAGATCGCCGAGCGAATCGGGAAGCGGAACATCGACTCTGAGTTGGGCAAGGAACCGATAGAGCAGGGCATCGCCCATCCGCTCGCGCAGTGTCACGGCGAGTTTGTCGGCACCGCGCACCTTGACGTCCCAGAGGGAGGCGTTGAGAGGGATGCCCTCGAGATGGCCATACCGGGAGAGGATCGTCGCTGAGGACTTCGCACCCCATCCGGGGAGCCCCGGCAGTCCATCCGCCGCGTCTCCAACGAGCGCAAGCCAGTCGGGGATCGACGCAGGCTCAACACCGAACTTGTCGACGACCGCGTCTCGATCGATGAACGCTCCCTTGCGCCGGTCGTATCCGACGATTCGTGGATCTCCATAGAGCTGAGCCATGTCCTTGTCCGGCGACATGACCACAACCTGGTCCACGTCATCGACCCATCGGCGGGCGCCCGTGGCAAGCCCGTCGTCCGCTTCATAGTCGTACATCGACCAAACCGTGACACCGATCGCCCGCATTGCTCGCTCGGCAAGCGGGAACTGGTTGAACAGGGTCTGTTCGATGCCTTCTCCCGTCTTGTATTCGGGGAACACTTCGTTTCGGAACGACTCGACCACGGAATCGAACGCTGCCGCCACGTGGGTGACTTCAGGCTCGGCAAGCAGTGCAAGTGTCGAAGCCATGATCCCGTATGTGGCCTTCACGTCCTTGCCGCCCGGCGCGGTGCGCTCGGGTCCCCCGCCGAAGTGGTTGCGGAACAACTCATACGTGCCGTCGATGAGATAGAGCTTCACGCGCCTGACGATACCGACCCGGGCGTCACGGTGCATGCCGCAACGCCAAGTGATCAGCAACGCCTGCAACGGGTATCCTGCGGATCAGGGCCTGTAGCTCCAATGGCAGAGCAGCGGACTTTTAATCCGAAGCGTGTGGGTTCGAGTCCCACCGGGCC
>CAZWDQ010000030.1:0-11809 GCA_964632475.1 uncultured Acidimicrobiaceae bacterium
TTGATGCGTTCAGTGAGCAGCGCTACCTGGACCTCCGGCGAACCGGTGTCCGTAGTGTGCGTGCCAAATTCATCAACGACTGTCTGTGTGTCGTTCACGAGGATTCTTTCCTTCGCGACAGAGTACGCGGGCGATTGCCCGAAACGGGATGATAGCAACGCCGTGGTGTAACAAGCGATCCCCGCTGGATTGTTTGCGTGATGCCGTCTCGGGGTGACACGACACTACCGAATCAGTGGCCCCGCACCGGATTTTCCGCTCCCCCACAGTGCCCCGATGTTTCGCGGCTCCGGCCAATCACATGAACCGGCTACTTGTGCCTCCGAAGCGATGCAGTCTGCCACCGTGTCGCTGTGCAACACCGAATTGTGAGCCTCCCCCATACGCTGCCACATACCGACGAAGTCGGGGAACCGTCCCAGCATGCTTCCACCGCCGTCATCCAGGTCGTAGACACGGACATCGTCCGGACGGCCCCAGAAATTCGTGAACCCGGCGTCGGGGTTGCGGACGATCACCACCTCCACACCCGATACCTCCCCAAGACCGTCCCGGATGTCCGAGCATCCGTTCCAATCGCACCGCACCGGGTCGAAGAGACCGTCATCTGCCGTGTCGCCGTGGAGCCATCCGATGCTCTGGAGCAACCCCAACGGACCCGAAGCGATCGGTGGATCGAGAATCGCAGCGCCCACCACCGCATCGACCCCTTTCTCCGGGTGGGCATCCCAGCGGCCGACTACTTCGGTGATGACCGCTCCTCCCTTGCTGTGACCGACGAGATAGATCTGCCTCCCATCCGATCCGAGGGCAGCGAGGTATGCGCCGAGAGCGTCGGCAGCGTCTGACGTCGGTGCCCATCGGGACGCCTCGACGGGATCGCTCGATGCCCATGCCCACCGATAGTCGAAGACTCGTACATCGCTCGGGTCGGCACCGATCCGACCGGCAAGATCATCGAAGCCGTCGGGATCGCCCCCGTGGCCGGGTACGTACACGAACAGTGGGCCAGAGTCACGACGAGAACCGCCGCCTCGTCGGCGCACGAGGACCGAACCGGCCAGGGCCACTCCCCCGAGTCCCGCGCCGCCGATCGGAACGAACGGAGACCGTCCTGGAGGTCGCCCCGATCCCGAGTCGGGAGATGGTGCAAGCCCGAGACCGTCGCCCGGCGACAACGCGTCACTGACGGCATCGACGGTTGTGGGCGTGGACAGACCGCCGTTGGCCGCGTGCCCGGGCACGGCGGAGAGAAGCGATACGGCGGCGAAACCGACGGCGATGAGGATGCCCGGCACAATGGGATCCGATCCCGGGGAGTGCGGGCGACGCCACCACCATGCACGGGCGGTGGCCCGGCGTCAAGAGGTGTGATCGGCGAGTATCTCGGTGGCTGAGGCGATGTCCTTCTGGATCTGGGCAAGGAGGTCGTCGATCGACTCAAAACGCCGTTCATCGCGAAGCCGTCCGAGGAATTCGACGCTCACGTGCTTGCCGTAGAGATCCCGGTCGAGTCCAAGCACGTGGACCTCGAGGACTTCATCTTCCCCTCCGAACGTGGGCCGGATCCCGAGATTGGCAACCGCTGGATGCCCGAGGCCATCGATGACGGCGGTGACGGCGTAGACACCGTGACGGGGAACCGTAAGCATTGCAGGGAACGACACGTTCGCTGTCGGGAGCCCGATCTGACGTCCGCGCCCATCGCCGGGGACAACTATCCCTTCGAGGTCGTAGGGTCGACCGAGCATCGCAGCTGCCCGCTCGACGTCTCCATCGCGGAGAGCTTCTCTGATGGCGGTCGAGCGGATCTCGGTGCCGTCGTCACAGGCGATGTCGACGACTTCGACCCCGAATCCGTAACGCTCTCCCAGCGCTGCGAGAGTCTCGGTGGTCCCGATGGAACCACGGCCGAACCGGAATCCAACACCCACTGCGACAAATCGCGAATTCAGGCCTTCCACGAGGTACCGGCGAACGAAGTCCTCCGGGGTCATGGTGCGCATCTCTTCATCGAAACCGAGCACGGCGACTCGATCGATACCAGCTCCTCCGAAGAGATCGAAGCGCCGCTTGAGTGTGCTCAGTCGTGGAGGTGCACCGTCGGGCGACAACAGACTCGCAGGATGGGTGCCGAACGTCATCGCTATCCTGGCGAGTTCCGTGTCGGCATGGAGAAGCGAATCGAGAACGCGTCTGTGCCCGATGTGTACGCCGTCGAATACGCCCATCGCGACCGCTGAACCGGGCTCCGGCGCGTCCCAACCGGACGGGTCACCCCGGTAGATGATCATGCGGTAACGACCTCCGGCTTCACCAATGGTCCGTCGACTCGATACACGCCGAGCAGCGCGCCATCGCTGATCAGGCGGACGAGTCCTTGATCCGATTCGGCCACCTCTCCCATGACGGCGGCGGCCGGGATCGCCGCACCGTTGCGAATACCAGGGAGGTACGACGCCTCGACCTCGATGCCGGGGATGTCTGCAAGAGCCGTGGCAGGATCGACGACAAGGGATGCGACCGATTCATCAGCTTGAGCCGCTTCGATCTGAGCGACGCTCACGGCATTCTCGACATTCAGGGTTCCGTTTCTGACTCGGCGGAGTTGCGTGAGATGGGCTCGGCCGCCGAGGGCTCTGGCGAGGTCGTCCGCAAGCGTTCTCACATACGTGCCGGTGCTGCAGACGACGTCGAACGAGACTTCCGGGTAGTCGGACGGTGCGAGATCGGTGAACACGAGTGAGTAGATGTCGACCGGGCGAGCCTCGCGCTCGACCACCTGACCGGCTCGGGCCAATTCGTAGAGGCGTTTCCCCTCAACCTTCCTCGCTGACACCATCGGAGGGATCTGAAGGATCGAACCACGGAATCGTTCCGCCACCGCTTCCAGGGCGGCTGCGTCCACCGGAAGCGGGGAGCGATCGATGATGGCGCCGTCTGCGTCGAGAGAGTCGGTTGCTACGCCGAACAGCGCCGTCGCTTGATACTCCTTCTCGAATCCCTGGACGAATCGCAACAGCCGGGTGCTCCGGCCGAGACCGAGGACGAGAAGGCCGGTAGCCATCGGATCGAGCGTTCCGGCATGGCCCACTTTGCCCCCTACGAGGCCCCGCACCTTCGCCACGACATCATGACTCGTCCAGCCCTGTTCCTTGTCAACGAGGAGGAACCCGTCTCCGATCCCGGGCCTCTTCACGTGAGAAGTCCGACGATTCGGCTGATCGTTTCGTCAACACCGAGTTCAGAGGTGAATCCTGCCGCGTTCCGATGACCTCCACCGCCGAACGTTGCTGAGATCTCGGCGACGTCGACCTCACCGCGAGAACGGAGGCTTCCCTTCAGAACTCCCGGTTTCGTCTCTTTGAGAAGACAAGCGACACCGGCTTCCCTGGGTAGACGCACCAGGTCGATCAACGCGTCGACCGACTCCCAGGGGATCCCTGCCTCTCGAAGATCTTCGCGAAGGAGGGTCGTCCAGACAAGGCCAGCTTCCGCTTCAAGACGCGCACGGCCGAGGACCCTTGCCACCACCGTGAAGTATCCGAACGGCGCTTCTTCGTAGAGTTGTTGACCGATTGGTGCGGGCTGAACACCCGCAGCGAGGAGGTCCGCAGCCATGCGATGCACGGCGGGAGTCGTCGACGAGTACTGGAAGCGTCCGGTGTCGGTGACGAGGCCGGCGTAGAGCGCCTCGGCAATCGGTCGGGTGATCTCCCACTGGAGACGGTTCAGCAACTCAAAAACGAGTTGTGTCGTGGCTGCGGCGTCTGGGTCGACAACGCGCACGTCGCCGATCGTGCCGGGAGTGACGTGGTGGTCGATGACCAGAACCCTGGCAGCTCCCTGGATCGCAGTGCCGACAGATCCGACGCGATCGAGAACGCCGGTGTCGCAGATGATCGCGAGGTCCAGATCATCAGGAAATTCGGATGGCGGAACAAGCACAGATTGGTCGAGGAAACGGAACTCGTCTCCGAGAACGAACGGTTCGCCGAATGAAGCAACCGCTTCTTTTCCTGCGCTGCGTGCGGCAAGGGCGAGAGCGATCATGGACCCGAGAGCGTCACCGTCCGGCCGCACGTGGCCCACGACGCCGATCCGCTGTGCCCGGATGATCTCATCGACCGCCTCCTGCCACACCTGTTCAGTCGGCGGCATCGGGATCCTCGTCTTCCGTCTCGAGTTCGTGGAGTAACCGATCGATCTTGAGCCCTTCTCCGATCGCCGGGTCGACCCGGAACGTCAGCTTCGGTGTGTACTTCATATTGACCTGACGCCCGACCACACCCTGGATATGCGGCGCAGCCCTCGTGAGAGCTTCTCCGGTCGCCTCGACCTCTTCGTCAGATCCGAGCACGGAGTAGAACACGAAGGCGTTCCGAAGATCGGGGGATGCATTGACCCCTGTGATCGTCAGGAACCCGATGCCGGGATCCTTGAGGTCCGTCACGGCGTCAGCGATGACTTCCTTGAGCAGTTCGTTGACTTTGCGCATCCGCGGGCTGTCGGGACGACTCATCGTTCGTCCTCCTCGAGATACGAGCGGGTTGCACGCAGAACTTCGATCTCGGTGCGACGGTCGAGGTCGATCTGGACGGCGGTCAGCATCCGGTCGACATGGCCGGGCGAACCCGAGACGACGGCGACTCCGAGATCGGCACGCTGCCAGAGATCCTGATGATCAACCTCGGCAACGGCGACCGCATACGACTCCCCAATGTCGGCGATGATGCTCTTCACCACCTTGCGCTTCTCCTTGAGGGACCGCATGTCGCGAATCCGTAGCTCGATCCGTGAAGCTCCCGCGTGCATCCTGCGCCTCCTCGTGCCATGTCAGGCAACCGTTGCGGCGTTCCGCCGGTCCCGGGGCCCACCTCTCTCGGCGGGATCAGGTCCTGGCGATCTCCTTGACGTCGTAGGATTCGATCGTGTCGCCTTCCTTCACATCCCGGAAGTTCACGATGCCGATACCGCACTCGTAGCCGGTCTGGACCTGCTGCACATCTTCCTTGAAGCGGCGCAGCGAAGAGATCCTTCCGTCGTGGACGACGACGCCGTCGCGAACGACCCGTGCTCGGGCATTGCGGTTGATCGATCCTTCTGTGACGTAGCAGCCTGCGATCAGTCCGTAACGCGGCGCAGAGAAAGTCGCTCGCACCTCGGCGACACCGAGGAACGACTCGACTTCGTCCGGTGACAGTTCGCCCACCATCATCGATTCGATATCATCGAGGAGTTCATAGATGATCGAGAAGGTCCGTATTTCGATGCCGGCCTTCTTCGCTGCGGCTCGTGCCGACGCGTCCGGCCGTGCGTTGAAGCCGTAGATCACGGCTTCAGAGGCTTCTGCCAACATCACGTTGTTCTCCGTGATGCCGCCGACGGCGCCGTGAACGATCGAGACCGAAGCGTCTTCTCGGGAAATCTTGCCGACGGCCTCACGAATAGCTTCGTGAGATCCATGAGCATCAGCCTTCACGATGATCCGCAACTCGGCATGGTCTGCAGTTCTCAGCGTCTCGAGGAGTTGGGTGAGTCGCTCTGTGGCTGAGGGAACGAAGAGCTCCTCCGACCGCTTCCTGGCGATCTCTGCCTCAGCCAGCTTGCGCGCCGTACGTTCGTTCTTGACGACCTGGAACATGTCTCCGGCCAGCGGAAGGTCGCCCCATCCGGATATGAGAACCGGCGTGCTCGGACCGGCGCTCTTCATCTGGTCGCCGTGCTCGTCAAACATGGCCCTCACACGCCCGGATACGGTGCCGCATGCAACCGCGTCACCCTTCTTCAGCGTGCCGCGCTGGACGATAACCGTGGCTACCGGTCCCCGCCCGATTTCGAGTTGCGCCTCGATGACGGTTCCGACGGCAGGTGCCTTCGGATTGGCGGAGAGCTCTTCCACCTCTGCGACGAGGCCCACGATTTCGAGCAAGTCATCGACACCGGTGCCTTTCAGTGCTGACACCTCAACCGCTGGAACGTCCCCTCCGAGATCCTCGACAACGATGCCGTGCTGGGTAAGCGCTCCTCGCACGGCATACGGGTCTGCCGTCTCGAGATCCATCTTGTTGATGGCGACGATGATTGGAACTTCTGCTGCTTGGGCGTGGTCGATGGCCTCAACGGTCTGAGGCATGACACCGTCGTTCGCTGCGACGACGAGTATGACGAGGTCGGTGACATTCGCTCCCCTAGCGCGAAGCGCTGTGAATGCCTCATGTCCGGGAGTGTCGATGAAGGTGATCGGGGCGCCGCCGGTTGTTGCCTGGTATGCACCGATGTGCTGTGTGATACCGCCGGCCTCGCCCTTGACGACGTTGGCATTCCGGATCGTGTCGAGCAATTGGGTCTTCCCGTGGTCCACGTGACCCATCACTGTGACGACGGCCGGGCGCGGCTTCAGACTCGCCGGGTCATCCTCGTATTCGACGATGTGATGCGTGGGGCCTTGCTCTTCTTCGACGAGCTCTTCATCACTTTCGGCGACGAGGAGGTCATATCCGAACTTCTGACCGAGTTCCTCGATCGCGTTGGTCGGGATCGTCCCATCGGCGGGGATGATCTCGCCCATCTCCATGAGGGCTTGAACGATTACCACCGTCCGGGTCTGGATCATGCGTGCGAACTCGTGAGTCGTGAGACCGGCCTCGACAAGAAGAACCTTCTCCTCAGCGACGTCCTCCTCGACCTCTTCTCCGACCTCAGCTTCAGTCTCTACCTCGAGGCTGTCAGCTGGTAGCTGGTCGCTGGCAGCTTCCGCTCCCACCTCAAGGCTGGTCGCTGGCAGCTCCTCGCCGACAGCTTCCACTTCCACCTCTTGGCTGGTCGCTGGCAGCTGGTCGCTGGCAGCTTCCTCGTACGACATTCGGACGAGCGCGACCGAGTCTTCGTCCAGGCCGGACGAGGCAGTCTTCACCTCGACTCCAAGTTCCTGGGCGCGCTCAAGCACGTCCTTGGACTCCAGTCCAAGGTCTCGTGCGAGCTCGTAGACCCGTTGCTTCGCCACTCAGTTCTCCTCGTTCTCGTCCTCGACGGCAGCCACGGGGACGGTCTCGTCCGCCTCGGCCGGCTCGGGCGCTTCTTCAGTTTTGATTTCGGGGTCGGCCTCGTCCTCAGCCGGAGTATCGGCTTCCGTCTCGACATCCTCCGCAACACTCTCGTCGGCGACGACCTCTTCGGTGGGGGTATCTGTCGCAGGAACGCCCTGCTCTTCCTCTTCTTCGAGGTCGAGGCCGAGATCCTGGCTCTCGGATCGGATGTCGATCCGGTAGCCGGAGAGTCGTGCGGCGAGTCGGGCGTTCTGGCCCTCTTTGCCGATGGCAAGGGACAGCTGATGGTCCGGCACCACGACTTCAGCAGTACGTTCGTCCTCGTCGATACGCACGTCTTTGACGCGTGCGGGGCTCAATGCTTCAGCAATGAAACTCTCTGTGTCGTCGCGCCACTCGACGATGTCCACCTTCTCGCCGCGAAGCTCGTTGACGACCTGTCGGACACGAGAGCCTCGTGCGCCCACACATGCACCCACGGGGTCGACATTCGGGTCGTTCGACGCGACGGCGATCTTCGTGCGATGACCGGGCTCTCGTGCGATCACGCGAATCTCCACGTCACCGTCGACGAGTTCAGGCACCTCGAGTTCGAACAGAGACCTGATGAACTCCGGGTGGCTTCGCGATACAACGATCTGCGGGCCCTTGCCCTCGCCGCGCACTTCGAGGATGTACGCCTTGACGCGATTGCCCCGCTCGAGCCGCTCGTACGGGATCCTTTCGGATGACGGCATGATCGCCTCTGCGTCGCCCAGGTCGAGAATGGCGTACCGATGATCGGACTGCTGCACGATCCCGGTGATGAGATCGCCCTCGCGTCCGTCGTAGATGTCAAAGACCTGTTCACGCTTCGCGTCTCGAAGACGCTGCATGATGACTTGCTTGGCGGTTTGAGCGGCGATGCGACCGAAGTCGTCTGGCGTATCAGCCCACTCTTCGACGACGTTGCCGTCCTCGTCGAGTTCCTGGCCGTACACGAGGATCTCCCCGGTATCCGGATCGATGGTGACGCGCGCTTCCTCAGCGGCACCTGGGGTGCGCTTGTAGGCGGAGACGAGTGCATTCGCGAGGGCGTCGAGAATCGTGTCCGCGGGGACACCCTTCTCCCGCTCCAGGAGTTCCAACGCGTCCAACAGGTTGTAGTCCATCGCTGCCTCTTCCTACGCCTTCTTGCCGGGCTTTGCACCCTTTTCCCAAACGAACACGGTACGTGCCGATGCGACATCCTCCATTTCGATGCGACGGTCGTCGCCATCGACGGAAACGACAATCGCGGTGTCGTCTACCGCAGTGAGTTGACCGCGATGATGTTTCTCGTCCGCGATCTTCCTGAATGTCTTGATATGAACGTCGCTCCCAATGGCCTTCTGGAACTGCGCCGGTCTGCGGAGCTTGCGCTCGAGTCCAGGCGATGTGACCTCGAGCGTGTAAGCGCCGGGGAACGGATCGTCTTCTTCGATCAGCCGGGCGATCCCACGCGATAGATCGGCAATCCGGTCGAGTTCGATCGGACCGTCGCCCTCAATGACAACGCGCAGAAGCCTGCCGCCACCCAGGATCTCGACATCGTCGAGCTCGATGCCCTCAGCGGCAACATACGGGCCCACAAGGCCCCAGATCTGTTCGGCGACATCGGCCACGCTTGGTGCTCCTCAATGCGCACATCACACAACGAGGTGGGCCAGGCCCACCTCGACGATTCCATCCGGTTGCACCCCGCAGTATAGGCAAGGGTCGCGTGTGACGCGAGATCAGTACATCGGCACTGATCTACTGATCTACTGGGCTGCGGCAACGACTTCCACCAGATACTGGGCCGCGTCTTCTACCTGAAGCTCCGACTTCTCCCCCGACCGACGCTCCGACAGCTCCACGACGTCGTTCGCGAGTCCACGCGGGCCGACGGTTACCCGGAACGGGATGCCGATCAGTTCGGCATCGTTGAACTTGACACCGGGTCGCTCAGGTCGATCATCGAGCAGAACGTCGACACCGGCGTCTCTCAGATCGTCGTAGAGCCGATTGGCAACGGCCATCGTGGCCTCATCATCGATCTTCACGGCTGTGATGACCACCTCGTAGGGAGCGATCGAGACGGGCCAGACGATTCCGGCGTCGTCGTAGTTCATCTCCACGGCGGCTGCCATGTTCCGTTCGACGCCGATCCCATAGGATCCCATCACGAGAGGAACCGGCACCCCATCTGCATTCAGCACTGTTGCTCCGAGCGCCTCGGAGAACTTGGTCCCGAGCTTGAAGATGTGTCCGGCTTCGATTCCACGGAACACTTCGAGAGGTTCACCGCACTCGGGACAGCCCTCGCCGGCAACCACCGTGCGCAGATCGAGCCACTCCGTGACTGCAATATCCCTGGCAACGTCCACACCACGAACATGGTGGTCGTTGGTATTGGCTCCTGTGACCATGTTCGATCGGTTCGCGAGTTGCAGATCGACAAGGATGCGCGTTCCCGATACACCAACAGCTCCAAGACTCCCGGCATCGGCCCCGAGCAATTCCCGAATCTCGTCGGCCTGTCCGGGACGTATGTCGATCGCGCCGGTTCCGTCCTGAAGTTTCTGTTCGTGCAGTTCGTGATCGCCACGCAGTAGAACGAGCGTCGGCTCGCCATCGAGCACGTAGACCAGTGTCTTGATCTGACGCTCCGCGGAAGCGCCGCCATCGAACTCCACGAGATCGAGGATGGTGCGGACGCCGGGCGTTGGGAACCGTTCGGGCTGGTCCGGGCCGGGTTCGTCGTGAACGGGCGGGATCGTGGACGATGCCCGTTCGACGTTGGCTGCGTATCCACACGCCTGGCAATGGGCGATATCATCCTCACCGGCCGGGGACGGGACGATGAACTCGATCGAGTCGGTGCCTCCCATCGCTCCCGACGAAGCTTCGACTGCGACGGCAGTGACGCCGAGCCTCTCGAAGATCCGTGTGTATGCAGCGAAGTGCCGGTCAAACTGCTGATCGAGACCATCGGTGTCTGTGTCGAAGCTGTATGAGTCCTTCATCGTGAACTCGCGCACACGAAGCAGTCCCGACTTGGGCCGCGCTTCGTCGCGGAATTTCGTCTGGATCTGATACCAGAGCTGCGGCAACTGCTTGTACGACGTGAGTTCAGTAGCGACGGTGGCGAAGATCTCTTCGTGGGTCGGCCCGAGAATCGCATCGCCACCCCTGAGGTCGCTCAGTTTGAAGAGGATGTCGGCCATCGCCTCGGCGCGACCGGTCTTCTCCCATATCTCTCTGGGATGCAGGGCCGGAAGGAGGAGTTCCTGGCCTCCGATCGCGTTCAGTTCCTCACGGATAATCGCGATGATCTTGCTCCGCACCCGGAAACCGAGGGGTAGCAGCGAGTACACACCCGACATGAGTTGCCGCATGTAGCCGCCCCTCACGAGCAAACGATGGCTCGCAGCCTCAGCATCTGCGGGATCGTCTCGAAGGGTAGGGATGAATGCCTGTGACCAGCGCAAGGGGGAGCTCCAAAGATCTAGGGGAGACCGACAGGATAGCGGTGAGTTGCAGGTGACAGGCCCAAGTACAGCAGTGGTGAGCGAACCTTGTCTGCTGATCTCTCGATCTACTTGTCAATCGACCGTGAGCCGGTAGGCGCCCGGACCGGTCGAAGCCGAGTCCGCGACTACCACGATGAACGTCCCGGTGTCTCGAGCGGTGAAGACGATCCTGGGATTGGTCCCGAACATCCCTCCGCCCGCATCGTCGTCGACGGCTTGGACATATCCGAGTCCTTCTGGGCCGTCCACCATGAGCACAGGATCGAAAGCGATCGAGTCAACGTCTATCGTGATCGCCTGGCCCTTTCCGAGTTCGACCTGGTACCAGTCGTAGTCTCCCGGGTAGTCGGCATTGCCGGCGATCGTCGTATTCCTCGCAAGCAGCCGCCCATCGTCGGGGTCAAGCCACTCCACGAGATCGACGCTCGATCTGAGCTGTGCATCTCCCGCGTCCGAAAAGCTCTCAATCCGCAAGAGGTGAGGGCCCCGGAAAGTGATCAGTTCATTGATCACTTCATCGCCATCGAGGGATTCGTCGGCCGAAGCGATCTCGAGTCCGTCAACAGTGGTAAGCGTCAAGACAATATCGACGTCACCCGATGCCTCAAACATGACGTTCGAGTACAGGGGGGATTCGAAGACGAAGACGTGATCCTGCCACACGTTCTGGAATGAGACATTCAGGATATCCGAGCCTCTCCCCTGCGGTGGCAGTCGATCACCGAGGTCTCCGACGTCTTTGCCCGACCTCATTCGTTCGACCTTGTTCGCGGCGTCGGCAAGGGAACCGGAGAGTCCAAATTCCTCGAGGAAACTGAAATTCGTGATGCCGACGACCGTTCCGTCTTCGGCAACGAGCGCCCCGCCGCTCTGGCCGCCGACAACCGTCGCGTCGGACTGAAGGAACGTCCACTGCTCGGTCTCCCACTCCCGCGTGCGAGAGAGGATCCCCTCGGTGATCGTCGGTTGCGGGTACTCCTCCGATTCGCCCGGGTACCCGACGAGGTATACGGGTCGACCGAGCGGTATGTCCTCACCACCGCCGATATCTGCCGGTGAAGGAAGGTTCGCTGCCCCTGATACGTCGATGATCGCCAGATCTCCGAACGGGTCCCGTCCGACGACGGGGGCGTCCTGAATCTCTGCACCGTTCGGGAACACGACCCGAACCGTCCGGTACGGCCACACAACGTGGGCCGCCGTGAGAACCGTCTCGCTGTCGATGAG
>CAZWDQ010000030.1:11909-13104 GCA_964632475.1 uncultured Acidimicrobiaceae bacterium
CGGCGCTCGGCTGAACGGTTCGCATCACCGCGAAGTCCAACGAGTTCGATCCGCTCCTCTGTTGCCAGGTCCGCCGCCGAGACGTCCGCCGCGGCAAGCCTCGCCTCAACGCCCTCCTCGACGAGCCGATGTGCTTCGTCGAGCAGGGCATCGACCATCTCATCTTCGGGTACTACCCGCACGACCTGGCCCCTGATGAAGAGATGGCCCTTGCCGCGACCGGCGGCGATTCCAATGTCCGCCTCCCGAGCTTCGCCGGGCCCGTTCACGATGCATCCCATGATCGCGACCTGGATCGGGAGTTTCGCTGCCTCGAGAGCGGCCGTCGCATCCGCAGCGACCTTGATGACATCGACCTCGGCCCGGCCACAGGACGGACAGGCGATCAGATCGAGGCCGGTACGTTCCCGCAGCCCGAGGTATTCGAGTAGTTGTCGACCGGCTTTCGCCTCTTCGACGGGGTCGGCCGTGAGAGAGAAGCGAATCGTGTCCCCGATGCCTTCGAGGAGCAGCGTGGCGATCCCCGCGACCGACTTGATCAGGCCCCCGGGCGGCGGACCAGCCTCTGTGACACCGAGGTGGAGTGGGTACTCGATCCGCTCTGCGAGCAGGCGATACGACTCCACCATGAGCGGCACGTTCGAGTGCTTGACGGAGATCTTGATGTCGTGGAATCCCACATCTTCGAGGTACCGAATCTCAGCCAGGGCCGAGCGAACGAGCGCTTCTGGGACGGGCGCTCCAAACTCTTCGAGAAGATCCTTGTCGAGCGAACCGGCGTTGACGCCGACCCTGATCGACACCCCCGCGTCGGCTGCGGCTCGTGCGACAGTCTTGATGTGCTCTTCGTTTCGGATGTTCCCAGGGTTCAGCCTCAGTCCTGCCACGCCGGCTTCGAGAGCCGCCAGCGCCAGCCGGTACTGGAAGTGGATATCGGCGATGATCGGAACCGGAGACCGCGGGACGATCTCTGCGAGACCCTGTGCTGCTGCGACGTCATTGCACGTGATTCGTACGATGTCCGCGCCTGCACCACTCAGGGCGTACACCTGGGCCAGCGTGCCGTCGACGTCGGCCGTCTTGGTGGTGGTCATGGACTGAACACTGATCGGAGAGCCACCACCGACAGCCACGTTGCCGACCATGAGTTGCCGGGAGTCACGCCGTGAGATCGTCATGCGGGAGATAGTAGAGA
>CAZWDQ010000030.1:13204-20590 GCA_964632475.1 uncultured Acidimicrobiaceae bacterium
TTGCCGGGAGTCACGCCGTGAGATCGTCATGCGGGAGATAGTAGAGATCAGTAGAGCAGTAGGGCAGTCGCGAGTAGAGCAGTACTGATCTACTCACAATTCCAAGGGCTTGAAGATGTCGAGATAGACGCCCATCAGGCCAACCGTGATCAGGAAGATGATCACGACGGCTGCGACCGGCATCAGTTTGGTGACATCGGGAGCACGTCCCCTGATCTTCTCGTACAGGGCCACGGCGAAGTGCCCGCCGTCGAGGGGGTAGAGAGGGATGAAGTTCAATACGCCGACGAAGACGTTCACCAGAGCCAGGATCATGAGCGTGCTCTCCATCGGACCGGCCAACCTCGCGAGTCCGATAGGACTGATTGGACGGACCTCGTTGAGTACCTCTTCGTTCCCTCCGAAGACCGACATGAAGAGTTTCGGGAATCCGACGACCAGTTGCCAGAGGCCTTGGACGCTCTGGACGGCGGCTTCGCCGACCCCGCTGAATGCGGCGCCCACCGCGCCGAAGAACCCGAGCTGTTCCCGAGCGATTTCGGGGGCGGCTCCGAAATAGCCGCCGAGTTCGGTGACGACATCTCCGCGTTCGTCTACGACAATCGCTCCGTCGACGATGACCGGCATCTCGGCAAACGCGAGCGTCGTGGGGGCTTCACCGACCGCGCCATCGCGGTCGTATCCGATCAGAACCGTCTCCCCGCCATCGGCCCTGACACGCTCCACGAAGTCATCCCACGACCTGAGAGCGACCCCGTCATACGTTCGGAGCAGGTCCTCGGCTTCGAATCCGGCCGTCGCCGATGGCGACGCCTCTCCGGATGGCGTGTTCGGAGCGACGGCAGAGAGCGTGAGCGTCGGGATCCGATCCCCGGCTTCGTCCGTCGCGACACCGCCCCATATTGCGAAGACTGTGACCAAGAGCAGCGTCGCCATCACGAAGTGGCTAAAGATCCCGGCGAGAACAACAACCGACTTCTTCCAGAAGACGGCCGTCCGGTAGGTTCGATCCTCATCCTCGGGATCGATCTCCTCGAGCGGATTCATTCCGATGATCCGCACATATCCGCCGAGCGGGATGGCCTTGATCCCGTACTCGGTCTCCCCTCGGGTGATCGACCAGATGCGAGGCCCGAAACCGAAAAATGCCTCAGTCGCCTTCATCCCGAACGCCTTCGCAGCGACGAAGTGTGCACCCTCGTGGATGACGACCATCAGCACGATGCCGATCAGCATCACGGCGGTTCCCATCAGCTGGTACCCGTGCTCGGTGTCATGCGATCAACGGTACCGGTCGCGCCCAACTACCGGGAGACCCTTCCGGCGATCGCCTCCGACGCCGCTGTGCGTCCCGCTGCGTCCGCGTTGAGAGCGTCGGCCAACGTCGAGATCGGCGCCTGAGGAACGCTGCCCAGGGCAGTCGCCACGACATCGACAATCTCGGTGAATCGGATCCGGTGATCGAGGAAGGCGGCCACGGCAACCTCATCAGCCGCGTTGAGGACCGCCGGCCCGTTCCCTCCTCGTCGGCCAGCTTCGTACCCCAGGTCGAGGGCGGGAAAGCGATCGCGATCGGGGACGGAGAACGTCAGCGCAGTTCCCAGAAGATCGATTGGCTCGACCGGTGCCGGCATCCGTCCCGGCCAGGTCAACGCACGCTGGATCGGCTTGCGCATGTCGGGCGGACCGAGTTCGGCCTTCACCACGCCATCGATGAACTCCACAAGCGAATGTACGAAGCTCCCCGGATGGATGACGACGTCGATCTGCTCGTACTCGAGAGCGAACAGGAAGTGCGCTTCGATTACTTCGAACGCCTTGTTCATCAACGTCGCCGAATCTATCGAGATGCGCTTCCCCATGTCCCATGTTGGATGAGCGAGGGCATCGGCCACGGATACGTACTCGAGATCGACGTCGGGACGAGCGTGGAATGGACCGCCGGAAGCCGTGAGGATCACGCGACGGATCTCTTCTACCGACTCCCCTTCGATGCACTGAGAGATTGCCGAGTGCTCGCTGTCGACGGGGATGAGCTCGCCACCACCCGACTCGAGAGCGGACAGAACCAGGGAACCGCCAGTGAGGAGACTCTCCTTGTTGGCGAGGGCGAGTCGGTTTCCACTCTCCAACGCAGCAAGCGACGGTTCGAGACCGGCCGCGCCGACGATGCCGTTGACCACGACGGAATCCGGCAATGTGGCGAGTGAGGCAACGGCCTCCTGCCCGAAGTCGATCCGCCGTTTGAGCGCTGGATCGATCGGTCGGTCGGGCACGTGGGCAACGGAGACGCGCGCCTCCGGGTACCGAACAGCCAGTTCGATGATCTCGTCCGACAGAGATCCCGTTGCGAGTCCCAGGACCGTTCGATCGAGTCGATCGGCGACGTCGAGCGTTTGACGACCGATCGACCCGGTAGCCCCCAGGACGACGATCGGGTTCAGAGCAACCCCAGCCATACGAATGTCGCCCAGGCTGCTGGGACGACGGCGATGATGGCGTCGATCCGGTCGAGGAGGCCGCCGTGCCCGGGAAGGATCGAGCCCATGTCCTTGATATCGAGAGATCGCTTGATCACCGATACGGAGAGATCCCCGAGCGGAGCGAAGACAGCGACAACAACACCGAGCACAAGACCCGCCGGAAGATCGATCGCTTCGACGAAGAAGCTGGCAATAGCTCCGGCGGCAAGAGCCATGAGCGTTCCCCCGATGAATCCCTCAATCGTCTTCTTCGGGGAGATCACCGGAGCGAAGGGACGGCTGCCGATCGTCCTGCCCACGAAGTAGGCAGCGATATCGACGAGAGCGACCATCCCCACGACGGTCAGGACGAGAGCCTGGTAGTTGTCGGCTGCGATGATCGGGAACGCAAAGGCTCCGAATCCGCCGACCCAGACCGCTACGAGGATGGTGAGCGAGAACCCTGTGACAGCACCCTGCCGACGCTGGCTGACAGCATCGAACAGAAGGATGACCGTGATCATCAGGGCAAACGCGAGCGGGATCGCGACGACTCCCCATACGACCGTTCCGAGACCCGCCCCTACGATTCCGAGGAAGCCAAAGATCGACAGCGGCTTGTACCGACGGTGTATGAGAACGCTGTAGAACTCCCCTGCCGCGATCACGAACACCGCGAGCGCGAGCACGATGATCGCCGGTCGCCACAACAGCGAGAGCAAGAAGGCGGCGATGAGTGCCACTCCGGTTACAACGCGAAGGACGAGATCCGATGACTTCGGTGGCGCAATCGGCGCCGATGCCCCATCTCCCTGGGCTTCGACAACGTCGTCAAAGCCGACAACACCGGAAACAAGGCCGGGGATCGCTGCGGAGAGCGCCACCTGCTCTGTGTCCTGAGCTTCCGCTGCCGCGATCGCCGCTGCAAGATCGCGGTGTTCGCGTGTCGCCGCGTCGAGGTAGTGCTCATCGGTGAAGTCTTCGCCGTCGAAGACGGTCGAATTGTCTCCGGGTTCGGTGCTGGAGTCTCCGAGACCGATGATCGGTATCTCACCTGTGTCATCATCTGAATCGGCTGCTGCATCGCTGGCTATGTCGGGAGCGTCTCCAGCTGCCATTGCTGCGACCCCGATCGGCACGATGGGCAGCACGGCCAGTCTCCCGGCGTCAGCTTCGTCGATCTCCTCGAGCGCTGCTTCGACAACAGCGACCTCTTCGGACGGTTCGTCGTCCAACACGTCCTGTGGTTCGTCGGCGTCGGCGTCGACGTCAACGGCGTCGGCATTGACATCGTCCGATTTCACGCCGGAATCCTCGAGGACGAGTTCGACCGTATCCTCGTGAGGAACGTCGGCGTCCGGCTCTGTGATCCGGACGAAGGCCAGGTCTTCTTCCTTGTCTTCCTCGTCGTCTTCGATCGGCACTGTGGATTCAACGTCGGGTGTCTCCTCTTCGGAAACGACCGTATCGGTAACGTCAACGACGACTTCAACGTCGTCGGAGACCGACGGCTCATCAGCGGCAGTGCTTGTGAACGCCATCCAATCTTCGATCTCCGATGCAGCGTCACCCTCATCGTCTTTCGACAACACCGCGTATGGATCTTCGGTCTTCGCTGAGGCTTCGTCATCATCGAGCCATCCGTCGAAGCCCGGATCGTTCTCGGCTGGATGCGGTTCCAAGGTCTCGCTGAAGCCGGGCAGGTCAAGTTCGCCGGTGGCGTCGGGGTCGTGTGGGTCCATGACCTCTGAGAGTACTTCCCCGAACGGTTCGAGCGGCGCATCTGTCGATTCGAAGCCCACTACGGCAGCATGGCCCTCCGAAGCTGTGTCGGTGTTTTCGAGCGACGGCTCGTCTTCGGGCGTGGGATCGTCATCTGTAGACATTGCCTTGGGTTCCTCTATACCTCGAGGAGCTCTTCCTCTTTCGTCGCGAGGATCGCGTCGAGCCGATCGATGTGCTCATCCGTCTTGACTTGCAGAGCCTTCTCTGCCCGACGGACATCGTCCTCGGACACGTCCTCCGATTCGAGGCGGTCCTTGCAGTGGCGTCGCACGTTCCGGATAGAGATTCGCCCTTCCTCGGCCATATGGCGAACGACGCGGATGAGTTCCTTGCGACGTTCTTCAGTGAGCGACGGGAATGCGAGGCGAATCACGTTGCCGTCGTTGGAAGGGTTGAGGCCCAGGTCGGCCTCTTGGATCGCCCGCTCGATTGCGGGGATTGAGGCCTTGTCGTACGCCTGGATGACAAGGAGTCGGGCTTCCGGAACCGTGAAGCCTGCGATCTGCTGAAGCGGGGTCTGGGTGCCGTAGTAGTCAACCGTGATGCGGTTCAAGAGCCCGGGATTCGCACGCCCGGTTCGGATTCCGCCGAATTCCTGCGTCGTGTGCACGACGGCTTGATCCATCTTTTCGTCGGCTTCCTTCAGCAGGTCGTTGATCACGGCGCCTCCTCAGCGAACCAGGGTTCCTACATCCTCTCCGCGCACAGCTCCTGCGATCTCGCCGGGCCGGTTCATGTTGAATACGCGAATCGGAAGGTCGTTCTCCATGCACATCGTAATGGCCGTCGCATCCATCACCCCAAGCTGACGTTGGAGAGCCTCCATGTAGCTCACCGTTCCAAGGAGGTGGGCTCCCGGCGTGGTCGTCGGGTCGGCGTCGTAGACACCATCGACCTTCGTGCCCTTGAGGATCGCTGCGGCACCGATCTCGGCGCCGCGCAGTGCAGCTGTCGTATCGGTCGTGAAGAACGGATTGCCGGTGCCGCCCGCAAAGATGACGATCCGACCCTTCTCGAGGTGTCGGATCGCCCTGAGCCGGATGTACGGCTCAGCAACTTGCTGGATCGAGATTGCCGTCTGGACACGTGCCGGCGACCCCGCACGCTCGAGCGCGTCACGGAGAGCCAGCGCGTTGATCACGGTGGCGAGCATGCCCATGTAGTCGGCGTTGGCGCGGTCCATCTCTCCCGCTGCGGCGGAGACGCCTCGGAAGATGTTGCCGCCGCCGACGACGATCCCGATCTCGTACCCCTCGTGGTGTACGCCCGAAATCTCCTCAGCGACGCGAGCTACGATCGTCGGGTCTATCCCGTACTGCATTGCCGGATCGGCGAACGCCTCTCCAGACAGCTTGAGAACGACCCGGCGCATCAGCCTTCCTCGCCGACAGCCACCCTGGCCATCTTCGAGACGCTGATGTTCTCGCCCATCTTCGCCGCGAGTTGCTTGACGAGTTCACCAACCGTGCCCTCGAAGGTGTCGCCCTTCACGAACTCCTGGTCGTAGAGCACGTTGTCGGCGAAGAAGCTGTTGAGGCGTCCTTCGACGATCTTCTCGACGATGTGCTCGGGCTTGCCCTCGTTGACTGCCTGAGCGGCGATGAGGCGCTTCTCGTCGGCGATGGCGTCCTCAGGCACGTCGTCGCGAGTGATCCAACTGGGACGGGCGGCAGCGATGTGCATGGCGATGTCGTTCGCGATCCTCTGAAATTCGTCGCTCTTGGCCACGAAGTCCGTCTCTGATGCGAGTTCGACCAGAACCCCAACAACGGGTCGGTCGGCCTGGCGATGCAGGTAGGAGCCGATCGCTCCTTCGGACTGGCTGCGATCGGAACGCTTCGCTGCGTCGGCGAGGCCTTGCTCGCGAAGCAGATCCTTCGCTCGATCCATGTCTCCGCCGGTCTCGGCGAGGGCACGCTTGGCGTCCATCATTCCTGCTCCGGTCGTTTGACGGAGAGCTTGAACGTCTCTGGCTGTGAAGTCGCTCACGCCGTCTCCTTCGGGGCCTCGGTGCCTTCAGTGCTGGCGCCTTCCGCTGCCACAGTCTCTGCCTGGATCTCGTCGAGGACCACAACAACCTCTTCGACCACAACGGGCTCGGCCGGCGGTGGCGACACAGCCTTCTTCTTGGCCGGGACATCCTTGGCCGGGACATCCTTGGCCGGGACATCCTTGGCCGGGGCGTCCTTGGCCGGGGCGTCCTTCCGGCTTGCTTCGCGAAGCTCGGATCCGTCCTTCGCCGCCTGAGCGATCACGTCGCTGATGAGGAGGATCGTGCGGATCGCATCGTCATTGCCGGGGATCACGATATCGACGGGATCCGGATCGCAGTTGGTGTCGACAATCGCGATGAGCGGAATCCCGAGACGCTTGGCTTCGGCGACAGCGATGTGCTCGGTGAGCACGTCGATCACGAAGACGGCGTCCGGCTGACGCTTCATGTCGCGCACACCGCCGAGCACGGTGTGGAGCTTCTCGAGCTCACGGCGGAGACGGAGGCGTTCCTTCTTCGGGAGTGACTCCATCTCTCCGGAGCTCTCCATCTGCTCGAGCTCGAGCATGTAGAGAATCCGCTTGTGGATCGTCTGGAAGTTTGTCAGCATGCCGCCGAGCCAGCGGTGATTGACGTACGGCATGCCGGCCTTGGTGGCGGCTTCTTCGATTGCGCCCTGGGCCTGCTTCTTCGTGCCAACGAACAGCACGGTGCCGCCGTCCGCAACCGCGTCACGGACGAGGTTGTACGACTTCTCAACCTGTTCGAGAGTCTGGCGTAGATCGATGATGTGGATCCCGTTGCGCTCCGTGAAGATGTACGGACGCATCTTCGGATTCCAACGACTGGTCTGGTGGCCGAAGTGCATTCCGGCCTCGAGCAGCTGACGCATACTCACCACGGACATGTGGTTCCTCCTATTGTTCGGGTTCACGCCTCCGCCCACCCGTAACACCCCACAGACCGCAAACGCGATCCGACCTCAGGGGCTTGTAGTGAACGTGCGAATTTGGCAGGAGTGTAGGAACGGTCTCGACGTAGGTCGAAAGCGGATATCGAAGAAGCGGTAGATCAGTACTGCTCTACTGCTCTACTGCTCTACTGCTCTACTGCTCTACTACGGCTCTATGAACCGGTTCCTCAGGC
>CAZWDQ010000031.1:0-12435 GCA_964632475.1 uncultured Acidimicrobiaceae bacterium
TGAGGTTCATCTTCACAGACCACGAGGCTCGAGCGGTTGGTGTTGGCGGTGCGATGCTCGATGTCGCGATGGATCGTCTGGAGCATCGCGGTATTGACTTGTTCGACGCACGAGTGAGCCCCGGGCACCGGTTCGCAAAGAACTTCTTCGAGTCGAACGGCTTCAAGGCCCGGTCAATCACGATGCACCGCTCCGATGCCGGTCCCGCGGCATTCGCTCCGGGGTCAGAGAACGCATCTAGGGATTTGACATGACGAGCACGCTCTCAGACGCATCACCGAAGTCATTCGTGTTCGACCTCGATGGAGTTGTCTACCTCGACAGCACGGCAGTCCCGGGTGCAGGGGAAGCGCTCACCGGTCTCCGGGCTGCGGGCCATCAGATCCTGTTCGCAACGAACAACTCTGCTCGCGCTGTTGAGACCGTGGTGGGGAACATCGAGGGAAGAACTGGATTCGTACCCGACGAGGGATCGGTCATCACGTCGGGTCTCGCGGCTGCGAACCTGCTGACCGGGGCCGATGAGACATGCCTCGTGCTCGGGTCCGATGAACTCTGCGCAACCCTGTCCGATGCGGGTATCGGTCTCACCACCGACCCATTCAGAGCGACGGCCGTCGTCGTCGGCCTTGACCTCGGGCTCTCGTACGAGCGTCTGACTCGCGCCGTCGTGGCGATCCAGGCAGGAGCCAGGTTCATCGCTACGAACGACGATCCGACCTACCCGATGCCCAACGCTCGATATCCGGGGGCCGGGTCGATCGTCGCTGCTGTTGAACGGGCAACCGGGGAGACACCGATCGTGTGCGGCAAACCGAACAAGCCGATGCGATGCCTCGTTGAACAGAGGATTCGGCACTCCGATGTCTGGATGGTTGGGGATCGACCCGATACCGACCTTGCGTTGGCGGCGGAAGCCGGATGGGGGAAGATCCTCGTTCTCAGCGGCGTCACAGACCCCGATCACATACTCCCACCTCAGTTGCGGCCCGATCACACCATCGCCACGATCGCCGACCTCCCGGGCCTCGTGACACCCCATCTCATCGAGAACGGGGGATAATGGGTCCATGGTGCAGAATCCGAAAGAGATCATGTCAGAATCAGCCGACGATCTGGACACGCTCGAGACAGAGTTCGAGCAGTCCGAACCGGCTGAAGCTCCTGAGAAGGCCGAGGAGATCGCTCGCCAACTCGGGAACGCCCTCGACAACGTCGACGGCGGCGCCGGGAGCAGCGGGCCCTGACCAGAAGACGTCTCGACACCGAGTTAGTGCGACGCAGACTCGTCGAGTCGCGTACTGAGGCACGGCGGGTGATCGATGCTGGCCTTGTCCGGGTTCGGGGCAATCCTGCTCCGAAGCCGTCGACTCTCGTCGCTCCCGGTGACCCGCTGTCAGTCGACGGACCGGCTGCACAGTTCGTGAGCCGAGCCGGAGCCAAGCTCGAGGGAGCGCTCGAGGTCTTCGACATTCCAACCACTCACAGAAGAGCGGTCGACGTCGGTGCATCAACGGGAGGCTTCTCGGACTGCCTGCTGCAGCGGGGTGTGGCCGAAGTCGTGGCGGTGGATGTCGGGTACGGACAGATGCACAACCGGGTTCGATCCGATGATCGTGTCGTCGTTGTCGAACGTACGAACATTCGGCATGCGGATCCGGCGGCGCTCGGTGCACCGTTCGATCTCATCGTTGCCGACCTGTCATTCATCTCTCTTGCACTCGTGGCCCCGCAGTTGGCCGCCCTCGGTTCGGCGCAATCGGACTGGGTTCTACTCGTGAAGCCGCAGTTCGAGGTCGGGAAGGAACTCGTCGGTAAGGGTGGCATCGTCCGGGATCCGGAGGCACACGTGATCGCGATCGAGCAGGCGGCCACGGCTCTCTCCTTGAGCGGAATCGGTGTCGTCGGCCTCGTGGTGTCGTCGATCAGAGGTACCGAGGGGAACCGCGAGTTCCTCGTCCACGGCAGGATCGCAGAACGTGCCATCGATGCGGGTACCGTACGGGGGATCGTCCTCGAGGAGAGTCAGTCGTGAAACGAATCGCCCTTGTTGTCCACGAAGAGAAGGCGCATGCAACGGATGCGGCTCGGATCTTGACCGCCGCGTGCCTCAAGCGAGACGTTGAGGCGATAGCCGTGAACGGTGACGCCCTTCCGCAAGACGTCGAAGCCGTGATCGGAGTCGGCGGGGATGGAACGGTGCTGCGAGCCGGGCGTCTGGCCCTGAGCAGAGGGATACCGATCGCCGGCATCAATGTCGGGCGTGTCGGGTACCTGGCGGAATTCGCGGTGAACGAGATCGACGCTTTCGTCGAGGCACTCTCAGAGGAGCGGCTCCGCGTGTATCCCGTCATGACCGTGAGCGTTGAAGGCCCAGGCTTCACCGCAACCGGTCTCAATGACGTCGTCATCGAGAAAGTCGTGAGCGAGAGGATCATCGAAATCGATGTAGCCATCAACGGTCGTCGATTCGCCGAGTATCGGACGGACGGCATGATCGTCGCCACCCCGGTCGGATCAACGGCGTACTCGCTCTCCGCGGGAGGACCCGTCGTCGATCCGGAGGTGGAAGCACTCGTCCTCACGCCGATCGCTCCTCACAGCCTCCTCTCCCGTAGCATCGTCGTCTCACCCGATGCGAAGATCTCCGTTACCGTCGAGATCGGTCGCCCGGCACGCGTGAACGTGGACGGAAGAGAGATCGCGACGGTCGAACCCGGTGCGAGCGTCGTCGTGTCCCGCGGCGCCCAGGTGGCGAAGTTCATGACACTCGACACCCATCCGTTTCCTCAGGCCGTTCGCCATCAATTCGGCCTCGCCCATGCTTGACGAATTGTCCGTTGGCAACCTCGGTCTGATTCCGGCCGCGCACATCGAGCCTGGCCCCGGGCTCGTCGTGATAACAGGGGAGACCGGAACCGGCAAGACCCTTCTCCTCGGAGCCCTGCGTCTCCTGCGCGGAGAGCAGGCGCGCAAGGATCAGATCGGGCCGAACGGCGACGAGACCACCGTCGAAGCTCGGTTCGTCCAGGGGAGCGAGGAACGCATCCTCGGCCGCAGAGTGGATAGCCGACGATCGCGAGCATCGATCGACGGGGCGATGGCGACGGCAGGCAATCTTGCAGAAGCGCTGTCGGGAGTCCTGGATGTCGTTGGCCAGCACGACCGAACACTGCTCAGCGAACCGAGAGCTATTCGGCGCCTCCTCGATGGAGCGATGAGTGAGACCGGGCGAGAAGCCCTCGCTCGCTACGGAGACACATGGCAGATCCTCGTGGACACCGAGAATCAGGCTGCAGCGCTCGGGGGAGACCATCGTGCCCTCGAACGGGAGCTCGACATGGTTCGGTTCCAGAGAGACGAGATCGCAGCGGCGGGTTTCGCTGGGGGGGACGACGAAGAGCTCGCGAATCGGGCCTCACGTCTCCGGAACTCGGAAGAACTCCGGGAACGGCTCGCAGCGGTTCAGATCGCGGCGGGGGAGAACGGAGCATCCGCGGCGCTGGAGACCGCTGATCGTGAACTCCGTACCGCATCGCGCACGGCACCCTCGCTCGAACCGCTCACCGACCTCAGCGGACAACTCAATGAACTGCTCTCCGAGTTCAACGCCGAGATCGCCCTCGTGAGCGCCGATCTCGACCACGACCCCTTGGATCTTGAGCGCATGGAGCAGCGCCTTGCCCTCCTCGGCGATCTCAGACGCAAATACGGCGACAATCTGGATGCCGTGCTCGCGTTCGAGACAGCAGCAGCGGCCCGGGCGGAAGAACTCGAAGTTCTCCTCGATCGTTCTGGTGAGATTGCGGGACTCCTCGTGGTGGCACGTGACGAGGTAGAGAAAGCAGCGGACGCGCTGAGCCGGGAACGGCGAGAAGCAGCACAGCGGATCTCTGCAGACGCGATCGGACACCTCCAGGATCTTGGATTCTCCGACCCGTACGTCGGCTTCCAGATCAAGGATCGAGATCCCGGACCTGACGGAGCCGACCAGGTCGTTCTCGAGTTCGCCTCGGACGGCGCTCTCGTCCCCGGTCCGGTCGGCAGGATCGCATCAGGCGGGGAGCTGAGCCGGCTGATCCTGGCATTGAGGCTCGCATCGGGAGCGTCAGACGCCTCGATCATCGCGTTCGACGAGATCGATGCCGGAACCGGAGGAGCGACGGCGCTGGCGATGGGTGCGAAGCTGAAGGATCTGGCCGACGGGCGACAGGTCTTCTGTGTCACACACCTGCCGCAGGTTGCTGCATACGCCGAGACGCATTTTGTCGTCCGCAGGGACGGGAACACGGCAACAGTCTCAGTGCTGCAAGGCGAGGAGCGGCTCGAAGAGCTGTCCAGGATGCTTGCAGGGCTCCCCGATAGTGAACGAGGCCGTGAACACGCCGCAGAGCTGCTGACGATTGCCGCTGCTTCGTGAAAGTCGGTGTCGCGCTCAGGTGGACGCGTCCGGTATGATGCGGCCTTCCGAGGTGGAGCGCAGCGTGACCAAGCACGTATTTGTCACCGGTGGGGTGACCTCAAGTCTGGGCAAGGGGATAACTTCCGCATCACTCGGTAGGCTTCTCGAAGCTCGCGGGCTTCGCGTGACCCTGCAGAAGTTAGATCCCTACATCAACGTCGATCCCGGCACGATGAACCCGTTCGAGCATGGCGAGGTCTTCGTCACTGATGACGGTGGCGAAACCGATCTCGATCTCGGCCACTACGAACGCTACACGGGTGTTCACCTTCGTCGGGACTCCAACGTCACGACGGGCTCCATCTACCAGTCGGTGATCCGCAAAGAGCGCAGGGGTGACTACCTCGGAGCCACTGTGCAGGTGATTCCCCACATCACCAACGAGATCAAGTCACGCATCCGCAAACTGGGCCAGAACGATGACGTCGACGTTGTCATCACCGAGGTCGGCGGAACCGTTGGTGACATCGAGAGTCTTCCATTCCTGGAGGCGATCCGACAGATTCGCAAGGACGTCGGGCCAGCGAACACGTGCTACATCCACGTGACGTTGGTTCCCTACCTAGCGACGAGTGACGAATTGAAGACGAAGCCAACCCAGCACAGCGTCGCGGAGCTGCGCTCGCGGGGCATCCTCCCCGAGGTGATCGTCGTTCGATCCGACCGGCCCATCGAAGATCCGGCGCGACGCAAGATAAGCCTGTTCTGTGACGTTGAACCCGATGCGGTGATCAGCGTGGTCGACGTGTCCAATATCTACGGCGTGCCGCTGGCTCTCAACGAGGCGGGTCTTGACACGGTGGTCTGCCGCGAACTCGGGCTCGAGACCGAAGCCCCGGACCTCGAGGCATGGCGAGCCATGGTGGATCGGATGGAGAGCGCACGCGAACCGGTGACCATCGGCCTCGTCGGCAAATACGTCGAGCTCCCCGATGCGTATCTCTCCGTTGTGGAGTCGCTCCGTCACGCCGCCGCGGCGGCCGGCGCTGAAGCCCAGATCCGTTGGATACCGGCAGAGGAGGTCGACGGTCTCCTTGCCTCAACCCACCTCGACGGCCTCGACGGAATCCTCGTCCCGGGAGGCTTCGGGATTCGCGGTATCGAAGGGAAGATCGAAGCGATCCGGCATTCCCGCGAGCATGGTGTGCCGTTCCTCGGTCTCTGCCTCGGCCTCCAGTGCGCCGTCATCGAATACTCCCGGAACGTGCTCGGCCTCAGCGCGGCCCAGAGCACGGAATTCGATCCTACGAGCAGGCACCCCGTGATCGATCTGATGGAGGATCAGGCAGACGTCGAAGACCTCGGGGGAACGATGCGTCTCGGTATCTACCCGGCAAAACTGACCCCGGGCACACTGACCGAGGAGCTCTACGGTGAGCCGGTCATCTACGAGAGGCATCGTCACCGTTGGGAAGTGAACAACCGGTACCGCAGCGATCTCGAAGCAGCGGGACTGGTCTTCTCGGGTGTGTCTCCCGACGATCGCCTCGTCGAGATCATCGAGTTGCCGTCCCATCCATACTTCATAGCGTCCCAGTTCCATCCGGAGTTCAAGTCGCGACCCGACGACCCGCATCCGCTGTTCTTGGGGTTCGTTGCTGCTGCTCTGGAGCACCGGAAGGCGCAGGTAACCTCGGAGCCTTCGGTGTCAGAGCCGTCGGTCGTCTCGAAGCGATGAGATGAGCGACTTCCGGACACTCGGGTCGCGAACGATCGCTGAAGAGGCCTTCCTCAGACTTGACCGAGCCACGGTCACGACACCAGATGGCACCCCGATCAAGCGAGTGATCGTCGCCCATCCCGGGGCCGTCGCGGCTGTCCCGATCATCGGTGACGACGTGATCTTGATCGAACAATACAGGGCCCCGCTAGGCAGGCAGCTCCTGGAGATTCCGGCAGGGAAACTGGACATTCCGGGGGAGGACCGGAGGAACACCGCCGAACGTGAGCTTGAGGAAGAGATCGGATACTCACCCGGGCGCCTCGTCCACTTGATCGATCTCATCACCACTCCCGGATTCAGCGACGAATGCATCACGATCTACCTCGCAACCGATCTTGAGGCGGTACCTCCTCGACCAGTTGGGGCCGAAGAGCATCACGCACAGCTCGTCAGGATGACGCTCGGTGACGCGGTCGCCCGGGTTCACGCGGGCGTGATCACCGACGCCAAGACGGTGGCAGGATTGCTGCTGGTCGCGGGGCGATGAGGCCCTTGCCAGCAGATGCCGAGGAGTACCTGGGATCCCTGCGGTCGGAACGAGGACTCTCGGTGAACACCGCCACCGCCTACCGACGAGACCTGCGCGACTATTTCGAATTCCTCGATTCGGTCGGAGCGTCCGGTGATGTCGGTGGCTTCGTTGCGGAGCTCAGCCACCGTGGGCTTGCGCGATCGACACGAGCCCGCAAGCTCGCCGCCGTACGCGGATACCACCGGTTCCTCGTCGTCGAAGGGCACACTACGGAGGACCCGACCTTGCTGGTGGACGCTCCCCGGCGAGGACAGACCCTTCCCAGGGCGCTCACGATCGGTCAGATCGAGGACCTGCTCGAAGCGCCGAACCGCACGACTCCGCTTGGTGTCCGGGACGTGGCGATCCTCGAATTTCTCTATGCGACGGGGGCGCGAGTCACGGAGGCGACCACCGTGGGCCTCACCGACCTCGATCTCCAATCCGGAACGGTGATCGTGACAGGTAAGGGTGATAAACAGCGCCTGATTCCCCTCGGGAGTTTTGCGAAGGTTGCGATCGAACGGTATCTCCCGATCCGTGTCGAGCTGCTCAGTGAAACCGAACGGAGCGACGTCCTGTTCGTCAACGCCAGGGGAACGTCGCTCACGCGACAAGGGATGTGGGACATCGTGAAACGAAACGGGCGCCGCGCCGGCATCGAAAGCGGCGAACTCTCTCCCCACGTCCTGCGCCATTCCGCGGCAACACACATGGTGGAGGGGGGAGCGGACCTGAGAACCGTCCAGGAAATGCTCGGTCACGCTAGTATCAGCACCACACAGGTGTACACGCTCGTGTCCCCCGAACATCTCTACGAGGTGTACGTTACGGCGCACCCACGCGCCCGGTAGACACAAAGAGAAGGAAGAGTTCTTCGATGACAGAGACGATCGACACCGCTGCTGCCGAAGCGCTCCTGCTCGAGGAACGCGAGAAGGTTCTCCGCCAGCTCGAGGACATTGGGGCTGACCCATCTGGACAACTCAACGGCACCGTTGACTACGGCGATGCATTTGCGGATGCCGGCGCCGTCACCGCGGAACGGACCGAGATGCTCCGGCTCGCCGAATCGCTCAAGAGCCGACTCGACCGTGCGAACGTTGCCCTCGCCAAGATCGAAGACGGCAGCTACGGGATCTGCGAGACGTGCGGCACGCAGATCGGCGCGGATCGCATCGGATACCTCCCGGCAGTTCGGCGTTGCATTGGGTGCAAGCAAGCAGCCTCGTGACCGACCGCCTCGACCAGGTCGGCCACCTCGTCGGGCGATTCCTCGGGCATGTCGGCGCTGCGGCTCCAGGCCCCGACGATCAGCGTTTCGTCCACGAACACCTCCATGGCCAATGTGCCGAGCTGTTCTGGTTCCAGAGCGCTCCAGATCAACGGCACGCCGTCGACGTCGCTCGGCGTGTGTCGGCAGTCCTTCCTGACGACAGCGGAGCGATCGAGGCAGCCCTCGTTCACGACTTCGGCAAGACGGAGGCGAACATCGGTGCCGTGTCCCGATCGATCGCCACGGTGCTCGACGCCGCCGGCATGCCGATGACACGCCGCATGCACACGTACCGTGACCACGGAGAACGCGGCGCCCTGGCTCTTGAAGAGGCGGGGTGCGGGCCCCTTGCCGTGACATTCTCCCGGTACCACCCGGGTCCTGCGCCATCGGGCATGGATCCGGTTCGGTGGAAGGTGCTGATCGATGCCGACGGCTAGCCACGGTTCCTCGTTCTGGTCCCCTCGAAGCGATACCATCTGCAACCATGGCGTATGAGGTCAAGACACGGGTCTTCGAAGGACCGCTGGATCTGCTGCTGCAGCTGATCACCTCCCACCAGGTCGAGATCACGGATTTGAGTCTCTCCGACCTCGTCGGCGAGTACGTCGGGTACCTCGATGTGATGAGTGAGATGGACCTCGCGGTTACGAGCGAGTTCCTGCTGATCGCATCGACCCTCATCCAATTGAAGGCCCGGCATCTCCTTCCCGATGACCGTGAGATCGATCTGGACGACGAGCTCGCCCTCGCGGAGGAACGAGACCGTTTGCTGTCGCGCCTCCTCATGAATCTGACATTCAAGGACGTTGCTGCTGTCTTCGCCCACCGGATTGCGGCGAACGAGCGTTTCGTCGCTCGATCCGTCGGGATGGAGGATGTGACGCCGCCGCCACCGTCGTTCGTCCTACCCGTCGATGCGGCGGGATTGGCGGCCATCGCAGAGCGTGTGTTCGCCGACGAGGATGACACGGTCGACGTGGATCATCTGGACCTGGAGCTGCCGTCCGTGCAGGAAGCGATGCTGGATCTTCAAGATCGCATGGCAGCGGAGATCGAGACCGACTTCGAGGCCGTGGTGGCTCATTGCTCGCGGTCGGTGGAGGTGGTCGCCTACTTCCTCGGACTCCTCGAACTCGCCCGGTGGGGCATCTTGCGTGTTTCCCAGGATGATCGGCAAGCGCCGATCATGATCGAATACAGCGAAGGAGCCGCAGCCGAGCGGATCGACGCGCTGCTCAGTGGAGAGGAACCCGTCTGATGGAGATTCGCAGTGCACTGGAGGCGATCCTTTTCGTGGCAGAGACGCCGATCACGGCACAGGAACTTGCCGAAGTGGTCGAGGCCCCGCGGGGAGACGTCGAGGCGACCCTCGAGGACATTGAGCGCGAGTTCACGGATCGGGAGGGCGGATTCGTTCTGCGGCGTGTTGGAGGAGGCTGGCGCCTGTACACCGCTCCAGAGATGCTGCCCTACGTAGAACGCTTCGCAGCATCGGAGCGAGCAACCCGCCTCTCGAACGCTGCGCTTGAGACACTCGCGGTCGTCGCATACAAGCAACCCGTGTCACGCGGACAGATCGCCGAAGTACGCGGCGTCGACTCGGAACGAGCGCTCCACACGCTTGAACGCAGGGGTCTTGTACAGGAAGTCGGCACCGCTCCCGGTCCCGGTCAGGCGATCCTCTACGGCACGACCGACCTGTTCCTCGAGAAGCTCGGGGTCAACGACCCGCAGGACCTTCCGCCGCTCGCCGATCACGTCCCACCAGCCGAGATCGTTGAGACACTTGAGCGGCCCTTCCGACCGGAGGGATCATCGAACGACTCCAGAAGCTGATCGGTCGCTCCGGGTACGTCTCGCGGCGCCATGCCGAGATACTGGTAGCGAAGGGTCGAGTCACCGTCGACGGTGAGCCTGCACATCTCGGTCAGAAGGTCGATCCGGCAATCGCTCGCGTTGAGATCGACGGCGTGCCGCTGCCGATCGCCCCGGACCTCGCCTACTACGCCGTCTACAAGCCAGTAGGGACGGTGAGTACCGCGGACGATCCACAAGGCAGGCCGACGATCGTCGAACTGGTCCCGGAAGGTCCACGGGTCTATCCGGCAGGGCGCCTCGATGCCGACTCGGAGGGTCTCATGGTTCTCACCAACGACGGAGACCTCACACTCAGGATCACTCATCCGAGGTTCGGCATACACAAGACATATGTCGTGCTCGTCAGCGGTGTGGTGGAATCAATGACGATCCGCCGACTGATGAATGGAGTGGATCTCGACGACGGCCGCGCCGCCGCTGTAGCGGCCCGCATCGTCGACCGGTCCAGCGACACATCGCTTGTCGAGGTGACCATGGGAGAAGGGCGGAAGCGAATCGTGCGGCGGATGTTCGATGCCATCGGCCACCCCGTCCAGCGGCTCGTCCGAACCTCGATCGGGCCGCTGCGAGACACATCGCTTTCCCCGGGGGAATGTCGGCCGTTGACAATCGAAGAAGTCCGGGCCCTTTACCAGGCTGGGGTGGGGGCAGTCGATGGATGATGTCAGGAAGGTTGAACCCGCCGGACGAGTGTTCCGAACGGGCGTCAAGGTCCCAGGAGACAAGTCGCTGTCCCACCGTTCGCTGGTATTCGCCTCGCTCGCGGACGCCGACAGCGAGATCACCGGCCTCGCCCCGGGTCAGGACATCGCTTCGACGGCCACCGCCCTGGGAAGGCTCGGCATGCAGCGGTCGGGGGATCGATTCTCGCCGCCAAGACGACTCGAGGAACCCGACGGACCCATCGACTGCGGCAACTCCGGCACGGCGATGCGTCTGCTCTCCGGCAGTCTCGCAGGCGCCCCGTTCCGGATAACGCTGACAGGTGATGACTCCCTGCGCTCCCGCCCGATGAATCGTCTCGTCGCACCTCTCGGCGCCCTCGGCGTCGAGATCACGACGGAGACGAACGGCACGGCCCCCATCACGACCGGCAACGGATCGCTCCACGGCGCCGACGTGCGCATCGACGTCGCTTCGGCCCAAGTGCGAACCGCGTTCGAGCTCGCGGCCATACAGGCAGATGGGCTGTCAACGATCGACAGTCCGGCCGGATACCGCGATCACACGGAACGGTGGCTCGAAGCCTTCGGTCTCGGTACGGTCGGCGAAGGCACGAAGATGCTGATTTCACCCGGCCGCATACCGGGCGCCCGTTACGACATCCCCGGTGATCCATCGAGCGCCGCATACCTGTGGGCGAGTGCAGCACTCATGGATGGCGCTCATGTCGTCACCCCCGGCATCTCGCTCAATCCGGGGCGTCTTGGATTTCTGACCATCCTCGAGGCGATGGGAGCCACGATCCACGGCGAGGTGACGGGATCGATCCATGGGGACGTCGTTGGAACGGTGGCCGTGACAGGGGGCGAATTGCAGGCCGTCGAAGTCTTCGGGGATACGGTGGCAGCCGCCATCGACGAGCTTCCCCTTGTCGCCGTCCTCGCCGCCTACGCCGACGGCACAACGGTCGTTCGCGAAGCATCAGAGCTGAGGGCGAAGGAGAGCGATCGCATCGCGAGTACGACAGCGATGATCCGTGCACTCGGTGGTGGAGCAGAACCGACCGAAGATGGGTTCGCCGTCATCGGCACCGGCTTCCTCGACGGTGGCACCGTCAACTCCTCCGGTGATCATCGGATCGCGATGGCAGCTGCCGTTGCGGCGACCGCAGCCGGTGGACCTGTGATAGTTCTCGGGGCGTCCGCAGCGAACGTATCCTGGCCGTCGTTCTATGAGACTCTGGAGGCAGTGTGGTCATCGCAGTAGACGGGCCGGGAGGTGTCGGCAAATCCACGGTGGCAGGCCGGGTCGCAGCCGCTGTCGGTCTCCCGCATCTCGACACCGGTTCCACATATCGGGCGGCCGGTCTCACAGCGCTCCGAAGCGGAGCTCCTCTCGATGATCCGGTCGCTGTCCTTGCCTCTCTCGATGACGTGGACATACGGATCGTCGAAGGAGTCGTCAGCATCGACGGTGTGGACGTCACCGAGGATCTGCGCAGCGACGAGGTGACCAAGGCTTCGAGTGTGGTCGCCGCGCATCGAGAGGTTCGCTCCCGTATCGTCGCGCTCCAACGGGCGTGGGTCGTGGAGAGGGGTGGCTCAGCGGTCGTTGAAGGGCGTGACATCGGAACCGCTGTCTTCCCTGATGCGCCCGTGAAGGTCTACTTGACGGCACGACCAGACATCCGGGCTGCACGCCGATCCGGAGATGCGGAAGCCGCAGAGAAGTCGACAGATCAGATCGCCGCGGAATTGGCCGCCAGAGATCACGCCGATTCGAGTCGCAAAGCCTCGCCGCTGCGCCCTGCGGACGACGCAGCGATCATCGACACGAGTGATCTGAGCATCGACGAAGTGGTCCAACAGGTGCTGGAACTGGTGGCAAGACTCGAGACGTGAGATGTGAGATGTGAGATG
>CAZWDQ010000031.1:12535-20553 GCA_964632475.1 uncultured Acidimicrobiaceae bacterium
TGTCTCGTGTCTCTCTTCCCTCAGACCCCCAACAGTGCAAGGGCCTCACTCGCATCCCAGCCGCGGTCGTCCTCGATTGGACCGTGGGCGCCGGGATTCGGGGATGCGAACGCTCCCTCTACGAGCGCCTGCACAGTCTTGACGAAGGTACGGAGGTTCGGGGGAAGAGGGAAGTACTCATCCTCGTCGGTCACGCGAACGATTTCGACGGCACCGCCGGGTGCGACAGCATCGATGACCGCCCGGACGCGTTGATCCGGAGCTGATGCGCCTGCCGTCACGCCAACCCGGTCATCGCCGTCGAACCACGAGGGATCAACATCTTGGGGACCGTCAACCCGATATGCGCGGACACCGGCCATCCTGGCGACCCTGACGAGGGCCTGCGTGTTGGACGAATTCTCGGAGCCGACGACGAGGATGACAGAAGCCGATTCCGCAAGGCGCAAGATCGCCGTTTGCCTGTTCGTGGTCGCGTAGCAGAGGTCGCTCTTCCTGGCCGTTTCGAGCCCGGGAAAGCGGTCGTCGGCATCGGCGAGAACGCCCTCCCACTCGTACAACCCGAGCGTTGTCTGTGCGAGAAGCGCCACCTTCGCGGGGTCGCTTGGATCGAATGTGCCGAGTCCGTTGACGGGATCGATCAGCGTGGCAGCGCGCGGGGCTTCGGCAATCGCCCCGATCGCCTCGTCGTGCCCTTCGTGACCGACGTAGATGATGTCGTAGCCGCGATCGGACATGCGACGCATTTCGTGATGCACCTTCGTGACGAGAGGACACACGGCATCGATCATTACGGCTGCTCGATAGTCAGCCGCTGCGACCACATCGGGGGCTGAACCGTGAGCGGAAAGCATGATTGGTCGGCCGATAGGAACGTCGGCAACATCGTCCACGAACACGACGCCGGCACGCTCGAATGCGTCCACGACGGCAGCGTTGTGAACGATCTCGTGATAGCAGTAGACGGGAGGCTCGAAGGTCTGGACCATCCACGTCAAGGCCTTGATCGCCATCTCAACGCCGGCGCAGAAGCCGCGAGGCTCGGCAAGCAGTACCTGGGGACTCATGCGAGCGAGCATAGAGGGCGTCGGGTCTGGAGATCGCACGGGTACCATCGGCGGCGATGTCCAATCCCACTGTGATCGAGATCGTTGGCGACAGCCCGGCCGCTGAGGCGGGGATGTCGATCGGTGATGAGGTGGTCGCGGTCAACGGCATTGTCCCCTCCGACGTCATTGAATACCAACAGCTCATCGATGATGCCGATCCCGAGGTGACGATCAGGGGAGAGGCCGGGGATCGGACGATTCGTCTCGACAAGATCGCCGGTGAGCCCCTCGGGATCAGGCTCTCCTCATCGATCTTCGATCGCGTCCAGACGTGCGACAACCACTGCGAATTCTGTTTCATCTACCAGCTCCCTCCCGGGATGCGTGAGTCGCTCTATCTCAAGGACGACGACTATCGCCTCTCATTCCTCTACGGGAATTTCACGACGCTGACCCGTTTCACCGAACTGGACCTTGCTCGCGTCGTCGAAGAGCGTCTCGGCCCCCTCTACGTCTCGATCCACGCGACCGACCCCGAAGTACGAACACGGATGCTCCGCAACCCTCGCGGAGCAACGTCACTGCGTTGGCTCAGGGCGCTCCTCGACAGTGGGATCACTGTTCACGGTCAGATCGTTCTGTGTCCCGGCATCAACGACGGTGCCACGCTCGATCGAACGGCGGCAGAGATCCTCGCTCGCTATCCGGGCCTGGCGTCGGTTGGGATCGTCCCCCTCGGCCTGTCCCGATACAACACTGAGGAGAACCTCCGCGTTCACACCAGCACCGAAGCCGGCGCGGATCTCGATACCATCCACTTCTGGCAAGATGAGTCGATGCGCCGGCTCGGGCGGAGGATGTTCTTCGCATCCGATGAGCTCTACATGGTTGCCGGCCGCGAGGTCCCATCCAGGAACTCGTACGAGGACTTTCCGCAGCACGAGAATGGAATCGGCATGGTCCGCACATTCACCGATGAGGTCACAGCGCTCACGAGTGGGGGAGCAGCTTCCTCGCCGCTCGTCACAGGCGAGTGGCGAACGATCCCTTCCGCTCCGAGCGAGGGATATCGCGCACCACGCCACACCGGCTCTGACCCGGCAGCCGTCGCAGGTCCTGTCGGCATCCTCACTGGAGCGTATGGTGCGGCGGCGCTTGCACCCTTGCTGCCACAACTCGAGCGACTCAGCGGTCGCTCCCTCCGGCTTGTTGAGGTTGAGAACCGCTTCTTCGGAGGAAACACTGCCGTTGCCGGTCTGATGGTCGGATCCGACCTGAAGCATGCCATCGAACGAGACATCGCGCCTGTGGCCCACTATCTTCTCCCGGATGTCGCCCTCTCCGGGGACGTCTTCCTCGACGACACGTCGCTCGAGGAACTTCGGAGTGCATCTCCTGTCCCAATCACCGTCACCCCGGCAACCGGCTGGGGACTCATCGAAGGAGCAGCGGCATGAGTCGACTCCCCGTCGTCGTAATCCTTGGTCGCCCGAACGTCGGCAAGTCGACGCTCGTGAACCGCATTGTGCGGTACAAGGCCGCCGTCGTCGACGAACAGGCCGGGGTCACCCGCGACCGCAGGGAGTTCAATGCCGACTGGAGCGGCCGTGACTTCACCGTCGTGGACACGGGCGGGTGGGAAGTCAGACCGGGTGAGCAACTGACCGCCGACATCCGCGAGCAGGCCGAGATCGCCGTCGGTGGCGCAGATCTCGTCGTGTTCGTGACCGACGGCACAGCGGACATCACGGACGACGACGTTGGTGTCGCTCGAATCCTGCAGCGAAGCGGCGTTCCGTATCTGTTTGTCGCGAACAAGGTGGACGGTCCCACCATCGAACTCGATCTAGCTCATCTCTGGTCGCTTGGCCTCGGTGAACCCATGCCGATTTCTGCTCTGCACGGACGCAATACGGGCGAGCTTCTCGACCGTCTCATCGACGCGCTCCCGGACCTCGGAGAGGCAGCCGCGGATAACGTCATCGCCAGCCTCGCGATCATCGGACGGCCGAACGTTGGTAAGTCGACACTTCTGAACCGTCTCGCGGGTGAGGATCGGGTGCTGGTCTCGGATGTTCCGGGAACGACACGCGATCCGATCAACTTGATCGTCGAACTCGACGGCGAGCCATTCGAGGTGATCGACACCGCAGGCATCAAGCGCAGGACCAAGATCACCGACGACGTCGAGAAGTACGCCGTGATGAGGGCCAGGGGTGTTCTGAACCAGGCCGACGTGGCCCTCTTGATGATCGACGGCACACGGGGAGCGACCCACCAGGAACAGCGGCTCGCCGAGGAGATCGTGAGTGCGGGTGTCGGGATCATCCTGGTGCTCAACAAATGGGATATCCGCGATGAGGAAGAGCGGCTTCACACGGAGGATTCCGTCGCTGATCGCCTCGCGTTCATCGACTGGGCCCCGATTCTTCGCGTATCGGCGGAGACCGGTTCGCGCCTCGTGCGGCTCCCCGCTGCGGTGCGGTCGGTGCTCGAGAACCGGCGCCGTCGCGCGCCAACACCGGAGCTCAATCGACTGATCAGGACGTTGCAGGAGGCTCATCCGCCCCCGGTTCGCAAGAACAAGCGCCCCCACATCCTCTACGCCGTCCAGGCCGAGACAGATCCACCGACTTTCGTCCTGTTCGTACGCGGTGGAGAACTGGGGCCCGACTACCTCCGATTCGTTGAGCGTCGAATCCGTGAGACCTACGACTTCACCGGAACGCCGGTGCGAGTCATCGTCCGGAAACGCCAGAGGAGCGAGACGTGACGGGATCCCTGAGCGATCGATTCCATGCAGAAACGGATCGAGCGGCAACCGGGGGCCCCGAGAAGTACCACGAAGTCCTGAAGGAGCGGGGGAAGCTGTTCGTCCGAGACAGGGTCGATCTCCTGTGCGATCCGGGGTCCTTCGTCGAGGACGGCCTCCTTGCCAACGCAGCGACAGAAGGCCACGGCGCTGATGCCGTCGTCACCGGCCGAGGCACCATCGACGGACGGCCGATCATGGTCATTGCGAACGACCCGACGGTCAAGGCCGGAAGTTGGGGCCGTCTCACCGTCGAGAAGATCATTCGAGCCCTCGAGGCGGCCTACGACGAGCTTCTCCCGGTCTTCTTCCTCGTGGACTCGGCGGGTGCGCGAATCACCGATCAGGTCGACCTCTTCCCTGGACGACGCGGCGCAGGGAAGATCTTCTACAACCAGATCCGCCTATCGGGCCGTGTGCCTCAGGTCTGTTGTCTCTTCGGTCCGTCTGCTGCCGGTGGTGCCTACATCCCCTCGTTCTGCGACGTGGTCGTCATGGTCGAGGGCCGAGCGTCCATGTACCTGGGCTCCCCACGCATGGCGCAAATGGTCATCGGTGAGGACACGACGCTCGAGGCCATGGGCGGTGCACGGATGCACTGCGAGACCTCGGGTTGCGGAGATGCTCTCGTGTCGAGCGACGAAGAAGCGATCTCCTGGGCCCAGCAGTACTTCAGCTATGTCGCCGACCACACCGGGGTGCTGCCACCCGCCTACGCGCCCGACGCCCCGGAGGACGGTTATCGCCCGGCCGAGGTGCTCCCCGAGGACCCGAAAGCCAGCTACGACATGCTCGACCTCCTGAGAGGGATCGTCGACGCTGGTTCGCTTTTCCAGATCAAGGAGCTCTTCGCTCCGGAGTTGATCACAGCGTTCGCATTGCTGGACGGCAAGCCTGTGGGGATCGTTGCGTCGCAGCCGAGTCACCTCGGTGGTGTTCTCTTCGTCGATTCTGCCGACAAAGCCGCCCGGTTCATGTGGCTTTGTGACGCGATGAACATTCCACTCCTCTTCTTCGCCGATGTCCCGGGGTTCATGATCGGCACGAAGGTCGAGCGGGAGGGAATCATTCGCGCCGGGGCGAAGATGCTCACAGCCATCGCAGAGGCCACAGTGCCGAGGATCTCGATTATCGTGCGCAAGGCATACGGGGCCGGCCTCTACGCATTCTCTGGGCCCGGGTTCCGGCCTGACGCGACCCTGGCGCTTCCAACGGCGGAGATCGCCGTGATGGGGCCCGAGGCCGAGATCAACGCCGTGTACTTCAACAAGATCGAGTCGCTGCCTGCAGATGAGCGGGAGGCGTTCGTTGAAGCACGCCGTGCCGAGTATTCGGCCGATGTCGATCTTCTCAGACTGGCGTCGGAGAACGTTGTCGATGCGGTCATCCAGCCCGAGGAGCTCCGCAGGGAGATCATCGCCCGGTTGCGATACGCGGCGCGAAAAGACCGGAGCTTCTCGGAACGGCGCCACGGTATCCCGCCGGTATGATCGAAGACCGGAGCCAGGAAGATCGGGACGAGGACGCTGAACGGCCGCGCTGGCCGATCGGCTTCATGCTCTTGATTGGCGTCACGGCCCTCTATCTCGGGTGGAGGCTTGTCCAGGGAGTCGGTGTCCTCATCGGATGGGCCACCGGTTGATCCGGACTACTCGGAAGACCCGGTCGGCCGTTCTTCCGGGACACCGACCCGGGCGGCACGTTTCGCGTAGTAGTAGATGCGCTTGAGGTCTTCGACAATGTCGGACTCGATTCGATAGGCCTCAACCCGCCCCGGCTCATCGGCCGTGAGCCGCTCGAGTTGGTGTTCGATGGCTTCGGCAGATCTCGCGGTGATCTCAGGCTTCATGTTGATAGCCCGACGAGCCGCCTCGGGGCTCCCTTTGCCAATGGCCCCCACGGCGATGTCGACCGCGGTGGTGACTTCGGCAGCAAGGTGGTTGATGATGACAACCGTCGAGGGTGAGATCACGAGGCCCATGTCAAGTCGTCGGCGACCGTCCGCGACGAGACTCTTGGAGACGGCATCGCCGATTGCCTCGATATCGCTGGCTGCCTCCAGGAGACCAAGCAGTTCCTTGGTCTGCTCACGAGTGATCTCGCCTTCTGAGATTCTTCCGAGGTAGGCAACGATGTGGGCATCGAGTTGATCGACCTCGTCGTCGGCGGCTGCCACGAATGCGAGGTCAGCCTCTGTGCCGGAGACTGCTGCCGGTACGCCCTCTACCACCATGTCGCGAACCCGTGTCCCCATCCGGGCGATCTCCATGCGAGCCCGATCGAGAGCGAGAGAAGGCGTCCCGAGTAGCTCCGGACTCAGGTATCGGGCTTCTATCACATATGACGGCTCCTCTGGACGGTCTTTGATGACGCGTTCAGCAGCGCGAGCGAACCAGCGGGTGAACCAGATGAAGATGAAGACGTTCGCCACGTTGAAGACCGTGTGTGCCCATGCCACCTGCCGGGCTACATCGTTTTCGGGCGACAGACGGATAGCGACGTCTGCGAGCATGTTGATGAATGGAACCCATATCAGGGCACCTATGACGTTGAACAAGGTGTGAACGAACGCTGCTCGCCTCGCTTCTGGAGGCTTGCCAATGGCGGCTAGCTGTGCAGTGATCGACGTACCGATGTTGGCCCCGAGGACGAGGGCGATTGCGAGATCGAGAGTGATCAGACCCTGCGCCGCGAGGGATATCACGATCGCCATCGTTGCCGCCGAGGACTGAATGAGGGCAGTGAAGAGAGCACCAAGAGCGATCCCGATCCATACGCTCGAGATGGAGGCCATCGCATCCTGGAACCCCGGATGATCCTGGAGTGGCTTCATCGCCTGCGCCATCAGTGACAGCCCGAAGAACACGAGGCCGAGACCCATGACGGTTCTCCCGATGCGCTCGATCGACTCTCGTCGGGCAAAGAACTCGATTCCGTACCCGACAGCTACAACCCCCAGGGCGTACTTTGTTACGTTGAAGGCGATGATCTGTGCAGTGACGGTTGAACCGATGTTCGCACCAAAGATCACAGGAATCGCCTGAGCTAGAGACATCGCCTCGGCGGAGATGAGGCCCACAAGGATCACGGTTGTGACGCTGGAGGACTGGATGACGGCCGTGATACCGGCGCCGGTTGCGACGCCGTAGAGGCGATTCCCGGTGAGATGGGAGAGCACCCAGCGGAGGCGGTTACCGGCGATGCCTTTGAATCCGCTGATGGTGCGATCCATTCCGAGCAGGAACACCGCCAGACCACCAAGAAGGCCCATGATCAGGATGAACCAGTCGGGGGACTCAGCCATGAAGGATCATGCCCCGCGTCGTAGCGGATTCTGTTCCGTTGAGCACCAGGGCAGCCTATCGGCTCGGCGCCTCGGATGACCGACCATCGAAGGCCTACTCGCCGGCAGCACGGTACGATTCTCACTTCGCGATACAGAGGTGGCATGATGGAATCCACGTTCGATGGCACGGCCGAGACGACCACAGACGAAGTGACGATTGAAGATGTCGTCGAAGAGGTGGACGTCGCCGTGACCGATGACGGAATCGTCATGACAGATGTCGTGGCATCGGAGATCGACATCGATGGTGACGGCATCGCCGACGGAGTCGCCATTACCAGCACTCAGATTCGCGAGATCGATGTCGACGGCGACGGAATCCCTGACATCGTTGAAACCACCAAGATCGTTGAGACGGCGGTCGACGTGGATGGCGACGGTGTCCCCGATATGGGCACACGAGTCGTCACCGAGCAGGTCGTCATGGACCTCAACGGTGACGGGACGCCGGACACGATCGAAGTCACAGAGACGACGACCGTTGCCTACGACACGACCGGCGATGGTCTCCCCGACGTCTCCGAGACGGTCGTGGTCGAAGCCGCTGGCATCGATCTCGATGGTGATGGTGTGCTTGACCACGTCGAGGCAGCCGTGGCAGATGTCGTGGCCGTGGATCTCGATGGTGACGGAATCCCCGACGCGGCGGTCGTTGCCGTGGAAGAGTTCGAGATCGAGGAATAGGGAACTCTCCACCGGAGGCTTCGCCGAGGCCAACGGTAGGATGTCGGTGTCCGGGCTGTGGCGCAGCATGGCAGCGCGCTTGACTGGGGGTCAAGAGGTCGCCGGTTCAAATCCGGCCAGCCCGACG
>CAZWDQ010000032.1:0-13770 GCA_964632475.1 uncultured Acidimicrobiaceae bacterium
TCCGGGCTCAGTATCCGTGGAGTCTCGAGGTGATCGAACCACACCTCGGTAACGCCATCAGGATGACTTTCGAGGAGACCCAGAAGATCAACGTCGCCCTCCAAACCGAGTAGGTGTTCCCACGACTCTCTAGCGAGCACGATCGGGAATCCGCGTCGGTACCGGTACTTCGGAACGACCGCCGAAACGTCTTCGGCCGCTTCCACAAGGGCGGAGACGTCACTCGCAGAGACTCCGGGCTGATCGGCGAACGCTATGACGACGAACTCCGTTGCGGGACCACGCATCACAACATCGAGGCCAACGCGTAGCGAAGCGGCCGATCCCTCTTCCCACTCTGGGTCGATGACGATGGTGACGTCCCAGGAGCCAAGCGTGGAAGCGACGTTCTCGGCATCGGGGCCGAGCACAACGACGACTTCATCCACCGGCCATACGGACGCGTCTGCAAGCGACCGGTCGATCAGCTTGATGCCATCGACGTCGCTCAGATACTTCGACCCGGCGAAGCCTTCTCCGGGGTCACTCGCGAGAACCACAGCGACGATCCGTGGCACGGTCCCTCCTTCAATGGGACGGTAACGGTACCCCAGGTCAGGTCGGATCGACCATCGGGTCCGCATATCGCAGCAGAGCGCCGGCTTCGACCTCTGCCAGCGGCCCCCCATTCAAAATGTGACGCACCCGGCCACCGGCGCTGCGAACCGACTCGCTCAAGCGATCAACGACGTCGGGGAGAGGACGGAGGACTCCGCCACAGGTCGAGCACGCCGATCCGGCCTCGCAGGTCACGCGGCCGCAACTCGTGCAGACCGAGCCAGGAGTGGTGCTCTCTGCTTGGACGTAGAGCACCTCCACAGCGCTTCGGTTGACCGCTGCGCATGCCTCCTCAAGGCCGAGGATTGCGGACCGCCCGGATGCTGCAGCATCGAAAAGATCGGCGACGAGCCGGCGTTCTTCGCGTACTTCCCACTCGGCTGCAACCCGGCGTGCATGATCGAGCACCGTCGACGGCGTCATCGTTCCAGGGTCGATCGTGAACGTGCCGGCCGAGAGCGCGGCAACGTCGCGAGGAAGGGCCCCGAGGAGACCTGCAACATGGGAATCGGAGCCTCCGACAATGAGGAGGTCGAACCCGCCATCGGTTCGTAGCAACTCCGTCAATCGCTCAGCGACATGCCGGTAGTGTCGAGCCGTCATCTCGTCGGATCTTGCACGGACGCGCTGCTCTTCGTATCCGGAGAACCCGCCGTAGTTGGCCTTGCGGACCTCCTCGTCGCGCATCTCCTCCCAGGTCTCGAGGTGGTCCATGGAGAACAGGAAGATGGATCCGAGACGCCGCCCGATGACCGCCACGCAGTAGCTCTGATAGTGCTCGATCATTGCTTCGAGGGGCCGGAGGTACGGAGCATCATCGACGATGGCCCGGTCTCTCACTGGTCCGGGAAGCGCTAATTGCTCGTCGATCTCCGCTCCGGACGAGCGGAAGACGGCAACGCCATGGCCAAGTTCTGTGCCGAACCGCCCGACGTCGCGCGAGAGCGCCCGGACGTCATCTCGAATCGAGAGGCGCTGTGACCGCGGGAGGGATACGGAAGCCACCTCGACTTGTGCGAGAAGATCCTTGATCCGGGCGGGAAGATTGCGCAGGGATTCGGGACCCGGCAGGAGGTTCACATAGACCGACAGCACGGGGTATCCCCGGGTATCGATCCGCCTGAGTCGATCGATCTGAGCCTGATCCAGCACGGTGACCTCCCATGTGTCGACGACACCGAGGCTACTCGTGCGACCGCCGGGTGGATAGAGCCGAGAACGACCTTCTGAGCGTTTGGCTGAAACCACTCACCCCGGCGAGCTGTCCGCTCTCGCTTCGATATCGACTCTCGTCGCGGTGTCAATGCGCTGTTCGTTGATCCAATCTTCGAAATCCTGCCGAGCGACCCGCCACTCTCTGCCGAACTTGACCGCAGGAAGCCCGCCGGACCGCAGTTGACTGGTGACGACGAAGGTGGACACCTCCATGTACTCACAGATGTCCGCGACCGAGAGCCACTCTTTATCGATGTCGACCGTGATGCGATCCATGTGACCGTTCTACTCCACTCCGAGCTCGGAGTCCACCCTGTTGATATTCCCTTGCAGATGCCGAGCATTCAGCGTAGGGTCTTGATCCGAATGCGACCAACCCGGTCGCTCTGCAGGATTGCAGGGGCAGCGACGGGCGGAGGGATCCGGGGAGACGGACGCATGAAAATCAAGGCATCAACCGTTGAGGCACACAGGTTCGCTCGCGTGCGCCGCAAGGGATACGACGCCGTCGAGGTCGACCGGGTCATGGTCCGGCTGATCGCCACCCTCAGATCCCACGAACACGACACCGCCGCGCTCGAAGCGAGAGTCGCACAGGCAGACGACTCCGTCGACGCTATTCGCCGGACGTTCGCTGCCGCTCAGCGCACAAGAGACGAGATGATCAACGAGAGTGCAGGGCGTGCTGCGATGATCGTTGGTGACGCCAATGCAGAAGCCGGTCGGCTCATCGAGAGCGCCCGCGCCGAGGCCGAGGCCCTGATGTTCGAGCGTGACGAGGCGATGATTCGAGCGCAAGGCGAGGCGGCAGACCGGATGGCTGAAGCCGAGGCCGCCTCGCACCGGCTGTTGCTTGACGCCGAGATGGCGCGTTCAGACGCTGTGACACTGACCGAACAGGCACTCGAGGCCAACACTGCCGAGATTGACGCCATGAAGGCGACAGCCGTCGTCGAAGCCGAACGGATCGGAAACGAGATCGTCGGGGCTGCTCACCGCGAGGAGGTCCGGCTGGCGACGCGCCTTGAAGAGTTGCGCACTGCGGTCGCGGAGGTCGAGACGAAGATCAACGATCTTGCTGCGCTCACGACATCCCGCACGGCGCACATCGCCGAGGTCATCGACCTCACAGCCATCGACGGCGAGGCAATGCTGACAGGTCTGGGTCGGAGCTAGGGGCCCAATGCCGATCGCGGGTCGTCCGTATGGGCGGCTCGCGCCCGGCAATCAATGCGTTCTCTGGGCCGGTGGCGCCGTATGCGGGGACTGCAACCCTGGGTACGCGGTTGGGAGTGGTCACCGGCGCTCTGGTTGGCCATACTGGGTCCATGACTGATCAGTACTACCAGGAAGACAGCCAGGCAACGACGATTCTCGTTCTCGGGATTCTCGGCCTCGTGCTCTGTCAGGTTCTCGGCCCGTTCGCGTGGGTCATGGGCAACAAGGAGCTCGCAGGGATCGATGCCGGGCGGCGCGCACCCGAGAACCGTGGCACGGCGCAGGCGGGACGAATCCTCGGAATCATCTCGACGGTCCTCTTGATCGTCGGCATCGGATTCCTCGTGATCTTCGGATTCATCGCAATAGTCGCCGCCACCGGTTCGTGATCGCGCTCTCGCCTGCGGCGTCCCAACTCGGGAGGAAGTCGCTCTTCGCGATTCCGTTCGTCGCGGCCATCACGCTGGCCACGATCTCACCGTCCGATGGGAGCCCGACGATCTGCGGCTTCGCCAACTGCACCGGGGTGGCTTGCCCAGGTTGCGGGATGACGAGGGCCGCCGGCCACCTTCTTCGAGGGAACCTCACCGAGGCGCTCCGCTACCACCCGCTAATCCTGCTCGTGGTCGCTGAACTCCTCGGTGCATGGACGATCTGGGCGGCACATCAGGCGGGGTGGATTCGGTGGAAACACCGTCGTTGGGTCGACGTCGTCATCGGCGGAACGGCAGTTCTACTGGTGGTCGTGTGGATCGCCCGGCTGGTTGCCGGCACGACTCCCCCGATCTGAGCCCGCAAGATCAGGCTGTTTCGCTCTCCATCTGCACCAGAACACTCGGAACAGATTCAGAGCCGTATTCCCTCACGATCAATCCGCGACCGTAGAGATCGGCAACGAGACCGGCCGCCGATAGTTCGAACAGGTTGAGTCGCTCGGCGACCTCCTGTATCGAGGCACCGCTCCCGACCGCAGCCAGTATCGGCCAGGTCTCTGAATCGACGACAACCTCTGCTACTCCGTCGGCAAGGCGGGGACGCACGACGAAGCGGATCGAGGTGTCGGGAACGATCTGCACGATCTTCGCCCATTCGGCACGGCGAGCCGCTGCAGCCTCGAGAGCTTCTTCTACGTCGAACCGCTGGATCTCTTCCGCGCCGTATGCCCTGGTCACCACTCCATCAACAAACCAGAATCGTCCGGTGGATCCGTGAGCCAGACGGATGAGGACTTCGCTGATCTGCTGGAGGATGAGCGGTCGTGCCGGTTCGGGCCATCTCCCTCCCGGATTGCGTCCCCTGCGATCTCGGTCGGGTCCGGTTCCCAACCGGGCAAGCGCGGCAACCGATCCATCGCCATCTCTCGTTGTCGCATACGTCAGACAGCCATCGACGAAGAAGACCCGACCCGTGAGCGGTCCCCGCTCGACCCGGAGCACGCCCGTTCCACCGGCCGCTGCGAGAAGACGAACGACGTCGGCGAGTGAGAACGAATCGAGATGCCCCTGAAGTGCGTCCATGGTCTGGTATCGGCGGAAGAGAGCGAAGACCTGAGGCCGGAGAGGAGGAGCAAGTAGCAGGTGGCAAGACAAGAGAAGCGCCCCTCCCGGCTCTCGCCAGAGGGACGCTCCTCCTGCTACTTGCTACTCAGACGCAATCGCTGCTTGTGCGGCTGCCAGTCTCGCGATTGGGACCCGGAACGGTGAGCAACTCACGTAGTTCAGGCCAAGGTCATGGCAGAGTGCGATCGATCGCGGCTCGCCACCGTGCTCGCCACAGATTCCGGCCTCCAGATTCGGACGGACCGACCTCGCCTTCTCGAGTGCAATTCCCATGATCTGACCGACACCGTTCGGATCGATCGTGAAGAACGGGTTGTCGTCGAGAATCCCCTCCGACAGGTACTCAATGAGGAAGCCGCCCTCGGCGTCGTCACGGCTGATGCCGTATGTCATCTGCGTCAGGTCGTTCGTGCCGAACGAGATGAACTCGGCGTACTCGGCGATCTCATCCGCCGTAAGCGCCGCCCGCGGGATCTCGATCATCGTCCCGAACTTGTAGTCGACTTCGAGGCTCTGCTCAGCCATGACGTCCTTGGCTTCCCGCTCGAGGATGCCACGCTGACGCTTGAGCTCGTTCACATGGCTCGTCAGCGGGATCATGATCTCGGGGTGCACATCGATGCCCTCCCGGGTCACCATGCACGCCGCCTCGAAGATCGCCCGCACCTGCATACGGGTCAACTCCGGACGCAGTATGCCGAGGCGTACACCGCGAAGACCGAGCATCGGGTTCTGCTCTCGCAGGGCCTCCACACGGTCGAGCATCACAGACTTCTCTGCGATCTCGGCACTCATGGCATCTTGCTCGGCTGCGTCCGTCGTATCGTGCAGCTTGATCCGCAGATCAGCGATCTCCGTAACGAGCTCGTGGAATCCCGGGAGAAACTCGTGGAGTGGCGGGTCGATGAGTCGGATGACGACCGGGTAGCCGTCCATCGCCCGGAACAGTCCGGCGAAGTCCTCGCGCTGGAGCGGCAACAGCGAGAAGGTGATCTCCTCGCGCTCCGCCTGATCGTCCGCGAGGATCATGCGCTGAACGACGGGAAGACGCTCCGGCTCGAAGAACATGTGCTCGGTCCGACACAGCCCGATACCGCGAGCGCCGTACGAGCGTGCGCGCACCGCGTCGCTCGGGTAGTCGGCGTTCGCCCACACGTCGAGTTCGCGGCGGTCGTCCGCCCAGCCGAGGAGCTTGGTGAGCCACGGATCGTCGATGTCGGGAACCTTGGTCTCAACCACGCCGAGGAAGACCTCACCGGTCGTGCCGTCGACGGAGAGCCAGTCGCCCTCGTTGACGACGATGTCCCCGACGGACATCGTTCGGGCCGCAACGTCGATGTCGAGTTCGTGCGCACCGACAACGGCAGGCTTGCCGAACTGACGAGCAACGAGCGCCGCGTGGCTGGTCCGGCCGCCGCGTGACGTGACGATGCCGTTCGCAGCGAGCATGCCGTGAACATCGTCCGGCTTCGTCTCGGGGCGTCCGAGGATCACGTCCTTGCCTTCCTTCGCCCATGCCTGAGCGAGATCCGGGTCGAAGGCAACCATGCCGACCGCCGCACCCGGAGAGACGTTCAGCCCGAGGGCGATCTGTCGGCCCGCTGCAGCTGCTTCCTCTCTCGAGTCTGCGTTGAACTGTGGGTGCAAGAAGAAGTCCACATGATCGGGCGAGACCCTCATGAGGGCTTCATCCTTCGAGATCATCCCTTCTTCGACCATGTCGACGGCGATCCGGACTGCGGCCTGTGCGGTCCGCTTGCCGTCACGGGTCTGGAGGAGCCAGAGCTTCCCGTTCTCGATCGTGAACTCCATGTCCTGCATGTTGCGGTAGTGGTTCTCGAGCTTCGTCGCGAATGCGTCGAACTCCGCGTACGCCGCTGGCATGTCATCACCGAGCTTGGCGATCGGGTCGGTTCTCCGGATGCCTGCGACGACGTCTTCGCCCTGGGCGTTGAGCAGGTAGTCGCCCTCGAGCTGCGGTTCTCCGGTAGTGGCGTTGCGGGACATCGCCACGCCGGTCCCTGATCCGTCTCCCATGTTGCCGAACACCATCGCCTGAACGTTGACGGCTGTTCCGAGATCGTGAGGGATTCCGTCAGCGTTGCGGTAGGCGAAGGCACGGTCAGAGTTCCAGGACTTGAAGACGGCTTCTACAGCCATCATCAGTTGGTCTTTGGGATCCTGGGGGAAGTCTTTACCCGTCTCGTTCTTGAAGATCTCCTTGAACTTCGCCAACACGTCGGACAATTCTGCCACGTCGAGGTCGGAGTCGTTCTCGACGCCGGCGGCAGCGCGGGCATCGGTCAGCACATGCTCGAATGCATGGTCGTCGACACCCATGACAACGCTTCCGAACATCTGCACGAGGCGTCGATAGGAGTCATAGACGAAGCGCTCATTGCCGAATGCCTCGACCATGCCGGGGAGGACCGCGTCGTTGATGCCGATGTTGAGGACGGTGTCCATCATCCCGGGCATAGAGAACTTGGCGCCTGAACGACAGGAGACGAGGAGCGGTGAATCGGCAGAGCCAAAGGTCTTCCCGAGGGCGGCCTCAGTGGCCGCCAGTGCAGCATCGAGTTGGCCGGTGAGTCCATCGGGGAACTGCTCATCGTTGTCGAGGTAGGCATTGCACGCCTGCGTCGTGATGGTGAAACCCGGAGGTACCGGAACACCGATCCGCGACATGTCACCCAGATTGGCACCCTTGCCACCAAGCAATCCTCGAACTTGGTCCCAGTCGCCGTCGAGGGCTGCCTCAGCCTGATCGACCTCCTCGAACCGGTAGACCCACTTCTCCATTGTGTGCTCCTTCTCTGCATCCGCTAACAATGACGCGGTGTCTTCCGGCCGCGCGGACGCGCATGAACGACCGTGTTTCCATGCCTGAAAGGTACCGTTGTCTCGATGCATTGGAATCGGTTCCTTCGGGTAGCCGGATGGGCGGCGTTCGGGATGCTTCTTGGCGCCTGCACAATGGGCGCCTCGGCATCACCGACACCCCCCGTGGCCTTCACGCCGATCACAGCGATTTCACCGACGACGACTGTCACCACACCGGCTACGACGACCACGGTCACCATTGCGGAACTCTCCACAACGACAACAACGGCCGAACCGGTCGTCCCAATCCCGACCGAGAAGCGACGCATCGTTATCAGCGGAACGGGCGACGTGAATCTCGATCCGGCCTTTGTCCGATCGTTTCCATCCACCGGCTACGAGTATGCGTGGTCCGGGCTCGATGACATCCTGAACCAGGATGACATCACCGTGGTCAACCTGGAGTGCTCGGCATCGGTTCTCGGCACGCCATGGAACAAGCCGTGGACCTTCCGTTGCGACCCCGAGGCCCTCCCATCAATGGCAGCGGCGGGTGTGGAGGTTGCCAATCTGGCCAACAATCACGCTATGGATTACGGGTTCGATGCAATGCTCGACGCTCGCATCAATCTGGAAGGGGTCGGTATCGATCCCGTCGGAGCGGGTGCCGATGCTGCCGAGGCCTATGCGCCGGTTCTCCTCGAGGAGAACGGATGGAAGATTGCGATCCTAGGCGGCGGTGGCGTCCACCCCGAAACGGGGTCCTGGCTCGCCACGGAAGATCGGCCCGGCATGACCGACGGCGACTCTGCCGAAGCAATGACCGACGCCATCAGGGCGGCCAACGAGATCGCGGACCTCGTCCTCGTGACGATCCACTGGGGCGAGCAGGGCACGACCCAGCCCCGACCATTCGAGATCCGTCTCGCCGAAGCATTCATCGATGCAGGAGCGGACGGCATCTTCGGACACCACCAGCATGTTCTCCAACCTCTCGGCTGGTACGCGGGCAAACCGATCGCCTGGGGTCTCGGCAACTTCGTCTGGCAGGCCGGTTCCACACAGGCCCGGACGACGGCCGTGGCCCAGTTCGTGTTCGAACCCGATGGCCGCATCGGTGCATGCCTCGTCCCGGTGTACATCGAAGCAACCGGGCACCCGGTGCTGCGGCCGGGATATGAGGGACCGTGTGTTCCTGAGGGGCCGGAGTAGTCCGTAGTCCATAGTCCGTATCGGGCACTGGAATCACATCACTCGGTTTCCGCCGCCACGGAGCACTGGGTCCGGAATACGGAATACGGCACCGCCAGGGCTTGCCCTGGCGGGGGTATCTACAATCTCCGCATGGGCGCCGTCATCGCTGTTGCGAATCAGAAGGGTGGGGTTGCGAAGACCACCACCGTCCACACGCTCGCGGCCGCACTCGTCGAACGGGACAATCGTGTCCTGGTAGTCGATCTCGACCCCCAGGCTTGCCTCACGTATGAGAACGGCATCAACCCGGACGATCTCGAAGTGACCGTACACGACGTGATGCTGGGTCGGGTCAAGATCGCCGACACGGTCATTGATGCGAACGGCATCGATCTCGTGCCCTCATCCATCGACCTCGCCGGTTCGGAGATTCACCTGCTCACGAAGACCGGCAGGGAGTTCGTTCTCGGTCGCGCCCTCAAAACGATCATCGACGACTACGACTACGTGTTCATCGATTGCGCGCCCTCCCTGGGGATCCTCACGCTCAACGGACTCACCGCTGCATCCCACGTCCTCATCCCGTTTCAGGCTGAAACGCTCTCCCACCGGGCTGTTGGACAGCTTCTCGAGACGATCGAGGACGTCAGGGCGTACACCAACGAGAATCTCGAAGTTCTCGGTGCCGTGGCAACGATGTTCGACGCCAGAACCAACCTCGGCAAGCGGACCCTCGTCGAGGTCTCTGAGACGCACGGCATCGAGGTGCTCCCTCCTCCGATCCCACGCTCTGTCAAAGTCGCTGAGGCACCCGGGAGAGGGAGGTCGGTCCTCGCCCACGCCCGCCGATCCAAGAGCGCCGAGGCCTACCGACAGCTCGCCGAAGAGATCGAGAGACGGACATGACCGGACGCTCAGACCCGCAAGGCAAGAGAGCCCTCTTCGAGGCGCCGCCTGCCCAACTCGATGACCCGCTCGAAGATGACGCCCTCCACGAGTCGGAGAAGCGCGAGGGTCAGGCGGCACTCTTCTCGACCGGAGAACACCAGCACGGCACCGGGGTCATCGAGTGTTCCTTCTGCGACACGAAGACGCGAGCGTCCCACATCGACATCGGCGTTCGTATCGCGATGATCTCGCTGTGGATCCCGGGCAAGCACTACAGCCGTTGGATGCAGTGCCCGAACTGCCAACGTCGATCGTGGTGTCGCGTCGAATGGATCGGTTAGGAACCGAGGAACCGATCCCGATCCACGACGAATCGGACGTGATCTCCGGTCGCCACCTGCCGATCCCCCTCATGAGCCGCGAGTCGAAACGACACTGCCCGTCCATCGAGGGCGACGACTTCTGCCGTTGCGGCAACGGCAGCGCCGACGAGCGATGCCGCGAGATGATCGACGGCGATTCGGGTTCCCACAGACGTGGCACCTTTGTCGAGCGTCCCGGCAAGGGCGGCGACCGCTGCTTGTTCCATCAGAGCCACGATGCGCGGCGTCCCCAGGACAGGCACGTCTCCGCTCCCGAGAGCGATGGCGGTGTCGTCTTCGCCGACGACAAGGCGGACGGTCGCACTGGTACCGACTTCAATCTCCATATGCGCAAGACTGTACCCAATCCAAGAGTGACCGAGTCGACGAGAGGACGATGCATCGGATGACTGTGCTCCAGCAACAGGGATCCGTGTTCATCGCGACACTTGATCATGACGAGAATGTCATCGATCCGCCGTTCGTTGACGGGTTCAACGCCGTGCTCGACGAAGTCGCCGCTGAGTCCGGTCCTCGAACCCTGGTCACCACGGGAGCGGACCGCTTCTTCTCAACCGGTCTCTCCCTCGGGTACGTGGAGACTCTGGAACCAGATGAGCTGACAACGTTCCTCTCGACCGTCGATCATCTCCTGGGGCGCCTCATCTCCGCTCCGTTTGTTACGGTCGCGGCGATCAACGGACATTGCATCGCTGCCGGAGCGTTGCTCGCTCTCGCCCACGATTACCGGGTCATGCGTGCCGATCGTGGTTTCTTCGCACTCCCTTCCGTCGACGTCGGCATCCCGTTCACCCGCGGTATGACGACGCTGATCTCCCGGAAGGTGCCACCGCCCTGGTCCGATGATCTCGCCATATCAGGCGATCGTTTCGGTGGACGGGAAGCTGCCAGTCGCCACGTCGTCCATCGGGCGGTACCGGAGGATGCCGTGGTACCCATGTCAATCGAGATCGCCGAGCGACACTCCGGAAAGAATGCCGAGACGCTGGGCACGATCAAGCAGCGCCTCTACCACGACGTGCTCGAAGCGCTGGATTCGTGATTCACCCCATCGACCAAATCGGCGGTGCAATCGTGAGCCGCGGACCGGATCGACTCCGATTCTTCACCGACGGCTGGGGCGATCTATCGACAATCGACGCGGCCGATATGCCATCCGGCGATCCGATCCCCATCGCCATCGAGTGGGTTTCTGAGACTACAGATGACGGATTGGGCATCTCGGTCGGCATCTTCGAGAGCCCCGTCGTAACGCTCCCCGATCATGCGCGGCATGGTGCGGTGACCCGGATCCTGCCGGAATCCGGAACGGATCGCATGGTGGTGCTGATGGCCGCATGGAACGAACACGATTCCCGGGCACGGTTCGGCATCGCCAAGAGGCTCGTTCAGCGAGGAATCGGCAGTGTCGTGCTCGAGAACCCCTACTACGGGATTCGACGCCCGACCGAACACGACGGTCAGCCGATTCGAACGGTCGCCGACTTCTTCCAGATGGGGATCGGTGCCGTAGCTGAAGGGCGCGGTCTCCTCGCTACGGTTCGAGAAGAGGGGTTCATCCCAGGCGTTGCCGGGTACTCCATGGGTGGGAACATCGCCGCCCTTGTGAGTTCAACGATGTCGTTTCCCGTCGCGACAGCGCCACTTGCCGCGTCATACTCACCGGCGCCCGTGTACCTCGACGGTGCGTTACGAGGCGGGATTGACTGGGCCGCGCTCGGCGGAAAGTCGTCGGCAGAACCTCGGCTTCGAGAGACACTCCTCAGAGCATCCGTACTCGACCGGCCCGCACCCGACCATGCACGTCACGCGGTACTGGTCGCAGCCCGATCCGATGGATATGTGCCTCCTGCCACAACGCGAGCGCTTCATGACCACTGGCCCGGATCCGAACTCCGCTGGGTGGGTGCCGGACATGCCACGCTCCTCTGGATGCACAAGGGCGCTCTCGCCGAAGCAATCGAGGACTCGTTCCGTCGACTGACTCGAGAGCCAGAGCGGTAACGTTCGGGCTCACGACTGGGAGGAGAGCCGTGCAAGTCGGAGCGATCATCTACATCGGCGCAGCACTCCTCGCCTATGCCCTGATCTCCAAGCGACTGGCGTCATCACCCATCTCCGGCCCCCTGTTCTTCGCCACGCTCGGCTTGATCGGATACGCAGCGGGGTTCCTCCCACCGATCATCGTGGCCGATTCGCCGGTCACGCTTGTGCTGGAACTCACCCTGGCACTCCTGCTCTTCACCGACGCATCCAAGATCCAAATCCGATCATGGGAAGCTGACATGGAGCTTCCGACGAGGTTGCTCGCTATCGGGATGCCCCTGACGATCGCGTTGGGAGCAGTCGTCGCCTACCTCGTCTTTCCCTCGGCCGGGATCATCGGAGCAGCCATTATCGCGACGATCCTCGCTCCAACCGACGCCGCTCTCGGTGCCGCCGTCGTCTCAAACAAACGGGTCCCCATCAGGATTCGTGAAGCGCTCGGCGTCGAATCGGGACTCAACGATGGCATCGCGCTCCCGATTCTGCTGTTCCTCCTGACCCTCAGTCTGGCCGAAGGCGGAGATCCTCTGTGGAGGTTCTTCGTCGAAGGCATTGGTATCGCCGTCCTAGTTGGTGCCGCCATAGGCATCAGCGCTGCCTACGCCATTCGGTTCGCTTTGAAGCGATCGTGGATCGAAGCGGTGTGGATCCGAATCAGTTGGGTCATCGTGGCTCTCGGGACCTATGTCGTGGCCGATCATCTCGGCGGTAGCGGGTTCATAGCGGCATACGTCGCCGGGATCGCCTTCGGCCGCATCATCAATCGTCTTGAGTCGCCTTCGGAGCACTTCGCAGAGACCGGGGAGGACCTCGGGACGGTTCTCACGACGATATCGTTCCTGATCTTCGGGGCGTACATGCTGGCTCCGAATCTCGCCGCATTCACCGTGACGGCGGTGTTCTACGCTGTCTTGAGCCTGACAGTGGTGCGGATGATCCCGGTCGCCATCTCGATGATCGGCGCGGGCCTCGCTCCCCCCACGATCACCTACCTCGGCTGGTTCGGACCACGCGGTCTCGCGTCAATCATCTTTGCCGGTGTCCTCAGCGAGAAGGCCGGCCTCGAGCAGTCCCAAATCATCGTCGGTGTCGTCATCGTCACAGTGGCCCTCAGCGTCCTGCTCCATGGTGTGACGGCACCCTGGGGAGCCAACAAGTATGCCGAGTGGTACAGCAGACAGCCGGAGTCGGTGGGCAAGGACAGGTCGGGCGGGTAGAACGCCCAAGCCACCGGGGCCAGAGCCACCAGCCACCAGCCGCCAGCTACGAGCAGGACGCCCCCCTGCATCGCTGATTCTCAGCGTCCCCCGCCTGACGGCAGGGGGACGGAACACGGACTACGGACCACATCCAGCTTTGCTGGATCACGCCTTCTTGATCTCGAAGCCCGCCAGAATCTGCATGACTCCGTCGACGATGAAGAAGATCCCGGCGATGATCGCAAGAACCGTGACCGTTGCCGCAGGCCACAGCAGCAAGACAGCGCCTGCCCCGATGGCCGCCAGGCCACCGAAGATGACCCACCCGCGGGATGGCATGTCTTCGTCAGAGATGCCACGGAACACATCGATGATTCCGCTGATGATCCAGAAGATCGCGGCGACGAGAGCGATGATCCCGATGGTCTCGGCGGGATTCTTCATGACGACGATACCAAGAGCGACGCCGACGACGCCGACGATAAGGACGATCCATCGTCCGTCCCCTTTCCCGCCGAAGAGGGCCATTACGATCCGGAGGACTCCGAAGAAGAGCATCCACAAGCCAATGAGCCAACCAACCACGGTGAGGGTCTTGCCGGGCCAGAACACAAGCGTCGCACCGATGAAGAGGCTGAACAGCCCCGA
>CAZWDQ010000032.1:13870-19618 GCA_964632475.1 uncultured Acidimicrobiaceae bacterium
GCGACGATCGTTTCGCCATCCTGCTGCTGGACGACGAATGCAACAACGAACGAATCGCGAACAGGCCACCCGACGAGGTGATCAAGCGCTGTGGCGTTCGCGTGGGAGCGGAACTCGGCAGCCGACATGACCGGCTGGGGTTGAACGACGAGCTCGAGGCCGGGTCGAGCCTTCAACTCGCCGGTGATCAAGTCGAAACCCTCCATCTCAACGACGGCGAGCTGGAGTTCTTCACAACGACGAACGAACCGTTCACCCACGTCCTTCGGGAAGAATCCCTCGCCATCCTCCGAACGGAAGGCGGCCAGCGGATCGAACTCAGAGAGGAGCTCAACGGTGGACGGATCCTCTTCCGACCAATCGTCCTCAGGCTCTTCCCTCTTCGTCTGAGCTCGACCCCCGCCGAGTTGGACAAGGCCCTCGACCTGGTCAAAGGCCAACGGATCGACGATGCGTTCGGCCATCTCCAAGGCGCGGAACAGATCACGCATCTCCAGGTCGTGGACGTCTTCGTCGCCGGCCGGGTAGATCTGGACGATCGTCGACGATCCGTCCCAGAAGACCATCCCGACGAACTCATTGTCCATCCAGAGTTCGACGACGGGTTCGTCAAAATCCTCTCGCTCGGTCTCGACGATGCGGATTGGAATCATGGGGCTCCGTGGTCGGGGACCGCCAGGATAACGCAGCGTACGAAACTGCTCCGCAGCCGTTCACGCCTCGATTCGGACCCCGCGCCAGAAGGCGACTCGGTCCTTGATATCCTCCGCGCCCGACTTGGGATCGGCATAGAACCACGCCGCACCGGGGTTCGTGTCGTCACCCACGACCACGTCGTAGTACCCGGCCGTTCCCTTCCATGGGCACCGACTCTGGAGATCGCTCGGAGCGAAGAACTCCTCGTTGAGTGACGACGGAGGGAAGTAGTGGTTCCCCTCCACCATCACGATGTCATCGCTCTCGGCGAGGACGGTTCCATTCCAGACTGCTTTCGGCATTGGCCATCTCCCTGTTCGGTCAATGGGTAACACCGGCACCGTCACTTCCATTTCCGGGATGATCCAGGCGTCGAGGACTCACATCACCCAGGGGATGATCCGATACGGAATCGCGGATCGGTACGTGCGATACCCGGGAACCTGCTCGACCAGTCCCTCTTCCTCGAAACCCGTCTTCGCCCCGAAGAAGGGGATGAACACGAGGGCCACGAGTACGCCGGCTGTGTTGAGCAACGCGAGTGCCAGGCCGACACCGCCGACGATGACGGCGAGATAGATCGGATGCCTGACGAGACGGTATGGCCCACGATCGGTGAGCGTGGCCTGGTTGACCGGATACGGGTAGATCGTGAGATTCCGACCGAGAAGGATGACCGACCATATCCCGATGACCGCAGCTGCCACAACCATGACAACACCGGTGACTCTGGCGTAACCGAGACCGATCCCTTCCGCAATGCTCTCGGTTCCGAAGATCGCAAGGGCGTACAAGCCGAAGAGAGCGAGTTGTGCAACAACCCACCATCCACCGCGGTCGGCGAAGCTCACCATGAGCACCCAACCATCAGACTTGACACATATCGACTCAAGTTTCCTGGCATACGTGTATCATTCTTGGTGTTGGACTACTGACGAACCTGACTCGACGAAGAACGGACCCTCATGGACTTCAACGCCTTCACGCAGAAATCGCAACAAGCCATCCTCTCCGCACGTGACCTCGCAACCCAGCGTACCCAACCGTACGTGGAACCCGAGCACCTGCTCGCCGGCCTTCTCGCCCAGACCGACGGGCTCATCTACCCCATACTTGCCAAGCTCGACATCCACGCCACCGACATCACCGGCCCCGTGGAGAGGACCCTGAGCGCGATACCTGCCGTCGTCGGCGGAAGCGACGCCGCCTTCTCTCCGGACTCGCTCGCCGTGTTCGCGGGAGCCGACAACGAACGCCAGGCCTTGAAGGACGACTACATCTCCGTGGAGCACGTGTTGTTGGCCCTCTCCGCATCGAGCGGATCGGCCGGTGACATCCTGCGGCAAGCCGGCGTCACAAAGGGTGCGATCCTCACGGCGCTCACCGAGGTACGTGGAAGTCAGCGGATCACCTCGCAGAACCCCGAGGACACGTTCGCACCGCTCGAAAAGTACGGGCGCGACCTCACCGAACTAGCTCAGCAAGGCAAGCTCGATCCGGTCATCGGACGAGACGAAGAGATCCGCCGCACGATCCAGGTGTTGTCGCGCCGGACGAAGAACAACCCGGTACTCATCGGGGAACCGGGTGTTGGAAAGACGGCCATCGTCGAAGGGCTCGCCCAGCGGATCATCGACGGTGATGTCCCCGAAGGCCTGAAGAACAAGCGGATCGTGGGCCTCGACATGGGCACGCTCGTTGCCGGAGCCAAGTATCGGGGTGAGTTCGAGGAACGGCTTCAGGCCGTCCTGAACGAGATCAAGTCTGCCCAAGGCCGGATCATCACCTTCGTCGACGAGATGCACACCATCGTGGGAGCCGGCGCATCGGAAGGCTCGATGGATGCCTCCAACATGCTGAAGCCGATGCTCGCTCGCGGTGAACTCCGAATGATCGGAGCTACGACGCTCGATGAGTACCGCAAGTACATCGAGAAGGATTCAGCACTCGAACGCCGCTTCCAACCCATACTCGTCGAACCGCCGTCCGTGGAAGAAACGATCGGGATTCTGCGTGGACTCAAGGAACGCTACGAGGTTCACCACGGAGTTCGGATCACCGATGCCTCGCTGGTCGCGGCGGCCGCGCTCTCGGATCGGTACATCACCGGCCGCCTCCTCCCGGACAAAGCGATCGACCTCGTCGATGAGTCCGCCTCGCACCTCCGCATCGAGATCGATTCCATGCCGGAGGAGATCGACGAATTGACGCGCCGACGCCGACAGCTCGAGATCGAGCGTCAGGCCCTCACCAAAGAGACCGATGTCGCCTCGATGGATCGACTCGCGGTCATCGAGCAGGAACTCGCTGATCTCGCTGAGGATCTTGACGAGCTGTCCGCTCACTGGCAACTGGAGAAGGATGCCATTGACGGCATCCGTGCTGTGAAATATGACATCGAAGAGACCCGTGCCACCGCCGATCGAGCGGAGCGGGACGGCGACCTACAGAAAGCCGCGGAACTCCGCTACGGATCACTACCCGCGTTCGAGCACGACCTCGCGGATCGACAGGCGAAGCTGGAAGAGCTTCAGTCGGCCACCAAGATGCTGAAGGAAGAGGTGGACGAAGAAGACGTCGCTGAAGTGGTGAGCCGTTGGACCGGGATTCCCGTGGCAAAGCTGATGGAGGGTGAGGTCCACAAGCTCGTTCGCCTCGAGGAGCATCTCCACGAGCGAGTTGTCGGCCAGAACGACGCGGTCGAGTCGGTGGCGAACGCAATCCGAAGGTCTCGTGCCGGGCTCTCCGACCCGAATCGTCCGATCGGATCGTTCCTCTTCCTCGGACCGACGGGTGTTGGCAAGACGGAACTCGCCCGCGCCCTCGCAGGCTTCCTGTTCGACGATGAGCGGGCCATGGTGAGGATCGACATGTCGGAGTACATGGAGAAGCACTCGGTAAGTCGTCTGATCGGCGCGCCCCCGGGTTACGTGGGCTACGACGAAGGTGGCCAGTTGACCGAAGCGGTGCGTCGTCGGCCCTACTCGGTCATCCTCCTCGACGAGGTCGAGAAGGCCCACCCGGACGTGTTCAACGTCCTTCTCCAACTCCTCGACGATGGAAGGCTGACCGATGGCCAGGGCCGCACCGTCGACTTCTCGAACACTGTGCTGATCATGACCTCGAATCTCGGATCGGAGTTCATCGATCCGGATCTCACCTACGACGTGATCGAAGCCGGCGTGATGGCGGTGGTGAAGACCCATTTCCGACCCGAGTTCCTAAACCGGATCGACGACGTGATCGTGTTCCACCGCCTCACGATGGATGATCTCAGGAAGATCGCATCAATCCAGTTCTCCCGACTCGAAGCGCGCCTCATCGATCGACGTATCGGCCTCGAGTTGACGGACGAAGCCGCCGATTGGTTGACGGAGCACGGCTACGACGCCGTCTATGGGGCGCGACCCCTCAAGCGTCTCCTCCAGACGGCGATCGGCGACCCCCTAGCGATGGCAATCCTGGACGGCACCTTCCGCGACGGAGACAAGATCCAAGTGATCGTAGAAGGCGATGCCCTGGGATTCGAACAACGGGATGAAACACCTGAGGTGTAGGACGGGAGGCGTGAACGGCCAGACACCTGCAAGAACGACTGGTCTTGGCGACCGTGACTTCTCGCTGGTGGCTCGAAGCTCGTAGCTGGCGGCTGGTAGCTCGGCTCTACCCAATCGCCATCGATTTCGACGGGGCCATGACGGTCGGTTCGATCTTGCCGACGATCCCCGGGAGATCGATGGAGAAGCAGGCTCCACCGAGTCGCTCAGATTGGCGATAGCCGACGCGACCGCCGTGAGCCTCCGCGATGGTGCGAACCATCGCAAGACCGATACCGGATCCGGGGATGCTCGCGTTATAGCGGTTCGGGCCGCGTTCGAACCGCTCCCAGATCGCCAACTCATACTTCTTCGGCACACCAGGTCCCGAGTCGTGGACCTCGATGATCATCCTGGTGCTGTCAGCTCGTGCGACGACCAGGCAGCGATCCCCTCCGTATCGCTGGGCGTTGGAGATGAGGTTCACAAGGATCTGGACCAGTCGGCCATCGTCGACCACACCAGTGAGATCGGGGTCGACCTCGGTCGTCACCCGATCCAGGTCGCATCCTGCGGACCGAAGAGCACTCTCAACGATCGGAGCGATGGGATGGTCTGCAGTCGTGAGACCCACCCGACTCGGGTCGTCGTGAGCCAGGACCAGGAGGTCCTCCACGATCCTCTCGAGATGGCTGCCCTGTTCTGCGACGACGTCGATCATCTCGATTCGTTCATCCAGGTGGAGTTTCGGGTCTTCCTGGAGTACGGCGACGAATCCGACCATCGAGGTCAACGGTGTTCTGAGTTCGTGGGAGATTGAGGACACGAGATCGGATCGCTGCTGCTCGACGATCTTCCGGTTCTCCCGAATAGCGATTCCCTGGCGGCCGATCACGAGCACGGCAACGATCAGCGTGGCAATGAGAAGGACACGATCTCCCTGATCGAGGTCTGTGTCCCAGAGTCGGAACACGAGGACGCCAACCATGATCGCCGCTGCGCTGTACGGAGCGAGAATGGACCAGAGAGGTAGCCGACGATCCGCATACTCCCGCGGAGGCGGCACACGGTCAATAACGAGTGCTGTCGAGAGGAACAGGGCGGCGGCGGCCAGGTAGACCACGAACAGCGGCTCTGCTTCGGTGAAGCTCTGGCCGACACCCTCGACCAGGTAGCTCACGTCCGCAATCGCCTGAAGAAGCACGGCCCCGGTGAACAGCAGCATTCGCAGATCGAATCGGTGGCTGGATCGGCGCACCGTGACGATCATGATGATGACGACCACCGCGAGATCGATCAGCGGATACATCGATCCGAAGATCCGATCACCGACGGGCGCATCTTCGAGACCGACAACGATTCGGTCAAGAACCAAGACCCAAACAAGCGCGCCGACGGATACCGCACCGATAATCCCATCGAACGCCACCCGGGCACGCTGAAGCGAGTGACCGGCAGTGTGCGGGAGCGACGCGAAACCGACGAGAACGAGGGCGTACCCGCCGATGAAGAACAG
>CAZWDQ010000033.1:0-19122 GCA_964632475.1 uncultured Acidimicrobiaceae bacterium
TGCTGAATTCCCGAATCGGCGTTGCCAACCCCATCGGGTTACGAGACCCATCGCTTCGATTGCGATGTTCGGAGACATCTTGGAAGTGCCGGCCTCTCGATCTCTGAATCGGATCGGGACTTCGGCGATCTTCAGACCTGCTTCCGATGCACGCCATGCCATCTCGACCTGGAACGCGTAGCCGGATGCATCGCACGTCTCTGGTCGTAGACGTCGGATAGCGTCCGCACGGAATGCACGGAACCCGGCAGTCGCATCCTTGACCTTGAAACCGAGCATCAACGCTGCGTATCGGTTGCCACCGCTGGAGATCGCCCTGCGGTGCCACGGCCAGTCATCGGCGCCCCCGCCAGGAACGTAGCGGCTTCCGATCGCCAGATCTGCGCCTTCTTCGATCGCTGCGATGAGTCGTGGGAGATCGGCGGGGTCATGTGAGAAGTCTGCGTCCATCTCGCACAGCACTTCGCCGCCGAGTTCGATCGCCCGAGCGAAGCCTGCGGCGTATGCTTTCCCGAGACCCGCTTTCGTGTCGCGGTGAAGTACGGCAACGCCTTCGTCGCTCGTGGCGATGGTGTCGGCTATCTCACCGGTTCCGTCCGGGGAACCGTCATCGACAACCAGCAGGCGGTACCCGTGTGCTCTCACGGCGGTAGCAATGGCCTCGAGGTTCTCCGCTTCGTTGTAGGTCGGCACAATCACGATGACGTCGTCGGGAACGATTGTCATTGGAGTGAGGCCAATGAGCCGGGTTGTGTGCTGTGGCTGCATATCAAGGCTATCGGAGCAAACTGACGGGGCCTTAAACCAGATCCCAGAGTCGAACCGCAAGCGGTGCGTGCTCGGGTGCTCAGGCGGCGCAGTCCTTGCAGATCTTCTTGCGGGGGTTGGCCAGCTGGCTGGCCTTCAGGACGAGGAAGCATCTCGAGCAGACGAATTCATCTTCGGCGGCCTCAGCGACGCCCTGCTGAGCCATGGCGAGCTCTGCGAGACGAATCGCTCTCATCTCGGCTGCCTCGTCGACAACGAGTGTCTCGCTGGTCTCGTCCTCGGTGAGCATCTCGAGCTCTTCAGCCTCGAGTTCATCGAGAGCCTCATCCGCATCGTCGCCAGACGACTCGTCGGCCGACTCATCATCTTCAGCGTCGTCGGCATCTTTGCTGTCAACCTCAACGTCGACATCCTCTTCGAGTTCCGAAGGATTCTCCGAGGATAATTCCTCGCTCACTTCGTCGGTGGCCATGGGTTCAACCTCCTGAGGCGCGGGAGCATACACGGGCGCGGCCGTATTGGGAACGAGTTCTAGATCTTGAAGAACAGCCTGTCTCTCACTATGCCAATCGAGAACGAGCCGTGCCCCAGAATCTCGCCATCCGCCTCAACGAGCCACTTCTCGGGTACGTCCACATTGACCGAGCGGCCGGTCGTTCTGTGTACCCCCGGATGCGTCAGGTGAGTGCCCTTGACGACTTTGCGAATCACCAGCGGCGCCACCCTCCGCGGCCCCGCGAACACCTGCACGTCGAAAACGCCATCGCCCGTCGATGCATCGGGGGCAACATTCATTCCGCCACCGAAGAACTGGCCGTTTGCGATCACGACGTTCCACGCCTTGGTCGCAATCACCGACCCCTCGACTTCGACGACAACATCGTCCGGGTCTGTCTTGGCGAGAGCCGACCAGAACCCAACGAAGTAGCGGCGCGAGCCCAGCCGAGAGGGCAGGCGCGCTGCCTCGACAACTGTTCGAGCTCCAAGTCCGGTGTTCACCGCGTTGATGAAGTATCGATCACCGAACGGAGCCTCCAACAGCCCGACGTCAACGGGATACCGGCTGTCGTCAATGAGGTGGTCGGCGGCCGATTCCAGACGCTCGGGTATCGCGAAGGACCGGATGAAGTCGCTTCCGGATCCGGCAGGCAGGATCCCGAGTGTCGGTGGAGAAGACCAGTCGTGTGCGAGAAGACCGTTGAGAACAAGATTCGCTGTTCCGTCTCCCCCGACGGACGCGAAAGCGTCATATCCCTCCTGGCGTCCCTCCCGCACGATCGCCTTCACGGCCTCTGGTGACGGGGATACGCGGATCTCATGGCTGATGCCGCGAACAGTGAGAGCGGCCATCACACGCTCAGTGAGATTGGCAGCCCTCCCGGCCGTCGGATTGATGATGACCCACCAGGCGCTCATGCGCGACCTCCCACGGCGACGATACCGCGGTCGGTCGCTTTGATCGCTGCCACCGCCACAGGGGCGAGCGACGGGAAGGCATCCCTGATCTGTCGCATCAGATCCAGGAGTTGTCTGCAATTCCGTACGAAGTCTCCCGCAGCGAAGCCATCCTCGCCGAACAGATCGTCGAGTCCGGCTCCCGACACCCAGCCATATGCGTAGGAAGCGAAACCGGGTTCCGGCAATCGCGACTCGGCGAGGCGACGGCGACCCTCGGCTGAAGAGACGGTCTCCCAGACCTTCACGATCCGCTCGTAGCGTTCCGCGACCGCGCCAACGAGCCTGGCCGGTTCGCCATCCGTGACGCGCGGCTCGAACGTGAACATCGAAACGACGGCGGCGAACTCTGCTGCGCTGAGTCCCTCGAGAACCTCGAGCTGCACTGCCTCGGTCAAGAGAAGGTCAAGCTCGTTGTAGACACGACGCAGACTCTCCCCCTTCTCTGACAGGTCCCATCGCTTCACATACCCAAGTTCGGAGAGAACTGCCATTCGGGCATGAAATCGATCCACGACGTCATCATCGATGCGGGTGCGGCGACGTTCCAGTCTCCGGAGATCCTTTGAAGCCCTATATGAGCGCTTCAGCCATTGCAGATGCTCATCGAGATCAGGGCAGGTTGCCACGGTGAGTTCTGCGGACGTCGCCTCTTCAACAGATCGACCCCGGCCTTCGGAACTCCATGACCCAAGGGCCAGCGCCGTGGCGTCGAGATATGCAGGATCCGAGCTGCGTACCGGCTCGTCCAGGCGGATCTTGCCGAGGTTCACGGGGAGAGCCCCGAGCTCATCCGGAGTCGCCTTCCGACGCTCACCGCTGTCGGACAGGAGCAGGAATCGCGGCTTCCTCCCATATCCGCGAGCAAGGATGACCCATCGCCGGCCGTCACTCAGCTCAATCACGTCACCTGAATCGAGATCGGCAAAGAACTCCCTGACCGCGTCTGACCCGTGGCCTGATCCCGCCGGTGCATTCACGTACGCTTCGACGTCGCCGTGCTCGCACTCGGCAGCCTTGCGGAATCGCTCCACTTCGGCGGTCCGCTCGGCGATCCGATCCTCGAGTCGCTGGACCCTTTGCTGAGCTCTGAACTGAGCGAATGACGCCCTCAAGAGCTCCTCCGCTCGTGATCTCGCATAGTTCGCGACCAGGTTGACGGCCATGTTGTAGGAGGGCTCGAAGGACGAGACGAGCGGATGGCTCCCCATCGCGGCAACATCGGCAACCTTCTGGAACGGCACGTACGAGCTGTACAAGATGACCGCCGTGCCCTGCACATCCATTCCGCGCCGCCCCGCACGACCGGTGAGCTGAGTGAACTCCCCGGCACGCAGGAGCTCGTGCGACTCCCCGTTGAACTTGCTGAACGACTCGAGCACGACTGCCTTGGCAGGCATGTTGATACCAAGAGACAGGGTCTCTGTGGCGAACACGAGCTTCACGTGTCCGGATGAGAACAGCTGCTCCACCGTCTCCTTGAAGGCGGGCACCATCCCTGCGTGGTGCGCGGCAACGCCTGCTTCCAGCATCAGCACCCACGAGTCGTAACCCAGAACGCCGAGGTCGGTTGTGTCGAGATGCGCAGTCGCCTCGTCGGCGAAGGAGCGGATCTCGGCACGCTCTTCGGCTGATGTCAGGCGGAGGCCCGCTGCAGCGACGGTTCGGGCAGCTTGATCGCACCCGGCCCGGGAGAAGATGAAGTAGATCGCAGGAAGCTTCCCGGCGCCGAGCAACGCTTCAGAGACCTCGAGACGTCTCGGCGTCGCAAACCTGCCATGACGTCCCTTCCCCTTGCGGAGGAGGTTGAGAACACGCTTGTTCGGATGCCGTCCGTCCCTGCTGAACACGGGGAACCACTCGACCGTATTCCCGTGATGCCGATCCCGGAGCAGGTACATCGACTCCAGCGGCACGGGGCGATGCACTTCGACGACCAGTTCGGTCGGACCGCGACGTGCCCGTATCCACGCGGTGAACTCCTCGGGATTGGCGATGGTCGCCGACAGATTCACGAGTTGGATTCCTGGAGGAAGGTGGATGATGACTTCTTCCCATACCGATCCACGGTACCGATCCTGCAGGTAGTGAACCTCATCGAGAACGACAACGCCGAGACCATCGAGCGCGTCCGAGTCGGCGTAGATCATGTTCCGCAAGACCTCTGTGGTCATGACGACCACAGGTGCGTCTCCGTTGATGGTGTTGTCGCCCGTGAGCAGGCCCACACCGGCTTCGCCGTACCGGCCAACGAGATCCCGATACTTCTGATTCGAGAGCGCCTTGATAGGTGCCGTATAGAACGTCCGCATCCCGGCCGAGAGAGCGATCTCCGCGGCCGCCTCGGCGATCAGGGTCTTCCCTGCTCCGGTCGGAGCCGTGACGACGACCGAGGACCCGCCCTCGATGACCCGGATCGCCTCGATCTGGAACCCGTCGGGTCGGAACGGTTCTCCATCGAGGAACCGCCGCGCGGCGTGTCCGAGAGTGGCGGTCACCTGGTCACGCCCACACGGCGTCGGGAGGCACGGCCTCGGAAGGCGCACAGTGATGCCTCAAAGTCCCGACGACCGCGATCCCGGAGCGTGACTGATTGTCCATGGCTGCGATAGTAGAACCTGCCGAAGAGGTTCGGGCTCAGCACCTGCCGGTAATAGCTGAAGTGCCTCCGGGATGAATCCCGGAGGCACCGATGACCCCTCAGCTCATGCCCGCCCGGTCACGAATCTGATGCAGCAAGCTCCTGGAACCAACCATGGCCGTCGAGGTCTCTCGAGAACGCCGAGATCTCGCCCTCCGTGATCGCACTCGCCGTTGCCACGATGTCGTATCCCACGCCGGTGGCAAGCAGCACGCTCACAACCCGCTGACTCGCCGGACGCCGCTGCGTCATTCCACAGAACGGGCAATCGAAGCGATAGCGCCCCTCTTGGGCGCCTGATGAGAGTTCGAGACCGACGTCGGCGGTGGTGAGTTCCACGTCGCCGCAGGTGGTGCAAGTCGTTCGGATTGTTGTCATGATGGGTAACTCCGTTGCCAGCGTCGAGTATCTCATCGGCACCGGAGCCAGCCTCTAAATGACTATTTCCGCCTAGTCACTTCTCGCGTTTCAGGAATAGCGCTCAAGAATCCGAGCCCGGAGATCCGCAGCCGCATTTGCAGCCGTCGAACCCTCGACTACCTCCGCAGTCGAGCCCAGTCGAATCAGCAATCGAGCGGCGACCGCCGCATCTCCAACACTCATCTGAATGGTCATCACTTCGGGCCCATCATCGATCACGTCAACCGGGTAGTAGTCGGCTACCCACCTCGCATCACCGAATAGTCGAATGGTGACGTGGACGTCATCGTCGCCCGGCGTATACCTGATGGAGGCGTCATGTGGTGTCGGATTCGGAGTGAACCGCTCCCCGGTTGGAGTCACCGTACGAATGCGGTCGATACGGAATACCCGCTCGGCGTCGGCGCTTCTGCAGAATCCGGAGACGTACCAGTTTCCAAGCGTCGTGAACACTGCCCATGGTTCGATATCCCGGATCCTCGCTGCACCGGAAGCGACCGACGTGTGGTCGATCTGCATCACGCTGCCCTCGCTCGCAGCCGTCCGCAGCTCTCCAACGAGTGCAGGTTCCGGGATGTCGACGACGACGGCGTCGGCGCCTTCGGGCAGGAGCATCCCTTCCAGTTTCAGAATGGCTCGGTCGAGAGCATCTCCGCCCGACCCGGCAGATTGCACTGCTTTCCCTGAGGCGAGGATCCCGAGTGCCTCTGGCGCGGTGAGACGCAGCGGTCGAGAGAAGTAGTCGGCCATCTCGACGACGATTTCATCATCGTCGATCGAAGCGTCCATGAGGTCCCCAGGGCCGTACCCGGGGAGGCCGCAAACGAACACGGTGTTCAGATCCTTGATGAGGTCGGAGCGTCTGTATCCGAATCGCTCGCACACCTCGTCGACGGAGGAGCCAGGATTCGCGATCACCCAGGGAAGCATCGCAAGCAGTCGATTGATTCGGCCCGTGGTCTTCGGTGAGTTCGTCATCGGGCGCTCCCGACGTACGAGATGAATCGCCGGCGCAGTTCCGGGGGTGCAACGAGTTCCGCCTGTTCCTCGAATCCGACAAGCCATCCGAGGAACGCTTCCGGCGCGGCGATCTCGATCTCCGCCTCGATCGAACCGTCGACGCGTTGAGTGATCGCAGCGCGTCCCCCGAGCTCGCGTTCTGCGATCCATGCGACTTCTTCATCGAATACGACTGTCGCGATATCCGCTCCTTCACCCGCGTCCCACGGATGGTGTAGGACCTCATCGGCGGGGTTTAGGTCGACGGGGGGAGCGAACGCATCAGCAACGTCTCCGAGCAGCAGGTCCGTAGCTCGATCGAGCCGATACACCCTGACCGAGTCCTCGCTACCTCCGGATCCGACCAGGTACCAGTGCCCGCGTCGATGAACGAGCCCATACGGACGAATCGTGCGCGTAGTCCCCCGATAGGTGAACGTCAGAAACCGCCGCTCGGAGACGGCATTGAACGCCTCCGCGACTGTCTCTGCGCGCTCACCCAGGTCTGCTCCAAGCTGTGTCCCGTCAAGGCTGCCGACGGCACCGCCAAGCTTCATGAGCGCTTCCTGGCCTAAGGGACGACCGCCGAAGCCAACCGCTTGAACTGCAAGAGAGAGAGCCGTTCGCTCTTCGTCGGTGAGTCCAGGGTCCTGGAGTGCGTAGTTGTCGTCGTGCACGACATAGCCGAATTCGACCTCGAAGACATCGGTCGCTTCGCGTTCGATCGGGATCCCGAGTCTGCGAAGCAGGTCTTTGTCGCGCTCGAACGTTCGATGGAATGCGACGTCGTTGTCGCGGTCGTAGCCGGCGACGGTGTGCCTGATCTCGTCGGCCGTCACCGGCCGACCGACCGTCAAGAGGTAGGCCAGCAGGTTGAGGATCCGCTCAATGACTTTCTGCATCCACGCGACGCTACAACGAGGCGATCAGTTTCTCGACCCTTTCGTCAACCGCCCGGAACGGATCTTTGCAAACGATCGTTCGTTGGGCTTGGTCGTTGAGCTTCAGATGGACCCAGTCAACGGTGAAGTCTCGCTTCTTGAGCTTCGCCGCTTTGATGAAGTCACCGCGCAGACGGGCTCGCGTTGTCGCAGGAGGAGTCGTCATCGCTGCGGCGATCTGGCTGTCGGTGACGACCCGATCCATCAAGCCGCGGCGTTCGAGGATGTAGTAGAGACCCCGCTGGCGATTCACGTCGTGGTAGGCAAGATCCACAAGGGACATCTTCGGAGACGACAGCGGAAGATCGTGTCTGGCCGAGTATCGATCGAGAAGCTGGAGCTTCGCCACCCAGTCAACCTCGCGGGTCAAGGTCATCGGATCCTTCTCCAATCCGGTCAACAGGTGCTCCCACATCCCGATCGCGCGATCGATCTCCGGGGGAAAGCCTCGAGTTCGCGCGTAGCGAAGTGTTCGGTCCAGATACTCCCACTGCATGTCGAGAGCGGAGAGCTCCCGCCCGTTCGCCAGCCGAACCGGTTGACGGCACGTCCGATCGCGTGCGATCTCTCGTATGGCGCGGATCGGATTCTCGAGCGTCATGTCGCGAAGGACCACGTCGTCCTCGAGCATCTGGAGGAGTGCCGCGGTGGTTCCAACCTTCGCGAACGTCATGTACTCCGACATGTTGGAATCCCCTGCAATGACATGAAGCCTGCGATAGAGCTCGGCGTCGGCGTGGGGTTCATCCCGCGTGTTGATGATCGGGCGACTCCGCGTCGTGGCCGACGAACTCCCTTCCCAGATGTGCTCGGCGCGTTGCGCTATCGAGTACACGGTCCCCTGCGCGGTGTGGAGAATCTTCCCTGCGCCGGCGAATATCTGACGGGTCACGAAGAACGGTATGAGCGTGTCGATCGTCCGTTGGAAATCGTCCTGACGGCCGACGAGGTAGTTCTCATGACAGCCGTACGAGTTCCCTGCGGAGTCCGTGTTGTTCTTGAAGACATAGACGTCGCCACGGATGCCTTCGTCGATCAACCGTTCTTCTGCTGATTCGACGAGACCCTCCAGGATTCTCTCACCCGCTTTGTCATGGGCGATGAGATCAGACAGTGAGTCGCACTCCGGTGTCGCGTACTCGGGATGGCTTCCAACGTCGAGGTAGAGCCGGGCACCATTCTCGAGAAACACGTTCGAAGAACGGCCCCACGACACGACGCGCCGGAACAAGTAGCGCGCGACCTCATCGGGTGACAGGCGGCGTTGACCGTGCAGCGTGCACGTGACGCCGTATTCGTTCTCGATGCCGTAGATCCGTCGCTCCACGAGTTCAGCGTACCGTGGACCGAGAACTCGTCACAACGGTGTTCCCAGGATGCGACAATCGATGTATGAGGAAACGCAATCGAGATCAGCACGGTGCCGATCGCCTGGAGCCGCTGGTGCGGATCGGAGATCCCAACGAAGCGAACCTCCTGGCCGCCCAGCTTCGCTCGGAGGGCATCCCGGTTCATGTCCACGGCGAGTCCTCGGGTCCCTACCCCGTTGGTGTCGGTGGCCTCGCAGAGGTCGAGATCTGGGTGGATGCGAGCCATATGATCCAGGCACGAGCCATCGTCGCGGAGTTCCGGCCCTAGAGCTCTGCCGCCGAAGTGCGAATCAGTTCGACTCCGCAATTTCGTCGTCACTCAGCCGACGAAATTTCCTTCTGCCGAGCGAACGATCGAGCACACCGGCTTCCCATTCTCCGGAAGCGATTTCGTTCTCCGTGGCGTTCCGGATCGCCGTGGTCGCCAGCGTGACCGCGTCTGCCAGGCCCATATGCGGTCGATGACCGCTTCCGATCTCCTCGGTGAGCCGATCCTCGTCTCCGCCGAGAACGGCGAAGTCCTGCTGGTCGCGCAGCGTGCCGTCGTAACGCACATGGAAGAGGTGATTGTCATCGTCGCCGAGTTCGGCAACCACGACCTCGACTTCGTATGGCTTGACCTCGTGAGTGAAGATCTGTCCGAGTGTCTGCGAGTAGGCGTTGGCAAGACCCTTTCCGGTCACGTCGCCGCGGGCATAGGCATATCCCTTGACGTCTGCGTAGCGGATCCCCGCAACACGAAGCATCTCGAATTCGTTGTACCGACCAACTCCTGCGAATGCGACACGATCGTAGATCTCGCCTGTCTTGTGCAGTGACCGACTCGGATTCTCGCCGATCAGGAGGATCCCGCCGTCGTACTCGACGACCACGATCGGACGACCGCGTTGGATTCCCTTCCGTGCGAACTCTGCCCGATCCTTGATCAGCTGCTCGGGCGGAACGTAGAACGGCATCGTCATGGTCGGCCCTCCATCACTTCGATCGCGATCGGAGCGATCTCGTCGTCCGGGATCTCGCGGTAGCCCTCCGCCGTCACGGTGACGATGTTCGGATAGATGCCCCGTTTCGGATCGGGTCCGCCAGTCGCTGAGTCTTCTTCTGCAGCTGCAACCAGCGCCTCGACGGCGACCCGGATGGTGGCGGTCTCATCAAGATCGGAACTCCACTCGCCCTTCAGGAAGGCTCGCGCCTCGGACCCGCCCGATCCAGTTGTGGCGTAGTCCTGCTCGTCGTATCGACCGCCGACCATGTCATAGCTGTAGAGCCTTCCGACGGCTTCTTGCTCGTCGTAGCCACAGAACAGCGGCACGACGATGAGTCCCTGGAAGGCGAGAGGGAGGTTGCCACGAACCAGCCGCGCCAGGAAATTCGCTTTCCCGTCAAGACTCAACCGGGTGTCTTCGATCTTCTCATAGTGCTCCAACTCTGTCTGGAACAGCTTGGTGAGTTCAAGCGCCATCCCGGCGGTGCCGGAGATCGCAACGGCTGAGCGATCGTCGGCGGGATAGACCTTCTTGACCCGACGATGTGCGATGAGGTTCCCTGCGGTAGCTCGTCGGTCTCCCGCCATGACGACGCCGTCCGCCCAGCGCATCGCCAGGATCGTCGTTGCCTCAGGCGCCTCGATCGATCCCTGAGGGACCTCCCATGTCGGAGCGAGATCGTGCTGGCTCAATACGGCGGAGAAGCTCGCCGCTGGGATGATGCCCTGGTCGTGGGGGAAGTTCGGCAGGCCGGTTGTCATTGGCCGCCCTTCTGAACGTAGTTCTTGACGAACTCTTCGGCGTTCTCTTCGAGCACCGTGTCGATCTCGTCGAGCAGATCATCGATCCGCTCACCGATCTCCTCAACAGACCCGGCCGCCTCGACCTCGCCTTGGTCGGACGTGCCGCCTGTGCGCTCTGACGGGCGTTGTGTGCGTTCTTGTTCAGCCATCGTTCCCTCCAAGGGCACGGATCATGGTTGCCGCCGTCGGCGAGGCGTCGAGCATCGCCGCGACGAGGCTTCTGGTGCCTCTCAACGGTTCCATCATAGGAACGCGTTTGAGCGTCTCTTCTCCAACGTCGAAGACAAGGGAGTCCCAGTTGGCCGCAACCAATGCGTCGGGATACCTGCGAACGCACGTTCCCCTGAAGAAGGCTCTCGTGTCGTCGGGAGGTTGCGCGACCGCGGCCTCGACTTCTCGATCATCGAAGAGGCGCTGCATCGCTCCGCGGTCGACGAGGCGTTGGTACAGGCCCCGTCGCGGATCGATATCGTGGTACTGGAGATCGAGAAGGCGGAGCTTTGGATGGTTCCAGGAGAGGCCGTCACGAGTCCGGTAGCCCTCGAGGATTCGCAGCTTCGCGGTCCAGTCAAGTCGATCTGCGGTGGTCAGAGGATCCCGCTCCAGGTCGATCAGGATTCGCTCCCACTCGTCGAGAACTTCGATCCAGACGGCTCCAACCCCGATCGAGCGGGCGTACTCGCGGACCGTCGCGAGGTACCGCCACTGAATCTCCAGAGCGGTCAGCCGACTCCCGCCCGCCGTGTCCATGGCGTAGCGGAGCGTCGGATCGTGGCTAACCGACCACACGTCGTGTACCGGGTCGATGAGTTCGATCGCATCGTTCAGCGCACCGTCCTCGATCGCGTCGAGCACCAGGGCAGTCGTGCCCAGTTTCAGAAAGGTCTGAATCTCGCTCCGGTTGGCATCACCGATGATGACGTGCAGCCTTCGGTACCGCGTGGGGTCCGCGTGCGGCTCGTCACGGGTATTGATGATCGGCCGTTTGAGCGTCGTCTCGAGCCCGACTTCTTCCTCGAAGAAATCGGCGCGCTGGGTGATCTGATAGTCGACCGATGGGCGTCCGTTCTCAGAACCGACCTTTCCGGACCCCGTGAAGATCTGCCGAGTGACGAAGAACGCGGTGAGCTGCCGCACGATGTCGTCGAACGGGATTGAGCGAGCGATCAGATAGTTCTCGTGAAACCCATACGAGTTGCCCTTGCCATCGGTGTTGTTCTTGTGAACGACCATACGTTCGTCCGGTCCGAGCCGTTCCTGCGCTGCTGCCACGGCGTCGACCATCACCTGCTCGCCGGCCTTGTCGTAGAGTGCGGCCGATCGTGGATCGATGCACTCCGGACTCGAGTACTCGGGATGGGCATGGTCGACGTAGAAGCGTGCCCCGTTTGTAAGCACCGTGTTCACCATTGCCGTTTCAGAGTCGATGCCGGGACCTTCGACGACTTCGAGCCCCCGCAGGTCATGTCCGGGGCTCTCCTCGTCCGACGACCACCGGATCCGGGAACGATTGCTCGCGTAAGCGTTGACAACGGCCGAAGATGCCACGACCGGATTGAACCCGGCCTGGTTGAGAACGGTGATTCCGAACTCGGTCTCGGTTCCCAGGACCTTACGCAGCGCCATGAATCCTCAGAGGTATTGACCCGGGGTCACTGCTTCGATGGTGCGGTTCTCGCGGTCTCCTTCGATCAGCGTTCGAACGTACACGATCCGTTCGCCCTTCTTCCCTGAGATCTTCGCCCAGTCGTCGGGGTTGGTCGTGTTCGGGAGGTCCTCCTGCTCACGGAACTCCTGGCTGACCGACGCAAGGAGATCGGAAGTGCGCAAGCCAGCCTCTCCTCCTGCGATTTCACGCTTGATTGCTTCCTTCTTGGCGCGGCGCACGACGTTCTCGATCATCGCACCCGATGCGAAGTCCTTGAAGTGCAGGATCTCACGGTCGCCGTTCGCGTAGGTCACCTCGAGGAATCGGTTGTCTTCGTCTTCTCGATACACCTTGTCGACAACAGCCTCGACCATCTCACCCAACATCGCGTCGAGATCCCCATCGTGCCGGGCCAGCTCGGCAGCGTCGTACGGCAGATCCCGGGTCAAGTAGATAGCGAAGATTTGCGCTGCGGCCTCTCGGCCGGGTCGCTCGATCTTGATCTTGACGTCCAACCGCCCTGGACGAAGAATCGCGGGATCGATGAGATCTTCCCGGTTCGATGCACCGATCACAATGACGTTCTTGAGCGCCTCGACCCCATCGAGCTCCGACAGGAGTTGGGGAACGATCGTCGACTCCACATCGGACGAGATGCCCGTCCCTCTCGTACGGAACAGTGAGTCCATCTCGTCGAAGAAGACGATCACCGGCACGCCTTGATCCGACTTCTCCTTGGCCCGTTGGAAGATCAACCGGATCTGACGCTCGGTCTCGCCCACGTATTTGTTGAGCAGCTCCGGCCCCTTGACGTTGAGGAAATAGGAACGCGTATCCTCGCTCCCCTCCTTCTTGGCAACGGCCTTCGCCAGGCTGTTCGCGACGGCCTTGGCGATCAGTGTCTTTCCGCATCCAGGAGGTCCATAGAGGAGGACCCCTTTCGGCGCGGCCAGGTTGTACTCGTCGAACCGGTCCTTCTGAACGTACGGGAGCTCGACGGCGTCCCGGATGACCTCGATCTGATCGCCGAGCCCACCGATCTGTAGATACGTGATGTCGGGGACTTCTTCGAGGACCAGTTCTCCAACCTCGGGTCGGATGAGTCTCTCGAGGACCATCCCGGTGAGCGGGTCGATACGAACGTGATCGCCGACGCGCAGCGGCTCGTCTTCGACGATCTCAGACCTGCCGACGACGCGTTCTTCGTCACCTCTCCCGAGAATGATCAAACGATCCTCCGAGATGACCTCCTTGATCGTGACAACCTCACCGGCGGGGTCGTAGCTGCGTATGTCGACAACGTTGAACGCCTCGTTGAGAATGACTTCTTGTCCAACCCCGAGGGCCTTGAACTCGACGGTCGGTTCCACGTTGACACGAAGCTTGCGACCGTTCGTGTTCACGTCGACGGTTCCGTCTTCATTCCGTCGCAGGACCGTTCCGAATGGATTGGGCGGTGCGGTCAGCTTCTCGACCTCCTCACGAAGGAGGGCCAACTGCTCGCGTGTCTCCTCGAGCGCAGCGGCGAGCTTCTCATTCTGGCCACCAGCCTGAGCGATCTTGCCCCGAGACTCGAGGAGTCGCTCCTCAAGGAGTCGGACACGACGGGGCGCGTCCTGAAGGCGGCGCCTGAGCACTGTGATCTCATCCTCAAGGAGGAGAAGCTTCCGTTGCAGTTGATCGTCTTCGTGCTGGCTCACGGTCGAATCCTCTTGGTCGACGATTTCGAGTCGCTGCCGACTCGCCATCCGAGTGTAGGCGACACTCCCATTTGCGGGAAGCCGCAGAATCGTGCCGGAAGGCCCTGCCACGTCCCCAAATGAAACTCGTTGTTCGGTGATCGTGTGACTATCTTGCTCCCGTCACACTCCGAAAGGACACAAGCCATGAAGGTCTGGATTGACCAGGATCTCTGCACCGGCGATGGGATCTGCGAAGAGATCGCACCCGACGTCTTCGTACTCCTCGACGACGGGCTCGCCTATGTCCGTGAGGGCGAGAAGATCTTCGCCGCGTCAGAGGGCAACACGCAGGGAGCCGAAGGTATGGCGAGCTTCCCCGATGCTCAGATGGATGCCGTCGTCGAATCAGCAGAAGAGTGCCCAGGCGAGTGCATCTTCATTGAGCCATAGGATTCTGGCCGTAGGCCTGAATCGGTACTGAGTAGTGAGTACTGAGCAAGTCCAGAGAGAGGTCGTGCCTTTCGGGTGCGGCCTCTTTCGCGTCCACGCTGTCAAACCGGATGGACTCGGTACTCACTACTCAGTACTCCTCAGCACCTTTCTGGCCACCGTTATGAACCCCGTATGTCCGACCATACGATGGGACGGACGCACTGAGCGTCCGTTCACGGACCAGTCGCGCATCATGACCTCGAAGGTCGAGACTTCGATGAAGCGGCCTGTCTCCGCTATCGCAGCCCGAACGGTTTCGACTTGCGGCACATTGGGGACGTAGCAGGCGAAGCCTCCTCCACCGGGAAGGTGTTCTGCCGCGGCCTCCACCACCTCCCACGGTTCGGGTACGTCGAGCACGATCCGTTCCGGCCCGACCTCTCCCACGGCCTCGACGACTTCCCCGACTCTCAGGTCGACCCAATCGGGAACTCCTCCAAAGAATCCCCCGATCCTGCTTCGAGCAAGGGTGGCGTGGTCCGACCTTCGCTCCACACTGACTACTCGACCGGTCGGGCCAACTGCCCTGGCCAGCATCATGGTGAGCCCCCCGGACCCGGTTCCGGCTTCGAGCACGGTCATGCCCGGCCCGATGTCCGCCCAGACCATCAACGCTGCAGCGTCCTTCGGGTAGAGAACGTTGGCTCCGCGTGACATCTTCAGCACGTAGTCGGCGAGTCGCGGCCGAACGACGGTGAGATGCCCCCCGCTCGTCGTTTCGAGAGATGATCCTTCAGGCGAGCCAATGATCTCGTCGTGCGGAAGCGCCCCGCGATGGGAGTGGAAACTCCGACCGGGGATCAGTTCGATGAGGTAGCGCCGCCCTTTGATGTCGAAGAGCAGACAGGCATCTCCCTGGGCGAACGGGGAGCCGGTGATCATCCTCCAAGAGCCGGGATGATCGCCACGGCGAGCGAGAGCACCATCGTCGCGACGACGACCCAGATGATGATCTTGGTCCATTTCTGGTTGCTGCGCATGGTGGATCGTCCTATGGAGTGGGGATAGTTTCAGCGATGGGGTGACGACCCCGCATGACGCGGATCGTCGTGCCCTGATCGACGTCGATCGAAGTCTTGTAGATAAGGCGACGATCACTGCGGCCCTTCGCCAATCCGTATGCCATGAGCCCGAGTCCAAGACCCATCCGCTGTATGTCGTTGTTCTTCGCCGCACTGTTGACAGCGATCCACCCGAAGCGAACGCTCCGGTGGAATCGCTTGAACCACCACCTTCGGACGGCATATCTGAGTCCGGTCATGCGCTTTGGTAGACCTCGATATGGATCCGGCGACGCCGCGAACGCCAGATTCCGTAGGCGACCAATGCAACTACCACGACCACCGCACCGCCGATATAGCGGGCCGCGTTCTGTTTCGCCTCGCCCTCCGTCTCGACAACGACGTCTTCGATCTCTCTCAGTTTGCCTTCGAGATCGTCACGACTGATGGTCATGGGCGTCCTCCCGTTGACGGATTCGGTTCTTCCGGTTCCGGCCGCGGACCGGCCTTGATGAGGATCGCTGCGATTGCCACAAAGACAGCGAAAGCGATCACATACCCGAGTGCTTCCCAATACGGGCTGTTTGGGAGGGCATCGACGACTCCGCGCATGACGGCAACACCAATGAGGATCATCGCTGCCGCCCATAGAGCGGCTGCGCCGAGCGAGAAGCCGGCGAAGCGACCGAGCTTCTTGGCCTGTCCGACGGTCTCCTGGAGAAGGTATTCCTTCGCGAGATCACGGAACTCGACGATCAGTATCGGAAGATCTTGCAACTTGGCCATGTGTGCCCTTCATCGTGTTCGCGTGGTTCACAGGCTAATCGCCTTCGCGGCAGTCCCGCTCCCCGCTTCGGGCCTCGGGTACCATGTCGCCCCAGAATGGACTTGGGAACACTCGGTCAGGATCCTATCGACGATCCGCTTGGCGTGAAGAGCCGTCGTATGGCACGCAGGAACATGGTTCCCCTCGTCGGCGGCCAGGCAGTCTCGCTGTTCGGTGACTACATCGCGTTCTTCTCCCTCCCCTACTTCGTTCTCGCTCTCACTGCTCAGCCGCTCGATCTGGGCCTCACCGCGGCTGCCGAGACCTTGCCGATGTTCCTCTTCGGCCTCGTCGCGGGCGTGCTCCTTGATCGTCTCCGCAACCTACGCCTTGCACTCGTAGCGGTTGATTTGCTGCGTGCGGCCGTGTTCGTTGTGCTGGCCCTCGCCGCAGCGAACGGTGCCGGAACCCGCTGGCTCGTCTTCGGTGTCGCGTTCGTGATCGGAACGATGTCCGTGTTTTTCGATTCCGGTTTCCAGGCACTCATGCCTTCGGTCGTGGACAAGGACATGCTCATCGATGCCAACGCTCACCTCGCGGTCGCCCGGATGGTGACGTTGAGCATCGGACCGCTCGCCGGCGGCATGCTCATCGCCTTCAGTGGCGGCTTCGCCATTGCGTTCTTCATCAACGCTGCCACGTTCCTCGTGTCCGCTGCCTTTCTCGTGAGAGTGAAGGTCGTCCATGAACACCCGGTGACGCCTCGTGAGCCGTTCATGGATTCCCTCAAGGAGGGTCTGCATCACCTGATCGGAGATCAGCGGCTGCGGTGGGCAACGCTCGGTGGAACGTTCACGAATCTCGTGTTCCAGCCGCTCGAAGCCTTGCTCGTCCTTTTCGTCGTGACCGAGATTCTCGATCTCCCCGCCGATACCATCGGCGATCTCACAACCGTGGGCGTCAGTATCGGCGTGTTCTACGCTCTGAATGCCGGTATCGGTGCCATCGGTGCCGCCCTGGCCCCCCGGGTGTCCGCAACCGTTCCGCTTGGCACGATGTATGTGACCGGACTCTTCCTCGTCGGGGGTGGCTTCCTCGCTCTCGCCGTGATGCGATCGTTCTGGGCGGTGATCCCTGCCGGACTGGCATTCGCTGGAATGGCATGGGTGAACGTCGCACTCGTGACGATGCGTCAGCGTCTCACCCCGCCGGAGCTTCTTGGCCGTGTCATCGCGGCGTCGCGCACACTCGCTTGGATCGGTCTTCCCGTCGGCGCTGCTCTCGGCGGCATGATCGCCGGCTACGTCGGGGTGATACCCGTCTACGTTGCTGGCTCAGTCCTTGTGATCCTCATCGCGGCGTTCCTCCTCACGACCCCTCTCGTGAGAGACCCGGTCATGGCAGATCCAGAAGAATGAGCTGGCAGTTGGTGGCTGCCAGCTGCCAGCCACCAGCTCCGGGCGTTGAGCCGTGAGTAGTGCTCCTACTCGATACTCAGTACTTTTTGCGCTTCTTCACGCGCATGCTGCGGCGTCCTTTCACCATCCAGCCGATGGCGAACCCAAGGGCCGCTGCGAGAACGATCCAGATGATGATCTGTGAGCCGACGTACAGCACCTACTCCTCCAGAGCGATGAACTCGATGCGCCGGTTCTTCTGCCGGCCCTCTTCCGTCGAGTTGTCTGCGATTGGACGGGTATCACCGTAGCCGACGGCGACGAAGCGATTGGAATCTTCGCCCTGTTCGACGAAGTAGATGACTACCGCTTGGGCACGGCGGAATGACAACTCCAGATTCCGTTCCGGTGACCCCTGTGCATCCGCATGACCCTCGACCCTGATCGAGACGGCGGAGAATTCTTGCAACGGCACCAGGAGCTCGTCGAGGAGCGCTTTCCCAACGTCGGTGAGCTCGTCGCTGGCGAACTCGAATTCAACCACCTTTCCCTCGATCAGTTCGGCGAGGGTCCGTTCGAGTTCTTCGACTTCCTGTCTGGTCGGGGGGGGCGGCTGCAGTGGTCCGAGCACTCCGTCGGTGAGATCGAATCCGACTCCCTGAAGAGCTGCAACGAAATCTTCCGAAGCGACGGTGACGTCGAACTTCTGCTGCCGGGTCTCGGTCTTGCCCTCCGTCGTCACCACTTCACCGGCGGGATTGACTTTGACGGCACCAACTTCCAACCCGTTTGCCAGCGAGCCGACGAGGGCAACGGCTTTGCCGATCCAGTCGTCCTCTGGGGCGAGTCCGTCGATGACCTGGACAGCGGAGGCATCGACGCTGACAAATCGAACAGAGCCGTCCTCCGTTTCAAGGGCGCCAAGCGACTCGGTCACGAAAACCCGCTGGTCCTCGGTCGACAGATCGCCTTGCACCGTCACCGCTTCAGCGTTCCACACGAACGCGACCGGGGCGCCAACGACCTCCCTGACCACGAGCTCGGTTGCTTCGACCTCCCACACTCCGCTCGAATCCACCGATGCGACACCGGCGAGTCCCGCAACGCTCTGCGCGGCAGCGGCGACGTCTTGGCCCTCGGTGTACTGACCTTTCAACGCCACAGCGAAACCATCTGCGTCGGCGTTGATGTCACCGAATCCGGCTAGTCGGAGGGTTTGCTCGGACCTGGCTTCCAAATCGGACTCCACGGATCGCGTGCCGACGAATACAGCAATCGCGGTGAAAACGACGAAAACCAGAATCGCTCCGGCAATGAAGGCTGCCCAAGATGCTGCCGGTCCAGCATCCACGGACGCCTTGAAGCCAGGAGGTCCTGCAGACGATCTCTGGCTTGCAGCGCGATCAATTTGCTGCAGTCGCTTTGTCATTTTCGTCTTGCGCGCCATGTTCCCTTGTGATGCTACCGACTCCGCCGGCAACCGTCACACACCTCGGAGCCCGCGTATTCGACGGTCAACCGACCTCAACCGAAGACTCATCGAGCACGACCCGTATCGCCTCGTGATCACGAAGGGCGTTCGTGAGCATGTCCCCCGTCGCTTCCTTCAACGACCGGAGCCTGCGCGCCAGATCCTCATACTCGTCCCGACTCTTGGCCAAGCGTTCGATGGAACGTTGCCGCTCCGCTTCGTACACCTTCGAAGCCTGCTCTGCCGCCTCGGACAGCACTGCCTCCGCTTCGGATCGAGCGG
>CAZWDQ010000034.1:0-7656 GCA_964632475.1 uncultured Acidimicrobiaceae bacterium
GAGCCGACAGCCGAGTAGGCCAGACCACCGGGAACGGGCAGAATGGCGCGGATGAAACGCGTCCGTCCCGGATGGTGGGGCAATCCGATCCACATCGCCTACACGATTGCCGTGTTCATCGTGCTGGCGTCGCTCGACAACGCCGCGCTGGCGATGATCCCCTCGATGGTGCTCCCGCTCTCCGATGCCTTCGGTATCACGGCGGGAGCGATCGGGGTGCTGACCGGGGCAACGATCCTCGTCGCTGCGGTCACAGCCGTTGGTTGGGGCTACGCCGGCGATTCCAGAACCCGCAAACCGCTGCTGTTCTGGGGAACGATTATTTGGTCCGGTGGATCGTTGCTCTCGGCAACGGCGTCGAACTTCTGGTGGTTGGTGGCGTGGCAGATCCTCGTGGCAGTCGGCCTCGGCTCTATCGCATCAGTCGGTTTCTCGGTGATCTCGGACTTCGTCGGCCCGAAGCATCGCGGCCTCGCAATGAGCTTCTGGGGTCTCTCGCAGGGCATCGGTGTGCTTGTTGGGGGCTTGCTCGCGTCTCAACTGGGAGCGAACGACTACCGGGTGCCTCTCGTCGTGATCGCACTCGCAGGATTCGGTTTCGCCGTGCTGTACCTCGCTACGTATGAAGCTCCGCGGGGCTTTCGAGAACCCGCCCTCGCTGAGATGTACGCCACGGGTGGCGAGTACGAGTATCGGATCGACCGATCGCAACTCCCCATCCTCTTCCAGCGACGGACAAACGTATGGCTCACGCTCCAGGGCCTCACAGCACAAGTTGCCTACGGCTCGCTCATCTGGGTTCCACTGCTGTACCAGGAGAAGGTGATCGCCCAGGGCTACGGCGAAGCGACCGGCACCAAAGTCGGCGGTCTGTTCGCAGCGATCTTTACCGTCGGAGCGCTGTTCTCCATACTGTTCGGCCACCTGGGTGACCGTTTGCAACGTCGGTCACCCCGCGGTCGAGCACTGCTCAGCGCCGTCGGCATCCTTGGTGCTGTCCCCCTCTTCCTTGTCTTCTTCTGGGTTCCGCTGCGCGGTCTCGATGTCACGGAGGGCGCCGGCACCCTGACGCTTGCCGCCGAAGTACTCGGCAGCATTCTCACGAATCCGTGGGCTGCCCTTTCGTTCCTCACAGCCATCGCCGCCATCGCCCTGACATCGGCCGACTCCCCCAACTGGTTCGCACTCATCTCGGATGTGAACCTTCCAGAACATCGGGGCACGGTCTTCGGTCTCGGCAACTTCGTGAACGGAGTCGGCCGTTCAACCGGAACCGTTCTCACGGCAGCCGCAGCGTCTGCGATCGAACGCTCCATCCCCCCACCACTCAACTGGGCTCTCGGCCTCTCCATCTTCCAGGTCTTCTTCCTACCGACGGGTTGGTGCTACTGGAAGGCGTCGTACACCGTTCCCGGCGACATGGCTGCGGTCAAGGCGACGCTGGAAGCACGATCTCATCAGTAGAGGGCCCATCCCGCGAAAACAATGGCGGCTGCGCGAAAACCTCTTCCCAATCCGCCTTGCCGTTGCTCGTGCGAGCCTCTAGAAATGTCTTCAAGCCCTCCGATCGGCCGAAAAGAACGCACTTTTCACCGCGAATAGCGTCCGATCGCGAAAGGTTTGACGGATGACACCGGTGTAACTACACTCGTGAAACCGTGCTAGATGTAGTGGGTACCTCACTTCACTACCCCAACATCTAGTGGGTGTGCATAAATTTGTGGATAGCGAGTTTCGGTGGAAACGCCGGCTGAGGAGGGACGATGACCGAAGGACTCCAGATCGAACGGCGGTTCACGACTGCCGGGACCGATCCGTACGACGCCGTGGAGTGGATTCGACGAGATTCCCGCATCACGAACCCCGACGGATCGATCGTATTCGAGATGGAGGACGCCGAGGTCCCCGCAGACTGGTCGCAGGTCGCAGCGGACATCATGGTCTCCAAGTACTTCCGCAAGGCCGGCGTCCCGCAGAAGGATGACGAGGGTCAGGCGATCGTCGATAAGGACGGCCAACCGATCCTCGGAGCGGAACAATCGGCCAGCCAGGTGATCGATCGCCTCGCCTCGACATGGCGCTGGTGGGGCGAACAGAACGGCTACTTCGCTTCGTCCGACGATGCGCAGGCATTCGAGGACGAACTCGCCTACATGCTGCTCCACCAGATGGCGGCACCGAACTCGCCCCAATGGTTCAACACGGGCCTCAATCACCGGTATGGCATCGAGGGTGTCGCCCAGGGCTTCTGGTACGTCGACCCGGAAACCGGAGAGAACGTCGAGTCCCCCGATTCCTATAGCCGTCCTGCCCCACACGCCTGCTTCATCATGAGCGTCGACGACGATCTTGTGAATCCTGGCGGCATCATGGATCTCTGGGTTCGCGAAGCTCGCCTCTTCAAGATGGGTGCGGGTGCAGGAGCGAACTTCTCACACATCCGGGGTGAGGGTGAGCGGCTCTCCGGTGGTGGCAAGTCGTCCGGCCTCATGAGCTTCCTCAAGGTTGGGGACCGCGCCGCCGGTGCTATCAAGTCCGGCGGCACGACCCGGCGGGCCGCGAAGATGGTCATCGTCGACATTGACCACCCGGACGTCGAAACGTTCATCGCGTGGAAAGCCAAGGAGGAAGAGAAGGTCAAGGCGCTCATCGCGGCCGGCTACTCGTCCGACTTCAACGGCGAAGCGTACGCAACCGTCTCGGGCCAGAACTCCAACAACTCGGTCCGCGTGACGACCGAATTCGTCCAGGCCGTAATCAATGACGATGACTGGAATCTCACGAGCAGGACCGACGGAAGCTCCATGAAGACGCTGAAGGCGCGGGATCTCTGGCGTCAGGTCGCCGAAGCCGCATGGGCAAGCGCAGATCCTGGAGTTCAGTTCCACACGACGGTCAACGAGTGGCACACGTCACCGGCCGGTGGAGAGATCCGTGCTTCGAATCCCTGCTCGGAGTACATGTTCCTCGACAACACGGCATGCAATCTCGCATCGTTGAACCTCGGCCAGTTCTACCAGGACGACAAGGGCGTCTTCGACCTCGACGGATACCGGCACGCTGTCCGTTTGTGGACGATCGTTCTTGAGATCTCGGTGACGATGGCACACTTCCCGTCGAAGGAGATCTCTCAGCGTTCCTACGACTACCGGACGCTTGGACTCGGGTACGCCAACCTCGGTTCCCTGCTCATGAGGGTCGGCGTCCCCTACGACTCCGACGAGGGCCGTGCCATCGCCGGATCGCTCACGGCGATCCTGACGGGCGATGCCTACGCCACCTCCGCGGAGATGGCGGGTGTGCTGGGTCCCTTCTCGAAGTTCGAAGAGAACCGTGAGTCGATGCTCCGGGTGATGAGGAACCACCGCAGAGCCGCCTACAACATGGACCAGAGCGGGTACGACGGTGTTAGCCACTTCGTCACCGGCATCGATCCCGAGTTCGGCCCTCCCGAGATGGTCGCTGAAGCGCGCGAGGCATGGGACCGGGCAATTGAACTCGGCGAGCAGCATGGCTACCGCAATGCCCAGGCCACGGTGTTGGCCCCGACGGGGACGATCGGTCTCCTGATGGACTGCGACACGACAGGGGTCGAGCCTGACTTCGCTCTCGTGAAGTTCAAGAAGCTTGCCGGCGGCGGCTACTTCAAGATCGCCAATCGCTCCATCGCTCCGGCGCTGAAGCGTCTCGGCTACAACGATGAGCGCATCCAGCAGATCATCGACTATGTGATCGGCACGATGGGCATCCAGCGTGCACCGCACATCAACGCCGCGACCCTGATGACCAAGGGTTTCACCGCTCAGGACATTGACAAGATCGAGGCAGCGCTTCCGTCCGTGTTCGAGATCGGTTTCGCCTTCAATCAGTGGACGTTGAGTGAAGAGACGATGCAGCGTCTCGGATTCACTTCGGACCAGTACAACGGACCGGGTTTCTCGATGCTCAAGGAGTTGGGGTTCTCGAACGAACAGATCAGAGAAGCGAACGACTACGTCTGCGGCCGTCAGACGATCGAGGGCGCCCCTGGGTTGCTCGAAGAGCACCTCGCCGTGTTCGACACTGCGAATCGAAACGGTCGCAACGGCGAGCGGTTCATCCACCACAGCGGTCACATCAAGATGATGGCGTCGGCCCAGCCGTTCATTTCGGGAGCGATCTCGAAGACGATCAATATGCCAAACGAGGCAACGATCGAGGACATCGAGGAGTCATACCGACTCTCGTGGGAGCTCGGTCTGAAGGCGATGGCGCTCTACCGCGATGGATCGAAGGCTTCGCAGCCGCTGTCGTCGACGTCGGATGAAGGCCTCGGCGAGGATGAACCGGAGGAGGTCACCGAAGCGATCGTGCGAGAGGTGATGATCCACGGCGGCATGTTCAATCCCGGACAATCGCCAACCCAGGCGTACAACGATCTCTCCCGTCCGAGGTTCCTCCTTCCGTCGCGCCGAGTCGGATTCACGCAAGAGGCCCGCGTCGGCGGGCACAAGGTGTTCCTCCGAACCGGCGAGTACGCCGACGGCACGTTGGGAGAACTCTTCATTGACCTCGCGAAGGAAGGGGCGACTCTGCGCGGTGTTCTGAGCTGCTTCGCTATCGCAGTGTCGAAGGGACTCCAATACGGTGTCCCACTCGAGGAGTACGTGGACACATTCACGTTCCAAACGTTCGAACCCCGCGGCTTCGTCGAGGGACATCCGAATATCAAGATGTCCAACTCGATCATCGACTACGTGTTCCGGGCCGTCGGGCTCGAATATCTGGAGCGTGACGAACTCGTCCAGGTGCCGCCGGATCGCTCAGGTGAGCTTCCGGAGCCTCCGAAGGGAATAGCCGTCGAAGCCGGCACCCAACTCGATCTCACCGATGCTGCGGCGGAAGCCGACGTTGATGCGCAGGTGGCGGCCGCGAAATTCGTCGACAACGACAGCAACACGCTCCCCGAGCCGGCACCGGTCTACGCCACCGCCGTGGTCTCCCATGGCCCGGGAACCGCAGCGGCTGCTGCCACCACGGCAGCTGAGGCGTCGCTCGGGGATCTGATGGGTGATGCACCGGCTTGCTCGGCGTGCGGCCACATGACCGTGCGCAGCGGTTCGTGCTACGTCTGCATGACCTGCGGCGACACAACGGGCTGCAGCTAGTGATCCGGCGTCGTTCGTGCTGACGGCCATGACCGTCATGGTCGTCGGCGCAAACGCTGTGAATTGGTCGGGTTGAGCCAACGGCTCAACGCAAACGCTCCCCTGCTCTGACGTCGACGGCGAGTCCGTTCTCGGGCGGTGCCAGCGGGCAAGACCACTGATCGCCGTGAACGCACGACGGGTGGTAGGCGAAGTTGAAGTCGAGCACGACCAGGCCGCCGATCGAACCCAGATCCGCACCCTTGATCGTGTCGAGCAGATAGCGGCCGCCCCCATACGTCTCCACACCGCTCGTTGCGTCACGAAACGGCAGGAAGACGCCGCCTCCGTAGACGTCTATCCAGAAGAGGGAGAGTTTCAGTGTGTCTGTGCCGTGCGGATCGGGGAACGACACCGAGGCGAACCGTATCAAGGGAGATATGCCGTCGGCGCTGTGACCGGCAGACATCGGGATCGGTTCGATTGGCGCGACTGTGGCTTCGATTCGCCAAGCCGGGTCGTAGGGGAAGAACGGGAGTCCGCCGACCACACCACGACTCTTGGCTTCGATGGGACTCTGCGGGTGGGTCGCAAAGAGGATGTCCCGCTCGGAACGCCACTGCAGCCACGAGGACTCCTCTGTACCGCTGTCACGCACAGCGCAGTAGTGACCGCTCACACGGCGTCGGTAGTCCCACAGGGAGAGTGGATCGTTGATCATCATGACACGACCATATCCGGCGCCGGCCGCTCACGCGGCGACCCATCATCGTTTGTGTCGACAGATATGACGGCCATGGCCCTCGTTGTCTGTCACCAACGACGGATCACGACACCAACAACGGGCGGTACCATCAGATCCTCAGATTCGAGGACCGAAGATCCGTGGCGCCGCCCGTGCAAATCAACATCCCCGCCGCGGATCAGACCGTGCGCTCACCCACCGATGCCCTCCGTTTGGTGACGGCTTCGATCGTTGGTGTCCTGACGACTCTCATCGTGTTGATCTTCCCGGACGTCTTCGGCGGTCTTGGTCAGGACCTCACCGAGATCTTCGACGACGCAGCCGGGGCGATCACCGAGATCGTCGGCCTGATCGTCACGGCGCTGGTCCTCGCGATCCCACTGATCATCGTCGTGTTCTTCACCCGCGCACGCGACTTCCGGCGCCTCATCATCATCCTGCTGTCTGCACTCGTAGCCGCCGCGGCAACGTGGGGAACCATCGCGTGGCTATCGAATCTCCTCGCCGACGAGACGTTCACGCCCGAGTACGGGACCGTCGTCGTCGCTCAGACGGCGTACTACCCGTATGTCGCGGCGCTGACAGCCTCCATCACGGCCGCAGCTCCGTGGTTGCCGCGCCGTTGGCAGAGAGCGAGTTGGGTAGCGCTCATATTTCTGATCATCGTCCGCCTCACATTGGGTTCGAACCTCCCGGCCGAACTCGTCCTGGCGCTGTCAATCGGAGTCGCCGTCGCCTCCGGAATTCTCTTCATGGTCGGGTCACCCAACCGCCATCCCTCAGGGGAGGAGATCGTGGCAACCCTCGAGCGGTCGGGGGTCGACGTAGCTCGTCTCGATGCCGCGCAGGTTGATGCGCGAGGATCGACTCCCTACTTCGTCGAGACCAGGGACGGAAGCCGAGTATTCGTCAAGACGCTCAGCACCGACGAACGGAGCGCTGACCTGCTCTTCCGTCTCTATCGCCAGTTCCGGTTCAAGAACATCGGCGACGAACCGGCATTCTCAACCCTCCGCCGGGCCGTGGAACACGAGGCCCTCCTCTCGTACAGTGCCTCCGCAGCGGGAGTCCGAACACCGCCACTTGTTGCGGTCGGCCTCATCGGTGAAGAGGAGTACTCGATGCTCCTCGCGTACGAGGCCATAGAGGGCAGATCCCTCGACTCGATTGGGGCCGACGAGCTCACGGATGCAATCCTCACCGAGATCTGGGAACAGGTCGCGATCTTGAGCGACCATGGAATCGCTCATCGCGACCTTCGTCTTGCCAACGTCTTCCTGGACGCAGAGAACGTCCCCTGGATCATCGACTTCGGTTTCAGTGAACTCGCCGCATCGAATCTCCTCCTCACCAACGACATTGCAGAGCTCATCACGTCGAGCGCTCTTCTCGTCGGCCCCGAACGCGCCGTTCCATGCGCGATCGGCGTTCTGGGTACCGAGGCTGTGGCCGGTGCCGCTCCACGCCTCCAGCCGCAGGCCCTCAGTGGAGCGACGAAGACAGCGCTCAAAGAGCGCGGTGACCACATCGACGGGCCGATCCGAGATGAGATAGCTCGTGCAACCGGTCGAGCAGCGGAGCCGCTCGACCGCATCCAGCGGCTCGACCCGGTGCGTCGAATGCGGAGCCGCGAGTAGACCGACGATCCGGGAAGGGAAGCCAAAGTGAATATGCATAAGACACTAAGAATTGGAGCAGCCCTCGCCACACTCGTCGGTTCCGGCGTCGAGGCACGCCGTGGACTCCCCGACTGGGAACGCAAGGTCTACCGAAGCATCAATGACG
>CAZWDQ010000034.1:7756-19109 GCA_964632475.1 uncultured Acidimicrobiaceae bacterium
GCACGCCGTGGACTCCCCGACTGGGAACGCAAGGTCTACCGAAGCATCAATGACGCTCCGGACGAGCTGGCGCCGCTTGTGTGGGCACCAATGCAGGCTGGCAGCCTCAGCGCACCCTTCGCTCTCGCCGGATGGTCGTATTGGAGAACCCGTCACGCCGACCCGTCGCTGGTCTACGCGATTGCAGGGTTCACGACCTGGCTGACGGCCAAGGGTGTCAAGAAGATCGTCGGACGAGGCAGACCGTACGATCACGACCCCACCACGAACCTGCGTCTCGCCACGCGGAACGACGGAAGCCTCGGCTACGTGTCCGGACACGCCGCCGTGGCCTCCGCCCTGGCGACCATCATCTCCAGGGATCGCTCCGTCGTCGAAAGCATCGCCTTCCACGGGTTCGCCGTCGGCGTCGGCATCACGCGCATCTACGCCGGAGCACACCTCCCCCTCGACATGGCAGGCGGCGTCGCTCTGGGTGTCCTGGTTGGCGAGATCACGAACTCCATTCGGACATCGGTAGTCGGCAATCCGTAGTCCGTAGCCCGTGAAGGATCTCCTCTTCCTGCTCGCAGCTGGAAGCTGGCCGCTGGCGGCTATTCCTGGGTTCTGCCAACTCGCGACCCTTTTCTCATCCAATTCTCAGGAACTTCGAATACGTATCTACGTTGTTGATGTTGAACTACGAATACACCACATGAACGGACCGACGATGACACCAACACCGCATTCCACACCGCGGCGCACGTTCTCCATCAACACGACCAGTTCCGGCGAACCACAAGCAATGCCGCCGTCCGCCCCTCGCCGACGGCGCTGGCTCATCGCTCCAATCGCCCTCGCCGTCGTCCTCGCTGGCGCCGGAGGGGGACTCATCGGCGTGTCGACCCACCAAGATCTCCCTTCTGTAGTCATCGAGCAGGCACGGGCGCCGAGAACCATGTCGGCGGTTCCCGCCATCGCCTCCGATGCCGAGATTGCTGACGCGACAGCGGTCGGGGTGGCCGTCATCCCGAGCATCGTCACGATCGAGGTGGGCTCCACGTCGGGTGAAACCTTCACCCAGGCCGGGTCCGGCTCGGGCGTCGTGCTCGACCGGTCCGGAAACATCATCACGAACCATCATGTGGTCGAAGTCGGCGACGCCGCTCGCGTGGTTCTCTCAGACGGAAGGGTCTATGAGGCAGAACTGATCGGGAGCGACGCCCTGACCGATCTCGCCGTTCTCCGCGTCCCTACAACCGACCTCGTCCCGATCGCTCTTGGATCAACCGACGACCTCGTGGTTGGGAGTCCGGCAATCGCCATCGGAAGCCCACTAGGACTCGAGGGGGGACCGTCACTCTCCGTCGGTGTCGTCTCTGCACTCGGCCGCGAAGTCCAGACCGGACCGGACACGATCCTGTACGGCATGATCCAGACGGATGCACCGATCACCAGCGGTTCCAGCGGCGGATCACTGGTCGATGAAACCGGCGCCTTGATCGGGATCACGACAGCGGTCGGCGTCTCCAACATCGGCGTTGAGGGAATCGGATTCGCCACTCCCGTCGAAATCGTCGAGCGGGTCACCAGTGAACTCATCGCGACCGGAACAGCGTCTCACGGCTTGCTCGGGATCGGTGGCGCTACGGCCTACGATGAAACAGGGGACGGCGGGTTCGTTCCCGTTGGCGTCAGGGTCCAATCGGTGTCCCCGGACTCGCCCGCTGAGATCAGTGGTATCGCTGTCGAAGACGTGATTACTGCGGTCAACGATTCGCCCGTCCTGACGATGGACGAACTCATCACGGCGCTTCGTCGCGTCAGCGCCGGCGACTCGGTTCTCGTCTCGCTCAAGGGAGTGGATCCGGTGCCGGTCACGCTCGCGACTCGCTGAGGAATCAATTTCCATCAAAAGTGTTGACAATCACCGTTGCGTTCGATATATTTCGAATGCATAGAAATGCATCAAACGCTTCGATGATTGCGAGACGCACCGATGACAGCACAACCCAGGGTCCGTGACTTCACCGCCCCCAGGTCATCCGATCCCCAGGTCGAGACCGCCCTCCATGGCGCAGCCGACCTTCTGGTCGCCCTCTGGTTGGTCGAGGGGTGCGACGAAGTAACCCAGTCGTTCGACGAGTACGGTCTCGGTGCGGACTGGTTCGCCGGGTTCGTCGAAGCGCTCTCCCCCGAAACCCGCTCGCTCCTCAGCCAAATCGGATCCGGGAACGTCTGGATCTCAGCGATGTCGATCCTGGACGACATGGCCAACGGCAGCACCGTCGACGACTTCATCGATCACGTCGCGGCCATGGATCCGACGGACCTGCGCCTCGCCCTCCTCGCGATGCACGAGACCGACAGCGTTGAGTACGAGCGACTCGCTCCTGCGGCAGCCGCCGGTGACCAGGAGGCCGTGTCCGATCTCATGGCCCTTCCCCTGGTCGCGGAACACGAGCGATGGGCAAAGACGATGCGCCACCTCCTTGCACTCGAACCGCACGAAACCACCGAATTGATCACCGGAGCGATGCGCGGAGCGCAACGTGATGTCTTCGCGGCCTATGAGAGCGGCTTCCGTCCGATCCTCGAGCGCGACATCGCGGCAAGACGAGCGATGGTCGGGCGTCTCTCGACTGAGCGTTTCGTCGAACTCACCACCAACGGCATCTCGATCGAGAAACAGGGATATCGCAGACCGATCTTGCTTATCCCGACGATCGTCGGCCGACCGTGGGTGATCTTCACGGAGTCGGCCCGGCGCCTCATCATGGGCTACCCGGTCGCGGACGAGTACATGGACGCCGACCCCGACGCACCACCGACATGGCTGATCAAGACCTACAAGGCGCTCGGCGATGAACGGAGGCTGCGGATCCTGCGGCGCCTGTCAGTCGGGCCAACGTCTCTCCACGAACTCGCAGATGAGCTCGACGTCTCGAAGTCGACGCTGCACCACCACATGATGCTGCTCCGCTCCGCGGGACTTATCAAAGTCTTGATCGGCACCGACAAGGAATACGCCCTGCGCGAGGACATCGTTCCCGAAACGACCGCCGTCCTTCAGGCCTACATAAACAGCACGGGAGGAAACTGATGTACCCCCAACATGAACTCGTCAAAGCACACATGGATGCCGTCACAGAGGAGATCCGGCAGGATCGACGCAAGCGTGCGGTCGGACGCGGCTCAAATCACCCGCCGGTCCGGGGTCGATCCGCTCCCTGATCGCCCGGATTCTCGCTCTCAACGGAGCGAGGGTCGGCTCCGTCGGCGGTAGCAAGTAGCTCAGTGCTGATCTACTGATCTACTGCTTCACAGATCTACAGATCTACTCCCAACGGATGACCATCAATCCGTCCGGAGACGGATGGTTCGGGCGACGCTCTCCGATACCATCTCATCGTGACCACGGACGCTCGACGCATACCAACCTGGGTGATCGACAGCCTGTTGGCGGTGACACTGACCGTCGGCGCCCTCATCGATCTCGGCGAGGTCAACGACACAACCGTCAACGCCCTCGGATTCCGCGATCCTGACGAATTCACGATCGTCGTCATCCTGCTCCAGACACTCCCCGTTGCCTTCCGTCGGCGCCTCCCAACAACGGCTCTCCTCATCGCTTCATTCGGGTTCTTCCTCGACCGCAATCTGAACTACCCGAACACCATCGCAATATTCGGCCTCCTCTTCGTGTTCCACGCCATCGGATCCGAACTGCCACGCAAGCGGGCCCTCGTCACCGGATGGACGGCGATCGGCCTCATGACCGCATTCACGATCAGCGGCATCTTCGCCGGATTCGTCTCGATCGGAACGCCACTCGTTGTCTTCGTCTTCACGAGCTTCCCATTCATCCTCGGCCTTGAGTCGAGAGGGCGTCGCACGACAGAAGCCGACCTCGCCCTGAGAGCACAGCGCCTCGAATTCGAGAGGGATGCGGCTGTTCGCCAGGAACGGGCCCGCATCGCCCGCGAGCTTCACGACGTCGTCGCCCACGAAATGACCGTTGCGACTCTGCAGGCAGCGGCCGCTCAACGCCTGATCGGGAGCGATGACGAGCAAGCGAGGAAGGCCGCAGGGGAGGCCGAGAGGGCAGGGCATGAGGGCTTGGTAGAGCTCCGCCGGCTGCTCGGGCTGCTTCGTACCAACGAACCCGCCAGTCGTTCGCCACAACCGGGAATGACACAACTCGACGCGCTTATCGATCAGATGACTGATGCAGGGCTGAACGTTGCCTCGGACATCCAGGGCGAGCCTCGCAGCCTCCCACCGGGCATGGACCTCAACGCCTACCGGATCGTCCAAGAGTCCCTCACCAATGTCCTCAAACACGGTGGACCCGCCGTCAAAGCGGCGGTGACCATCAAGTACCGGACCAGCGGTATCGAGATAGAAGTTGTCGACAACGGGCGAGGTGCTGCGAGTTCGATGAGTGGATCGGGTTCCGGCCAGGGCCTCATGAGCATGAGAGAGCGCGCGACCATTCTCCAAGGAACCTTTGACTCGGGACCGCGGCCGGGCGGAGGATATCGAGTAGCCGTATCGATACCATGCGACACGCTATGACGGACATCCGAATTCTTATCGTCGACGACCAGGCCCTCATCCGGTCCGGTCTGAGGATGATCCTCGAGGCCGAAGACGGGCTCAGTGTCATCGGCGAGGCGAGTGACGGGCGCGAAGCCATCGAAGTAGCCACACGCCAGAGACCGGATGTCATCCTCATGGATATCCGGATGCCGGTGATGGACGGCATCGACGCGACCCGGCGCCTGAACGCATCGGCCCTCAGCCCGAAGCCGCGAGTCCTCATCCTGACGACGTTCGACCTCGATGAATACGTCTACGCGGCCATACGTGCCGGCGCGAGCGGCTTCCTCCTCAAGGATGCACCACCGGACGATCTGATCCACGCGATCCGCGTTGTAGCGAGGGGCGAGGCACTGCTGGCGCCGACGGTCACGCGCCGTCTCATCGAGGAGTTCGCATCGCGTCCGGAACCCGACGGCGCACCCGAGGGCATGGATGAACTCACGGAGCGGGAACTCGAGGTCCTCCAAAGCCTCGCAGCCGGCCTCTCGAATGCTGAGATCGCCGACGCTCTGTTCGTCTCCGAAGCGACGGTCAAGACACACATCTCTCACATTCTCACCAAGTTGGATCTGCGCGATCGGGTTCAGGCGGTCGTCGTTGCCTACGAGTCTGGCCTCGTCCGACCCGGGGCAAACCCTGAGACCTAGGTCTCTCTCCCTCATCCCAGGCTCAGGGTCCGGCCATCCGATCGGATGAGCCCCAACCCCTCCCCCGGCTGATCACACATCGCACTCAGCCGCGGACCGTGATCGTCGGGATGACCGTCGGACTCGTGGTCACGGTCGTCTCGTCTCTGTTGCCTGCACGCAAGGCCGCCCGCGTGCCTCCTATAGCCGCCATGAGGGAAGAACTCGCACGGCCCCAACGTCGATCGCTCCGCGTTCGGGCCATAGCCGGTTCGATCACCGTCGGGGTGGGCGTCGCGGCACTCCTGGCCGGGTTGTTCACGTCTGTTGGCGGAGGTATCTGGTTCGTCGCTATCGGTGCGCTGGTGTTCTTCGTTGGCGTGTCGATCATCGCACCGCTGGCAGCAGATCCCGTTGCAGTGGTTCTTGGGTGGCCACTCCCGAAGATGTTCGGAGTTGCCGGACAGCTCGCACAGGACAACACGAGGCGCCAGCCTCGACGAACCGCATCCACCGCATCGGCGTTGATGATCGGCGTCGCACTCGTCGTGTTCGTTGCCGTGTTCGGCGCTTCGATCAAGTCCTCGATTACGTCATCCGTCACCGACACGTTCCCAGGAGACTTCTCGGTGCAGCCAACGAACTTCGCCATCGGCGTGAGTCCAGCATTCACGGACAAGGTTCGATCGCTGTCGGAGATCGGAGATGTTTCCACGTTGAGAGTCGGGAACGCCACCGTCGATGGAACGGGCACCCTCATCGTCGCTGTCAACCCGGCGACCATCGGCACCGTCACGAGTATCGACGTATCCGAGGGTGCTTTCGAGTCCTTGGCAGAGACGAATGGTGTCATCGTCCTCGAGTCCATTATGGAGGAGAACGGCTGGGCCGTCGTACGAGCACGTGCAGATGAGGGGCTCGGGATGTTCACCATCCCGATCAGCCAGATCGCCGCCTTGGTTCTCCTTGCAGCCTTTGCCGGTGTCGTCGCCGCCATCTACCCGTCGTGGAAGGCGTCACGCCTCAACATCCTTGCGGCCATCTCATACGAGTAGCACAGAGAGACGAAGAAGAAAGGAGCGCGGCATCGATCCCGCGCTCCTTTCCTGCGGGGCCTCCTTCGCGTGATATCGTCCCCCAATGCGCAAACCCCTTCGTTTCGTCTCCCTTCCGGCATCGGAGACGCAGAGGTGACCATCGGCAAGGATCCGGTAAGCGAAGGACTGTTCTCGAGGGTCTTCTCGCGAGCCACCGGCGTGGTCGTCGATGCAGTCGATCCAGACACGATCATCGACAACGTCGATGTCAACGCGCTCATGGAACGCGTCGACGTGAATGCTCTCCTCGATCGCGTCGACCCCCAGGTCCTCCTCGACAGTGTCGACGTGAACTCTTTGATGGACCGAGTGGATGTGGAAGCGCTGCTCGATCGCGTCGACGTCGACGCTCTCATGAACAGAGTCGACATCGATGCACTCCTTGACCGGGTCGATGTCAAGGAACTCACGGACCGCGCGGGCATCCCCGATATCGTCAGGGAGAGCACCGGGGCCCTCGCAGGATCGGCGCTAGACGTCGTCCGCCGGCAGATCGTCGCTGTAGATCAGATATTCGAACGCACCATCTATCGCCTCATCAGGCGGGATCCCTCAGCGCGGCCCGTTGCCCCACCCGCCCTCGAAGCCGCCACGGGAACCGATGAAGAGGGCAGGGGCCAGGTCACCGGGCACTATGCCGGTCCGGTGTCCCGGATCTTGGGCATCGTTCTCGACTCGATCATCGTCTCAACCGCGTTCATACTGATGGTTCTCGGCTTCGCATTCATCGTCGACTTCCTTTTCCAGATCGAGATCAGTACGTCATGGCAGGGCGGAGTGTTCGGGTTGATCGTTGCGTTGATCTGGGCATTCCTCTACCACTGGGTGAGTATCTCTCTCGCCGGGCGGACCATTGGAATGGGCGTCCTCGGCGTCGGCGTCGTTGGTCGAGACGGTACGCCGATATCGGGGAAGAGGGCAGCGATCCGACAGCTCGTCTATCCGTTCTCATTTCTGTTCTTCGGCGTCGGGTTCCTCGGCCTCTTCATCAGCCCGGAACGACGGACGCTCCACGACGCGGCGGGTGGGTCGGTAGTGGTCTACTACTGGGGTAACCGTCCGGCCGAGATGCCCGCCCCGATAACGCAATGGCTCGACAGGCGTGAGGGTGAAGACGGAGATTCGTAGTCGGTAGTCCTCACGGGATGCGGATTGCGGGCCACGGAGTACGCATCCGAACGATGCTCACCCAATCCACGCTGGGGCGTGTTCTGTGACGTACATGCTCACTGCGTGAACCCGATCGAGCGTCTCGCAGAGGCTGTCCTGGCGATACATGAGATCGACAAGCGAGATCTCGACCGCGGCAATGATCGAGAGGCGACGTTCCTGCCCGTCGGAGAGCGCTCCGAAGCTGTCGACTGCGGACACCTCTATCGGGAGGTCGAGTCCGCCGATGCCGGCGAGTTCGGCCGACAGCACGATGAGATCCGGTGGATCCGCCAACGGAGGGAGCCCCCAGTTGAACAGGAACGGCACTGTGAAACGCCTCTCGGGATCCTCGGGTGTCTCCGGTGCCTCCACGAGCATGTCCTCTAGTTCCAGCACGATCCGGGGGTCGAGATCGATCGCGAGATGAAGGTCGAGTGGGCCTTCGCATGATTCGGCCGGATGCAGATCGACTTCCCAGGCCTGCCGGAGCGTGTATGTCTCAACGAAGTGACGCTCGTCGTGAACGTGGAAACCGTGCTCGACAGCATGGTCCTTGAGGTAGGTAACGGTGCCTGCGAGGTCAACAGCCATGAGGCGAGGCTACCGCCGATCGATGAGATAGGGTGCGGCGACTCATCCCCGACGAAAGCGAGCCGATCTGTCCTGGTCTTTCCGCACCTCATCTGGCCTGCACCGCCACGCTCTCGTCCACAGCGATGGGGACTGGTGGCACGACCCGCTCTCAAACGAGTTTGGGTTCCGGCTCGGCGGGCGTGAGCCCCGTGAGTGGACCGACACGACGTGGGAGTTTCCCGGACCCGATGAATATGCAACCCTCGCGGCGCGCGCGGAGCCAGGATGGTTCGCACGAGCAGGCGAGAAAGCGATGCATGCCGCCGTCATCTCAGGAGATCCTCACGCCATCGATGTGACTGCCGGACAACATCCGCAGTATCGAAACACCGCCGACGTGCTCGCCGGACTCATGTCACTCGAGAGCCGGCGCTCCTACGCGTCCGAATTGCTCTCCCGATCGATCGCAGTCGGTTTCGAACCGAAGGACGATTCGTTCATCGGCAAGTACATGCCGGATGCAGGCCTCGTGGTGCCGATCGCCCCGGGAGTTGCCGTCGCCTTGCCGATCATGCGCGTGGCGGTCGCCCTCACCACGGCCGAACTCCATCAGGAACAAGGGAATCTTGCCTCAGCCGTTGAGCTCCTGGAATCGGTTGACCGCACGACGCACGTCACCCTCTCGATGGTCGAATTGCTGTGCGCCGACGCACGGTTTGACGAAGCCATCGAAACGACCGGTGGTGTCCTCAACGACGACGACGTCACGGCAATGACGCTGGTCTACCGGGGCATCGCGCTCCGAGAGACCGGCAGAGTCGGCGATGCGAGATCCACTCTCGCGCGAGCCCTCGAGTATGACAATCGCGCCGGTGGTGTTCTCACGTTCGGACGGATCGTCAACGCCTCGATGAACGAGTCTGACTGATCAGGAGGCGTTCCGGACGGCGATGCCACCGAAGTAGGCCCTGGCATCGACCAGGAGCAACGGAGCATCGTCGGCGACCGCGTCGGGATCGGTCAGATTCTCGATGCCGCCTGCGAATACCGTCGATGCCATCTCGACACGCCAACTCGCGGGAACGGTCACTTCGATTCCCCCGGCTACGGCTGTGAGCTCAAGCGTTGCTGAAGTTGAGATCCCGGCTTCGGTGAGGTCGATCGTCATCCCACCCATCACCGCAGAACCGGATCCTGCTCGGAACGAGTCGGACTTGTTCACGACCTCTGCGCCGTCCATTGCTGCCACGGCGGCGAAAACGTCAGACGTCTCATCTCCGTAGGCCGGGAGCATTCGCTTGGCTACGAGGCCCGCAACAACCAGCAGAACGTTCATCAGGAAGACGCCGAGGAATACTCGCTTGAAGAGTCGCATGCGGAAACGGTACCACTCAGAGTCCGACTAGATGACCAGTTCCAAGGGGTTAGTTGTGACAACCGGAGAGGTTGTCCTTGGCGGGTTGGTTGGTGATTTCGATGTCATTGGCTCCGGTGAGCGCGAACGCGACGGGGAGCCCTGACGGTGTGGCGATCAGGTGGAGACGGAGTCCCCAGAACCAGCGGGAGTGCGGTGCGCAGTACCCGTAGGTGGCCCAGCCGGAAAGTTCGGAGCGTTTCGCGGTCTCGCGGGACCGGCCGCACTCGAGGGAAGAGCCACGAACGTCCCGTCGGCAATCGAGAAACCTCGAAGGGTCGTTCGACCGTCGTTGAAGGGCCGAATACCCCTAGACGTGTTCTCGGTCGCGCCGGATACTCGATGCGTGTCGCGCGCTCTCGCGGTTGACCACTCCTCGTGGAACATGTCGCGATTGTCCGTCACCAAGGATTTGTACTACCTCCTGTCATAGGGGGTTTCTTATCGCCGACCGCGGCGAAGGAGATGACGGAATGAAGGCGTGTACGGTGATCATCGGTGGAGGCCCCGCGGGAGTCGTCGCTGCAACGACAGCGCGGTCCATGAATCCGGACAAGACGGTCTGTCTCATCAAGGACATCGGCGACGGAGTGATCCCGTGTGCCATTCCCTACATGGTCCACTCAATGCTCGAACCCGAGCAGAATCGGATGGGAAACCTCCCTCTCGATCAGGCAGGAGTCAAGGTCATCGTCGACCGGGTGACATCCTTCGATCCTGAGCAGCACCAACTCCAACTGGCGTCGGGGAGTGAGATGTCCTACGACCGGTTGGTGCTCGCGACGGGAACCGTGCCGTCACGTCCGCCAATCACCGGAATCGATCTGCCGGGTGTCTACGTCATCGAGAAGAGCCTCTCGGCCATGACCACGCTTCGGGAGGCGATTAGGTCCGCTCGGAGAGTGGTCATCCTGGGCGGTGGATTCATCGGTGCCGAATTCGCCGACGAGTTGGTCAAGGACGACGACACCGAAGTTCACATCGTCGAGATGATGCCGAAACTTCTCCAGGCCGCATTCGACGATGAAGTCTGTGACCAGGTAGAGGAGGTCCTGGAGGCGGAAGGCGTAGTCGTGCACACGAGCAAGCGCGCCACGTCGATCAATGGGCAGGACGGGGTGGAGTCGGTCACCTTGGAGGGTGGCGACGAGATCGCCGCGGACATCGTGCTGGTCGGAGTCGGTGGGACACCGAACACTGAGCTGGCCAGGGACGCCGGTCTGCGGATTACCGATGGCGGATCTATCTGGGTCGACGAGTACATGCGAACCAGCGCCCCCAGGGTGTTGGCCGTGGGCGACTGCGCATTGAAGCGGGACTTCTTCACGCGCCGCGAGGTCCCTGTATGGCTGGCTTCGACCGCTGCGGCCGAGGGTCGCATTGCAGCAACCAACCTGTACGAGATCAGGGTGATGAGGCAGATCCAAGGCACGATCTCCGCGTTCTCCACCCAATTCGGTGGGGTGTCGTTCGCAAGTGCAGGACTCTCGTCTCGCGTGTGTAGGCAGGAGGGATTCCGTTTCGTTGAGGGGATCGCCATCGCTCCTGATCGCCACCCCGGATCACTGGCCGGCGCCGCGCAAATGAAGGTCAAGCTCGTGTTCGCCGACGATTCGGGGATCCTGCTCGGCGGGCAACTCGTGGGTGGTCCGTCGGTGGGAGAGTTGATCAATGCGATCGCTTTCGGCATCCAGAAGAAGGTCACCGTTCGGGAACTCGACATGATGCAGATCGCGACCCACCCATTGCTCACATCGTCTCCCACCGTACATCCGTTGATCGGTGCGGCATATGACGCCTTGGAGAAGATGCTCTCGAGAATCCCGTAGTACCCCGAACCCCTTGGAACTAGTCGTCTAGTGGTCCGTCGTTCCCCATTTCTGGATGGCTGCCGCGGCCCCGAGCAC
>CAZWDQ010000035.1:0-18304 GCA_964632475.1 uncultured Acidimicrobiaceae bacterium
GCCGCGCGGGCGTGGCGGAAATGGCAGACGCGCCAGGTTTAGGACCTGGTGGGGAGACCCGTGGAGGTTCGAGTCCTCTCGCCCGCACTCCCTCGCCCTGAGGGTCCCCGAAACTCGATCGCGCTCGTCTCTTCGACGAAGGCGGGTTGCGCAGGAGCGAGGTCAGCATTCCAAGGCGCGCATAATTCGGGCTGGACTCGCCCCGCCCGCAATCGAAACGCGCTGATGGATTCCTATCTGTCCGGGCGATTCTTCGTTTCAGCGCGCCGGCCGCGCTATTCGTTGTCGGACAGGTTCACGACCGTGCCGGCAGCGCTCTTGCGCGCGACCAAGCGCCATCCATCAATTGCTACGCCATCAAGGCCGACGAGACCGAGGGCAGGATCAACCGCCCATTCGGTCCCGACATGGGACGCGACGGTCGGATCGACGAGGATCTCACTCCGCCCGGCCACCGCCGCCAACGTCGTGGCTCGCCGTCGCGGATTACCCCACACATTGAACGTTACGCGTTCGGTGCCGACGACACCTGTGACAACGTCGCCGGACGCGAGCCCGATGCGCGTCGCGATCACCACTCCGACGCCGGGTCCCGCTTGATCGAGCCAATCTCGCACCGCGACCGCGAAACCGACCGCCTTGCCGGCTTCATCGTCGTCGACATTCAACCCCGCGACGGCGACGTACTGCGTCGCCGACGAGACGACTTGCTCAAGGCCGTGACGCTCGGCGAGCGAAGCGATACCCGAAGACACGGCAACGGTGTGGTCCGCAATGGCCTCACGCTCACTCGCTCGCGCGACCTCCGGCTCTTCAACGGAGATCACAACCAGCGTGGCGTTGCTCAGCGCCTCTGAAATGTCACGGTCGCCACTCTGGAACTGTTCGACCAGCCGGGGTGGCATGACGGCCTGCAACAGTTTGGTGGTCTCGACCTCTGCCTGCTCCAGATCGGTCGCCTGCTGCTCCAGCGTGGCAACAAGACCGTTGAACCTACTCGCCAGGTCTCCAAACTCGTCGCGCGATCGAATATCCAAAGTAGCGTCAAGGTCACCCTGCCTCACCTGATTCGCAGCGTCGACGATCGACCCCATCGGCAGCAGGAGTCTTCTCGCGATGACGAACGCCAGGAAGATCATGAGCGGAATCAGAATCAGAAGCAGAATCCCCACCGTGATGAGATGTCGACGAATCGGCGCATTGGCCTCGGCCGTCGTGACTTCAGCAACACCGATCCAGTCGAGGCCGTCGATGTCGAGCGGACCCGCCACCGTCAGCGTTTCCTGGCCGAGGTAGTTGGTCGACTCGTCGACGAAGTCATCGCCGACGAGCCCCGCGGCCACCGCATCGGTGTCGACGGCTTGAAGCAGCACCGTCGTATCAAACGCCTCGAGAGCCTCCGAAACCTCCGGGCCATACCCGGCGGCGCCGACCAGCCTCAGATACTCCTCGGAGTCTTCGAGCCAGAGCCTCGAGTCCGTTCGCATGAGTGAGTCGTCGCCGACGACATAGACCTCGCCGGTGTCTCCCAACCCCGTGCCTTGCCAATCCTGGCCTGCAGTCGTGAGATTGACGAGCAGCTCATTGGGGATCTCAACGGCGAGCGCGCCGGTCACGCGCCCTTCATCTCTGATGGCCACGGCCATGAACATGGTGGGAGCCAAACCCGCAGGTGCGTACGGCTCGAAATCCACGATCACCACTTCGTCGGCGGCCGCGGTCTGCAACTGCTCGACGACCGCCTCGGCGAGAACACTCTCGCGATACGGACCTGAAGCGAGACTCGTGCCGAACTCGCTGTTCTTGTCGACCGAGTACACGACCGTCGACGTCTCGGCATCTATCAGCAGCATGTCACCCAACCCCAGGGCCCCGGCAATCGACCTCAGAGCGGGGTGATGGATCGCGTGGGCGGCGCTGTAGTCCGAGCCGTCGCCAGCATCGTCCAGGTCGGGCAGTTCCTCGAAGGGGTTCGCTACGATGTAGTGGTACTGGAGGTACTGAGCGCGTTCGGACTTCGGGAAGACCGCATCCAAAGGCGGCGCCTCGTAGCCCGGTGGAACCACTTCGGCGATGGATCCCTCGTACGTGCGCTTCAGAGCGTCGAGTTCGACCGTCGAGAGCGGCGAATCCAGGCCAGCGTATCCGGCACTCAGCTCTTCGAGTGCCAGCGCGACGCCCCTGCCCTCTGCCACCGTCAGGGTGATCCCACGAATACCGTCGATACCCCGCACGAGACGATCCATCCTGGATTGGCCGACGCCGACCAGTTGTGCTTGCACGGTGCTGTTGAGAAAACCGCGGGCCGTCACCAGGTTGTAGATTCCAACGACAAGCACCGAGACGATGGCAACGACCGCCATGACGATGGCGACCTCGGTGCGGGCACGCCGGCCCCGTCGCGGCTTCTGTTCGGCGGCGCTATCGAGAGCAGAAGTGCGAGGTGCCGTCATGAAGGCAACCCCTCGTCGCTCCCAGCATCGCTGGCATCGACCACTTGCACACCGAGAGCCTCACCGACCTCACCCCAACCCGCGTCCGGCACGGGAGCCTCCATCTCGAATCGCTGCACATGCGGGTCGAGACGACGATTGCGCGAGGACATGAGCTGATTCAGTTCGTCGGCGAGCGAGGGGTTGCGGCTCGCGACGGCTCCGGCAGTGCTGGCTTCAATCCGCACGACCTCACAATCGGTGGCGGCCACGACTCGCTGCGACGCTGCTCTGTCTCGCGAGCGACTCACGATACCAAAGACGTCCCCGTCCGAGAGTTCGATGAACGCATTCGGCTCGTCAGGGATCATGATCCGCGCCCGTCCCGACCACAACACATAGATCTCGCGGCTGACGACGCCGGCCGCGAGTATGGTCTCGCCGCGCCGGAATCGCTGCGCGACGGCGGATTCGGCAAGTTCGCGAATGTCCGTATCGTCGAGCTCGGAGAACACCGACGACAGACGAACCCGCGCGGCCAATTGATCCATCGTGAGTGTGGCGTCCGCCGCCTCCTGAATCGGATCGTGGTGATAGAGGTCGAATGCTGGGCTCGGGAGCGGCACATCCATGCGATGCGACTGGTACCAGACGAGAGCGCCGAAGTCACTCTTCACGCGCGGCGAGATCGTGTAGTCGTCGATCCACATTTGCACGTCGTAGCCCATGAGCGGGTCATCGATTTGCACCACCCGCACCACCGGCGCCGGATCGGTAAGCACGCCCTTCGTGGCCCGGGCCGCTGCGAGCAGCATCTCAACCGCGTTCGTCGGCGGGTTGGCGTATGCGACTTGGAGTGACACCACAACACGATGCAGCCGGGCCGGCTGGTCGAAATTCACCACAGTGGCGCTGGCCAGAACGCTGTTCGGGATCACGACGAGATCGCCGTTGCGATCCCGGATCCGCGACGACCGCCAGTTCGTATCGACGACCTTCCCTTCGATGTCGTTGGCCTCGATCCAATCCCCTGGTTCGAACGGCTTGTCGCTAAGCAGGAGGAACCCGGAAGCAAGACCGCTCAGCGTGTCCTGGAGGGCGAGCGAGACAACGAGTGATGTGACGCCTAGAGCAGCGAACAACCCACTGAGGTTGACGTTCCATACGGCCGTGAAGAGAAGCCACCCCGCGACCAAGAGCACCACGAGGCGTGGCACCATCAGCAAGAGCTGGGGTACGTGCCGCGTTCCCGGGACCGTCGAGCGAGCGCGGGCTTCATCGGTGAAGTACCGGATCACCTGGAGGATCGCTGTCGTCACTGCGATGAGAGCGGCAGTCGCAATTGCCTGAGACAGGATGTTGATTGCGGGAACGTCGAAGATCAGGACGACGAGCGTCCACACGGCCGCAAGCGGCAGAACCCAATTCCGGACCGTCGCCACCGGCGTCTCCAGCAAGGAACCGCGCTGGCGGAGACGCTCTTGCGCCTCCCCCGCACCGATGATCAGCGCCGGCAAGAGGAACACGAGGAGGGCGGCTCGGAGGACGTGGGTGCCCATAAGGAGCTCGATCATGTCCCTGCACCCCCATCCGGGTCGGAGGCCACAGCCACCCAGGCCGAGACATCGGCCGAATCCGCCGCCACCAGGCTGCGGCCCGCTGGGAGGCGATCGCGAACTCCACCCGTTACCAAGATCTCACCCGGCGCCGCAAGGGGAGCGAGATTCGCAGCGCGTTCGGCGGTCTCCCCCCACACGTCGTAGATGAGACGAGCGCTGCCTGTTAGTCCAACGGTGACCGGTCCTATGTCGACCCCGCCCGAGATGTCGAGATCAAGTCCGTTCTCTTCAGCGAATCGTCGAACCTTCGCCAGAACCGCCGCGGCGAATCGAACAGTTCGTGGAGCATGATCCAGGTAGGGCGTCTCGACCCCACACACGGCGTGGTAGGTGTCGCCCATCACCTTGACTCGCTCGAGCCCGTCGACGCTCGCGGCCTCGTCGGCGATGTCCACGATGGAGTTCATCAAATCCCGGTTTGCCACGGTGTCACGCGTGCGGAACAGGTCGTCCAGGCCGTTGACAACGAGCACGACCACGCTCGCCTGGGGTACGGTCTCCACCAACCGGCGATCGCCTCCGACGACGGCATCTGCAACCGCCGGGGGCAGCAGGGCAACCAAGACGCTCGTCTTCTTCGCAAGCGCATCCGCGACCGCTTGCTTTCGGCTTGCGAGGGTGCCGACCATTGCATTCAGGTGGCCCGAGAGGACACGGAACTCTCTGGCACCACTCGACGGCACTTCGGTATCGTCGCTGCCGTCCTGGATACGTTGCAGCGCGGCGCTGATCGCGCGCAACGGATTGACGAACGAACTCGCCCACGCTGCGGCGAAGAAGGTCAGGGCAACCACGACGACGGTTGTCAGGAGGACGTTGCCGCGAACATAGTCGACGACCGGTGCGTCGACTTCGTCGCGCTCCTGTTCGGCGAGGATCACCCAGTCGAACATTTCGGAATCGAGCGGCTCGTAGGCGGTATAGACCTCCTCACCCAGGTAGCTCGTGTCGGAAATGAATCCGGACTCGCCTTGCAGAGCGGCTCGGACGGCGGTGCCGTCGGCATCCTGAAAAAGAACCGTGGTGCCGAGCGCACGCATCTGGTTCTGCTCCTCGGCCGTGGCAAGACCGAGCTCATCGACGTGCACGAGATACGCCTCAGGATCCTCCACGAACGCACGGGAATTCGACAGCATACGAGCATCCGACCCCGCCAGGTAGATCTCGCCAGTCTCGCCGAGACCACCGGATTCCCAGTCGAGCGTCATGATCTCGTCGATAGCATCGTTGGACAGGCTTGCAGCAACCACGCCGACGAGCGTCTCACCGTTGAACAGCGGCGCCGCGGCGAACGCGCTCGGCTCGTCGAATGCCGGGGCGTAGGCCGAGAAGTCGGTACCGAGGACGACGCCCGGTTCACCGGAAAGGACGGTCCGGTTTGCGAGACGGCCGAGCGTGGTTCCGCTGTGGGAACCGGTCTCCAGGCTCGTGCCGAAATCGATGCTCTTGTTCGTCGAGTAGACGATGGTTTGCGTCTCGGGCTCGATCAGGTAGAGATCAGCGAACCCAACACGATCCGCGGCGTCGCGCAGGAAGGGATGAAATTCCTTGTGGACCTCGGTCCACGTGCTGCCGTCCTCGGCGTCGGTGAGGAGCCTCTTCTCATCAATCGCAAGGGCATTCTGCGCGATGTACGCCGACTGGAGATAGACCGCCGCAGATGTCAGCCCCGATGAGACGTCGAGTACGTCCACCGGGACTCCACGAACGTCTTCGAGTCGTGGGACGAACTCGTCGAGATAGAACCCTGCAAGATCGTTCGCCTCGGACTCGAGGTCGTCTTGGCTGAGCCGGTCGAGATCATCGTATGCGGCTGCGAACTCCTCGACGCCGTCGATAGCCATTCGACCTGCCGCGATCGCTGTGAGAGCGCCTTGAACCTGCCCCAGATAGGCATCGACCTCGTCTGCTCTCGCACCCGCGACCGACGCGAGACGGCCGTGGAGCAAATCCTCGCCATCATTTCCGGAGATGCCAACAGCAATGACGACCGATCCGACGAGCGAGAGAACACTCACGATCAGGATCCCGATCGCGAGGCGCGTCGCCACAGACGTGTGGTGCGCCCACCACCCGGCCCTCGCGCCCTCTGTCACATCGCCCGTCGTGCCATCAGTCACGTCGGAGAGGTTAGCGGTGATCAATTCCGCGCCAAGCCTGGCAGCCCAACACCGACGTATCGGCGCCTTCCAAGCGGCGAATGTGCCACCGTCATAGTCAATCGAACGGCCCAACTCCGGCCGAGAGTCCCGTCGCAATGCGTGACGGGCCCCGTCGGTGCGCGGAGCTACGAACTTTCGAGCGCCGCAGCAAGGGCCCGGAGTGCCCTCGCCCGGTGCGATATCTCGTTCTTCTCGCCGTCGGTCATCTCACCGTAGGTCCGGTCACCCACAGCGAACACGGGGTCATAACCAAAGCCGCGGTCGCCGCGTCGCCCGGCGGTAATCATCCCCTCGATCACGCCCTCGACGATCAGAGGATCGGACCCAGGCACGACGAATGCGATCGCGGTCCGGAACCGTGCTCGGCGATCCGGAACACCGTCCATGTCGACGAGCAGTCGATCGATGTTCGCCTCGTACGACGCCTCCGGGCCGGCGAAACGGGCGCTGTGCACACCAGGAGCCCCATCGAGGGCGTCGACCTCGAGGCCGGTGTCGTCGGCAAGCGCCGGAAGACCCGTTGCCTCCGAGACCGCGACGGCTTTGAGGAGGGCGTTGCCTTCGAGCGTGGGTTCTGTCTCGTCGACGTCCGGCCACTCCATCCCACGAACGATCTCCCAGGGATGCTCCATCCGGGCAAGGACCGCTTCAACCTCACGAATCTTGTCCGGGTTCTTCGATGCGACAACGACCCGGCGAGGGACGCCGGTCACGCCCTGGCGCCCCGCTGCTCGTCGACGAGTTCGCCGATCCCCTTGGTTGCAAGGTCGAGCATCTGGTCGAGTTGATCCCGGTCGAACGGCTCTCCCTCTGCTGTCCCCTGCACCTCGATGATCTTGCCGGAGCCGGTCATCACGATGTTTGCATCGACATCTGCACTGACATCCTCGGTGTACTGAAGGTCAAGGAGCGCTTGGTTTCCGAGGATCCCCACGGAGATAGCGGCAACGTGGTCGGTCAGCGGCGAAGCCTCCATCTTCCCCTCGGCGATTCGCACATCGAAGGCATCGGCGAGGGCGATCCAAGCGCCGGTGATGGAGGCCGTTCTCGTTCCGCCATCTGCCTGGAGCACGTCACAGTCGACGCGAACCGTCACGGGCCCAAGAGCCTTCATATCGACCACGGCACGAAGCGACCGACCGATCAGCCTCTGGATCTCCTTGGTCCGGCCGCCCTCTATGGCGTTCCGGCGAACTCGCTGTGGGCTTGAGCCGGGCAGCATGGCGTACTCCGCCGTCACCCATCCCTTGCCACTGTCCCTCATCCATCGAGGAACGTCCTCTTCGAACGCTGCAGTGCAGAGCACCTGCGTCTTCCCCATCTCGATGAGGACCGAACCCGGCGTCATCTCGGTGAACCCGCGCCGGATCCGGACGGGCCTCAGCGCATCGACTGCTCGGTCTTCTCTCATGGTTTCTCCCCGATCGTGATCTTTGTACCAGGCATGGCGAGCAGCAACTCGCCGCCGAAGCCGTCGCCCGCTTCTTCGAGCGCCCGCTCCGGGTCGGCACCGGAGGCGAGGTGCGTAACAACCAGCGTCCCGACCCCGGCTTCGGATGCGATGCGGCCCGCTTCGAATGCCGTGAGATGGTACGGGTAGGTGCGCTCGTCCCGCTCACCGGCGATCGTCGCCTCGCACAGCAGGAGGTCAGCGCCGTACGCCAGATCGAGGAGGTCCGATCCCGGACCGGTATCCCCCGAGTAGACGACGGATCCGCCCGGCCCGTCGAAGCGGGTGACAAGTGCCGGAACCGGATGAATCGCCTCACCGAATCGGATCGACACGTCATCGATCTCGACCATCGATCCGGCGTCGACCTCGACCAGGTCGAGCACCGAGTGGAAGACGTGTTCCTCGGTGGCGCGAGCGAAGGCGGAGAGGTGATCGGAAGCTCCCGGTGGAACCAACACCGGCACAGGTACCGAGCCGGAGGGTCCGAATGCGAGATATCCGTAGAGGCCGAAGATGTCGGTGCAGTGATCGGAGTGGGTGTGGCTCAGCACGACGCCATCCAATGTCCCAGGGTCGACATGTTTCGCAAGCTCCATGAACGTCCCCGTTCCGGCATCGACCCAGAACGTCATGCCCTCGGTCTCGATCAGGTAGCCCGAGGCCGGATTTGTGCGCGTCGGCGTACCCCCCGATGAGCCAAGAACGGTAAGTGTGGTCATCGCCGCTCGAACTCGACGGACGACGCCACACCATCCACATATCGGTAGGCACGCACAGCGATATGGCCGTCCTCAACACCGACGATGATGTTCACCCACTCCGGATCGCCTCCTCCGTCGATGTCGGCGAGCGACGGGATAGGAGCGGACGCCGGATGCGAGTGGAACAGGCCAAGGATCTCCCAACCACTGGCAACGGCATCCTGCCATGCGGCGAACTGCTCAGCTGGATCGAGTACGAAACGGTCGGGTGCGGGGTCGGTGTTGACAAATGGGTAGACCTTCATCACAGCATCGTCGACACCGGCGACCAGTCCGCATGCTTCGTTCGGCGACCACGCCCGGGCGTGGTCCACAATCAATTGCATCGCCTCGTCCGGGATACCAACGATCTCGACACCGACGGACTCGCGTGCGTCCGTCAGGTCCCCCGATGCGACAACGACCCGAACTCCGTACCTCGAATAGAAGCCAGGATTCAACCCGCCCTCGTCGTCGGCGATCACGATCGCCTCGATCCCGTCGGAGACGAGGCGTGCCCTGACGATCTCGGCATCAGATCGAGTTGGGTAGACGGCAACGGTGACAAGACCACTCATGGCAATGGTTCCCTCAGAATCGGTTGAGTCATGCAACGGCTTCCTTGTTCTCGGGTGTGATGCGGGCGATCTCGATCCCGGGTCGATGGATCATCACCGTGCGGAGTTGGCCGATCTCTGATCCAATGAACGGGGCCGTCACTGCGTGGCCTCCCGGGCAACCGTGCGGACGGCTTCTGCGATCGATAGTTCACCATCAACGGTGAGGTCGTCGAGACTCCCTCTCCCCCACAGCCATCGACCCATATCCCCGGCCGTTCCACTGATCTCGACGTGGGACGACGCCTCGCCGTCGACGAGTTCGAGTGCCGGCAGATCCGAGTAGTTGTTGCCCGTGAGCGGCGACGTTCCGGAGAACTTGCCCAGCCTCATCGACCAGGATCGCCCCGGTACGGTGAGCCGTGCTCCGCGTTCCTCGAAGGCGATACTCCCCCAGGCCGGGGCGCCCGAGATGTACACGTTGAGGGCCTCATCGATGCCGTCGGCAGCCAGCGCCTCGTCGACCACCGACGGCACGCCGAGTGCCTGCTCAACATCGATGCGATGGATCAACGTCTCGTGGGCGAGTCGGCGATACCAGAACCCGACGGTCTGATCGGGTTCGAACCATGTCCACACGGTCTCGGCGGGATCATGAGCCGACAGAACATCGAGGAGTCGGACTGCAGCTTCGTCGAACCAGTCTGCGATGGGTTCGCCGGGTCTGCCAAGTCGCCGATCGTGCCGCTCGGTCCAGCCTTCGTCAACAACCGCCGCCTTCTCCGCGTAGATGTCGCCGACGTGTTCGACCACTGTGCGAACCGTCCATCCTGCGCAACACGGAATCGCAGCATCGAGTCCGCCGCGCGCCACTTGAGAGAGGCGAGAGGCGTCGACCCGGATGTGCTCAAGGTAGGTAGCCCATTCCATGGCGCCGACCCTACAGGCACCTGAGATGCTCGACGGTCAGGCTGCTGCAGACATGGTGAAACCCGGAGACACTTCGGCGAAATCTTCGCCGCCGTGGGAGGACCAACCCACGGGTCTCCGGGTATCGGTGGTCCGAGTCGGAGTCGCTACCTACCTCTTGCGAGGAACAGCCACTCCTTTCGTACGGTGCGGCCGTTAGCGCTCGGCCACCTCCAGGGTCCTATACAAACATTCAGTCAATGTGGACCACCTCCCTTCTCTGGTACCAGCGATTGTGGCACACAAATCAGGATCCGTCGACGACGACATCGCAATCCCGACTGCGAACGGCGAATCGCCGGCCCACCGAACGGCAGACAGCCAGGCCTCCGCACACGGGGGTCTGGCTGTCCGCAGTCCGCTGTTTGCTGTCAGCTTCTCGTCTACGCCTCGTCGATCCTTGCGTTGAAGGCTTCGATCAGCTCGTCGATCGGATCGGCCATCGCCTGAATCTTCGTCCAGTACTCCGGGTCGTACCACTGAGCCTGGATCTCTTCGTAGGTCTTGCCCTGCTGCTCAACCCACGTGTAGTACTTCAGGTTGTGGATGCGCTTGCGCTGGTAGTAGTCGAGCTCCTGAACGTTAGCCAACGACTGTCCCATCAGGTGCTGGTGATAGGCCCCGGCAGCGTCGAGGAGCGTGAACTCGCCGCGCTCTTCGTTGAGCTCGGCCAACCGTGACTCGTACATCTCCATCGAGTCGGTGCCGAGCGTCATCACAAAGTCCTCGCCGGTGAGCTCGTACCACTTGGCGAACTTGATCGCCATCAGCATGTTCGCCACACCGGAGATACCGAGGAGCGGAAGCTTCTCGATGAACTCGGCGGGCACACCCTGGCTTGCGAGGTACTCGAGGCCGGCCGGCTCGTTGAAGAGACGGATCAGGCTGATCGTCGACTCGTCGTCGATGGCCATCGCCATGTCGGTGTTGCGCACGTTGTGGATCCACGGGATGTGCTTGTCGCCGATCCCCTCGATCCGGTGCTCACCGAAACCGTTGTAGACCATCGTCGGGCACTCGGTCGCCTCACCGGCGGCGATCTTCGAATGCGGGTACACCTGCTTGAGATAGTCGCCCGAAGCGATCGTTCCCGCAGAGCCGGTGGTCAGCGTCACGCCGGCGAACCGGTCGTTCTCGCCCATCAACTCGTTGAGGACCTCCTCCATGGCGGGTCCGGTGATGTTGTAGTGCCAGAGGTAGTTCCCGAACTCGTCGAACTGGTTGAAGATGACGAGATCCTCACCGGAGACGCGGAGTTCGTTGCACTTGTCGAAGATCTCCTTGACGTTCGACTCGGTCCCCGGCGTCCGGATGATCTCACCGGCCACGCTCTCGAGCCAGTGGAACCGCTCGGCACTCATCCCCTCGGGCAGGATGGCGATCGATTCGCAGGCCAGCAGGTTGGAGTCGTATGCGCCACCGCGGCAGTAGTTGCCGGTCGAGGGCCAGACGGCCTTCTGTGTCGCCGGATCGAACTGACCCGTGACGAGGCGCGGGACGAGACAACCGAACGCGGCACCAACCTTGTGTGCACCGGTCGGGAACCACTTCCCTTCCATCATCACGATGCGGGCATCGACGCCGCTTATCTCCGCGGGAACTTCGAAGTAGTTGACTCCACCGAAGCTGCCGCCCGAAGCCTTCGCCTCGTTGTGCCACGTGATGCGATAGAGGTTTATGGGGTCGAGATCCCACAAACCGACATCGGCGAGACGCTCTTTGACGTCATCGGGGATGAGACTCGGATCCCGCATCTGCTTGAACGTGGGAATCTTGAAATTGCGTTCCTTGGCCTGCTGGACGGCAGACGCAAGAACGTCTTCGTTGACGGTGAGGTCGATCATGACCGAAGGTCCTTTCAGTTGTTGAGAGCTGCTTTGAGCGATTCGAGATTGGGATCGACGCTCATCGGTTCAGTTCCGACCGCCGCGACGGCCTTCAGCGCCGACGCAACGTCCTTGAGTCCGCTTCCCGTTGCAAGGAGGACGACTCGGTCATCGGTCCCGACCATGCCGCGTTCGACAGCAGTGACCAAGCCGGCATATGGCGCCGCCCCCGCCGGTTCGGCGAAGACACCCGAGCCACGGGCCAGGGTTGGGATGGCGGCGAGTATTTCCTCGTCGGAGACACGCAGATAGGCGCCCCCGGTCTCGGTGACGGCCGCCATCGCCTTGATCCGATCACGTGGCAGGTCGGCGCTGATGGAGTCGGCGACGGTGTCCGCTGAGATCGGCGGCTTCGTGAGCACGTCCTCGCCATTCTCGAACGCCTGAACCAGATAGTCGCTGCCGGCGGACTGGATCCCGTAGATGCGAGGCATCCGGTCGATCCAACCGAGAGCGAACGCGTCTTTCATTCCTTTGTGAACGCCGCCGATGATGGAGCCGTCGCCGACGCTCACGAAGATGGCATCCGGCGCTTCCCATCCGAGGTCTTCGAGGATCTCGAGACCTGCGGTCTTCTTGCCTTCGGTCATGAACGGGTTGTAGCCGGTGTTCCGGTTGTACCAGCCGTACTCAACCGACGCTTCCATACAGAGGTCGAACGCATCGCCATACGTCCCGTTGACGAGAGCGACGGTCGAACCGTACGCGAGCAATTGGGCGATCTTGGCCTCCGGCGCCGATGCCGGGACGAAGATCACGTTCCGTTGTCCGACACTTGCGGAGATGCCGGAGAGCGCAGCTGCTGCATTCCCGGTCGATGCGGTCGTGATGACCTCTGCGCCCCGCTCCTGAGCCTTGACGACGGCCATCGCCGACGCCCGGTCCTTGAGCGACGCAGTCGGCTCGCGCCCTTCATCTTTCACCCACACCTCGGCGAGGCCAAGTTCGGCGGCGAGGGGAGCCGCGTTGTACATCGGCGTCCCTCCGACGGTGAGCGGTGGGACCGCAGCATCAGGTTCAACCGGCAGCAGCGGCCGGTATCGCCACATGGTGCGATCCGGATTCGCAGCAAGACTCTCTTTGGTGAACGTCTTGCCGATCTCTTCGTAGTCGTATCGGACATCGAGGATTCCCTCGTTGCCGTGGTCTGGACAGACGTACCCGGCGAAATCCGCCGGGTACGTCTTGTCGCAGATCACACATGTGAGCCCGACAACATTGGTCATTGAACGATCCTGGTACCGGTCTCGCCGGCCATGGCGCGCTCGAGGTTCCCTGGGTTGGTGATCAACGCTTCCTTGCCTCCGCCCTCCATGAACTGGACGACGGCACGCATCTTCGGCGCCATCGAGCCCTCGGCGAAGTGTCCACCCTCTTCGAGGTACTGCTTCACCTCAGCGAGCGTGAACTGGTCGACCCACCGCTGCTCCGGCGTGCCGAAGTTGAGGGCGACCTGTTCCACTGCCGTGGAGATCAGGAGCAGATCTGCATCGACCTGAATCGCCAGGAGGGCAGATGCCAGGTCCTTGTCGATAACGGCGGCGATCCCTTCGAGATCGCCAGCCTCGTTCTCGATGACCGGGATGCCACCGCCGCCGACGGCGATGGTGACGACGCCCGCGTCGAGCAGGCTCTTGATCACGGCGAGTTCGACGATCCGCTTGGGCTGTGGCGAGGCCACGACGCGGCGCCAGCCACGCCCGGCGTCCTCGACCACGTCCCAGCCTTCATCGTCGCGACGACGCATTGCCTCTTCCTCACCCATGAACGAGCCAATCGGCTTGGCCGCGTTCTGGAACGCAGGATCGGCTGCATCGACCTCGACCTGAGTGACGACCGTTGCGACACTCTTGTCGATTCCACGCTGACGGAAGTCGTTGACCAGGTTCTGCTGGAGCATGTACCCGATCGCTCCCTGAGTGTCGGCTCCGCAGTAGTCGAGCGGGATCTCGTGGAGTTCACTGCTCGCAAGCTCAGAGCGGCGGAGAATGAACCCCACCTGGGGCCCATTTCCGTGCGAGATCGCCACGTCCCAACCCTGCTCGACCAGACCGGCGATGTGATCGTCGGTCTCGGCCGCTGCGCCGTATTGGTCCTGGACCGACTGATGGTCGCCGTCGGGAATCAGTGAATTACCACCTATGGCAATAACGAGCCTCGGCATCACTCCCACACTCCGAGGATCGACGACAGGAGGGCCATGCGCATGACGACGCCGTTGTAGGCCTCTTGCCAGTAGCGGGCGTGCCTGGAGTCGTCGACCTCAGGAAGGAGCTCGTCACGCCTGGGGAGCGAGTGGAGGATGACAGAGCTGCCCTTGGCCTTCTTCATCACCTCAGAGGTCACCTGATAGTTGGCCGAAGTGTGTGCATACACCTCCTGCTTGTCCTGCCGGGCCTGGGTGTAGTCGGGCTGGACGACCGGCTCCATGTAGATGACATCGGCGACCTCGATGGCCTCATCGATGTGGTCGATGATGCGGTAGTTCGTGCCCTTCTCGTCGAGTTCAGCGAGGAACTCGGGGAGCGGCGACATCTCTTCAGGAGCCAGGATGATCATCTCGGCATCGAACTGCGACAGCGCATATCCGAGCGAGTGCATGGTGCGCATGCGATGGTCGCCAACTGCGAGGAACGACTTGCCGTCGACCGATCCCATTTCCTTGGTGATCGTGTAGAGGTCGGTGAGGATCTGGGTCGGATGCTCACCCCAGCCGTCGCCACCGTTGATGACGGGGACTGAAGACCACTTGGCGGCCTCGTGCGGCGCACCCTGGTCGAAGTGACGCATCACGATGACGTCGCCGTAGTACTCGAGCATGTGGACGGTGTCCTTGATCGACTCCTGATAGAAGTCGCCGGCGCGGGTCATCTTGGCATCGGAGAAGCCAGTCACATGACCGCCGAGGCGATGCATCGCAGCTTCATGGGCGAGACGGGTGCGGGTCGATGGCTGATAGAACGCCGTCACCATGGTCTTGTGTGCGAGGAGATCGGTGTTCCGACGCTCTCTGGCGATCGGTTCGAGGCGATCGGCGATCTCGAAGAGGTGGAAGAACTCGTTCCGCTCAAAGTCCTTGAGCGAAAGGATGTCGCGTCCGGCGAAGCTACGCATGTGTGCCCTCCTTCGGGCTGGCTTGATGGATTGGTCATACCATAGTACGATATGATGACCGTACGCCAGTCAGAATTCTCCGAATGATCACACGCAACCCATCGCTCACCGATCAGGTGAAGACGAACATCAAAGAGCGCATCGTCAACGATGAGTTCGACGATGGTCGCATTCCCCCGGAGACGGAGCTGGCAACGGATCTCGGTGTAAGCCGAACGACCGTTCGCGACGCACTCACCCGCCTCGAGCACGAAGGTGCGATCTATCGCAGACAGGGTGCCGGCACGTTCGTCAACAAGCCCGGCCTGCAGATCAAGTCGCGCCTCGAGGAGATCTGGTCATACAAGCAAGTCCTTGAGGATCACGGATACACGCCATCGGTTCGTGTGCTCTCGAGCCGCGCTCGTCCCGCCGACGCCGATACCGCCAGGGTCCTCGCTCTCGACCCGAACACTCCCGTCCTCATCATCGAGAAGCTGATCCTCGAGGATGACGAACCGGTGATACTGACCATCAATCAGATCCCGACCAGAATCGTCCATGACGCCGAGTATGAAGAGGACGAAGCGACGCCCATCTACGAGTTCCTCGAGGATCACTGCGACCGCACCCTCGGCTACTACCTCTCAGAGATCATTCCCGTATCACTCGATACCGCCAAGGCGGCGAAGCTCGGGGTTGAACCCGGTACGCTGGCCATCTCGTTCAACGAGATCGGCTTCGACCAGAACAACGAGCCCATCGTGAGGGCGACGTCGTATTTCCGCGACGACCTCCTCAGGTTCCGGCTCATTCGGCGAAAGAGCGGGACATGAGCCCGCGTGAACAGATCCACGAGCTGCAAAGGAGCAGTTGATGCAGACCCACCTACACGGTCGCGACATGATCACGACCCAGGAATGGACCAAGGACGAACTCAATACGGTGATCGACGTCGCCATCGACCTGAAGCGTCGCCGGGCTCTCGGTGAACTCCATCCACTCTTGGATGACAAGGTTCTTGCGATGCTGTTCTTCTTCTCAAGCACACGGACCCGTGCAAGCTTCGAAGCAGGCATGGCTCAGCTCGGCGGACACGCCATGTTCCTCGACTCCACCGCAACGCAGATTGGCCACGGCGACACGTGGAAAGAGATCGGCGACATCCTCGGTCGCTACGACGACGGTATCGCCATCCGCCAGGTCGATTGGGCCATCGGCAACGAGTACATCCGCGCCGTGGCAGACGCAAGCCGCGTCCCCGTGCTCAACATGCAGTGCGATCAGTTCCACCCGTTCCAGGCACTCGCCGACCTTCTCACGGTCATCGAGCAGAAGGGCGATCCCCGCAAGCTCACGATCAACGTCTCGTACGCATACGCGTCGAGCTATCAGAAGCCCATCTCGGTCGCACAGAGCGAGATCCTGCTGATGACCCGTTTCGGAGCGAATGTGCGCCTCACCCGGCCGCCGGAGTTCAAGCTCATGCCCGAGATCGTTGCTCAGGCCCAGGAGAATGCCAAGAAGTACCACGGCTCGTTCGAGATCCTCGAAGACTTCGACGAAGGCATGGCCGGCGCAGACGTCGTCTACGCCAAGTCGTGGGGTTCCATGGTCACGACGTCCGACCACGAAGAGTCGGCAAGGATCTCCGACAACTACAAGGATTGGATCGTCGACCCGAGGCGTATGGAGATGGCAGACGAAGACGCCATCTACATGCACCCGCTCCCGGCGGATCGCAACATCGAGGTCACCGACTCCGTCATCGACGGCCGTTGGAGTCGCGTGTTCGATCAGGCCGAGAACCGGCTCCATGTCCAGAAGGCGGTGATGGCGCTCACAATGTGAGCGCTAATATTCCCCCGTTTGGTTCGCACCACGAAAGGAAGCATGCGGTGCAGCAGCAAGCAGTGTCGGAGTTCATGGATCAAGTCGTCGACCAGAGTCCCGCTCAGTTCGAGTTCCACCAGGCGGTGCAAGAGGTTGTCGAGTCCGTCTGGCCGGTCTTCGAACGGGAGCCGAAGTACATGGACGCCCGCATTCTCCACCGCATGGTGCAAGCGGAGCGGATCATCATCTTCCGGGTTCCGTGGGTCGACGACGCCGGAACGGTGAACGTCAACCGCGGGTACCGCGTCGAGATGAACAGCGCGATCGGTCCCTACAAGGGGGGCCTCCGCTTCCATCCGACGGTGAACCTGGGAATCCTCAAGTTCCTGGCCTTTGAGCAGACCTTCAAGAATGCCCTGACGACGCTCCCCCTAGGTGGCGGCAAGGGCGGCTCCGACTTCGATCCAAAGGGCAAGAGCGACGGCGAGGTCATGCGGTTCACGCAGGCCTTCATGAGCGAGCTCTTCCGGCACATCGGTCTGCGGACCGACGTCCCTGCCGGGGATATCGGGGTCGGCGCCCGCGAGATCGGCTACATGTTCGGCATGTACAAAAAGCTCGCCAACGAGTTCACGGGGATTCTCACCGGCAAGGGCACGGGGTGGGGCGGGAGCCTCATCCGACCCGAATCCACGGGCTATGGAACGGTCTACTTCACGGAAGAGATGTTCCGAGCGAAGGGCGACAGCATCAGCGGCAAGACGATCCTGATCTCCGGTTCGGGAAACGTTGCCCAGTATGCGGTCGAGAACGTGAACCGCCTTGGCGGATCGGCAGTGACGCTGTCGGATTCCGGAGGCTTCATCCACGATCCCGACGGAATCGACGCCGAGAAGCTGGCGTGGGTGATGGACCTGAAGAATGTCCGGCGTGGCCGCATCAGCGAGTACGCCGAGAAGTACGGAGTCCAGTACTACCAAGGACAGCGACCATGGGCGGTCGAGGGTGCAGACGTGGCACTCCCCTGCGCGACGCAGAACGAGCTCGATCTCGAGGATGCGAAGCAGCTCGTGGCACACGGTGTTCGGATCGTCGCCGAAGGGGCGAACATGCCGACCGAGCCGGATGCAACCCAGCTCCTCCTCGACAGCGGCGTGTTGTTCGGCCCGGGCAAGGCTGTGAACGCCGGTGGTGTCGCGACCAGCGGCCTCGAGATGGCTCAGAACGCCGGATTCACGTCATGGAGTCGTGAAGAGGTCGACGCAAGGCTGCTCGGAATCATGACCGAGATCCATCGCAGTTGTCGCGAGACCGCAAAGGAATTTGACGCACCCGACAACTACGTCGTTGGAGCGAATATCGCAGGCTTCCGCAAGGTGGCCGACGCGATGCTCGACCAGGGCGTGGTGTAAGGAGGTTTGATCATGAGAAGGAAAGTCGTCGGCTACTTCGCAGGAACCGATTCGACGTTGCTGACCGACCTGGTCTGTGACGAATATGACACCGTGCCGATCTCGAACGGGTTCGACAACCATGGCATGAACGTCCGGATCATCAACA
>CAZWDQ010000036.1:0-5584 GCA_964632475.1 uncultured Acidimicrobiaceae bacterium
GCAGGATCTGATCCCGGTCCAACAACTGCCGGAACCCGGGGGGAGCGAGCTCTCCCGCTCTCACCGGGTCGTAAACCTCGTTGGGATCGATCCGGGTGGTAGTGACAACGGTATCGGTGGGCTGGGCGAGCGGCTCGTCGCCCCCCGACGGTGTCAATGTCAGTGCCACCGCCAATGCTGTGACGAGCACAACCAATCCAAGGACGCTTGCTGCACTACGCACCCAAACAGAGTTCATGTGGTCCACAACGCCCCCGATGCCCATGGGATTCCGCCGGTGTCTCAGTCGCGACGTTCCACGTAGGCGCTCGCAGCGGAGCAGCGAGGGAAGCCTGTCGTGTGTGTTTGGTTCTACTCGGCTGCTTCCCTCTACACTCACGCGCATGACGGATGACCCGACCGCGGCCGCTCCGGCGCCGAAGAAGAGCGACAAGAAGAAGACGATCATCGGGGGCATCATCACGTTGCTCGTGTTGATCCTCGTGTTCGGGATTGTGCTGCCACAGTTCGGTGACTACTCCCAGGCCTGGGCTGCGATTCAGAGCATGTCAACCCTGGCGCTCGCGATCCTGGTCGTGATGACGATCATCAACATCATCGTCTACGTCTGGCCATACCAGGCGGCGATCCCAGGCCTGAAGTATCGCCCGGCTTTCGTGATTCGGCAGACGTCGTTCATGATCAGCAACGTCGTGCCGATGGGCGGCGCATTTGGGCTCGCGGTTCAGTACGCGATGCTCGGGTTCTACAGCGTCGGAGCCGCAGAGGCGACGGCAGGTATCGGGATCACGAGCATCTGGAACACGTTCGTCACGCTCAGTCTGCCGATCTTCGGATCGATCGGCTTGGTCGTGATCGGCCAGGCGCAGGCTGCCGCGTTCGGTCTTGCAGCGATCGGACTCGTTGTGATCGGTGCTGTCGTCTGGCTCTTCGCGGCGATCCTCCGCAGCCAGGACAACGCGCGCAAGATCGGGCAGTACGGCGAGCGCATCGTCGACTGGGGGTATGGGCTGTTCAAGAAGGAATCCGGCTTCGATGTCGTCGATGAGGTTGTCCACTTTCGCGACTCGACGGTCGGTGTCGTCAGCGACGGCTGGCTAAGGATCACGGCAACGAGCTATCTCCAACAGTTCATGCAGTTCCTCATCCTCTGGGCTGCAATTTTCGCCATTCAGGGTGGTGCGAATGCACCGGTTACCTTCATCGAGGCGTTCGTAGCCTTCGCCTTCGGCAGGCTTGCGACGTTCATCCCGTTGCCCCCCGGCGGGCTGGGCACTGTCGATGCCGCCACCACCGCCATCCTCGTGGGGTTCGGTGCCGCCAACAACGATGCACTCGCTGCCGTCATGGTGTGGCGCGCACTCACGTACTTCCCGCAGGTGATCATCGGCATCGGAACCTTCCTCTACTACCGCAGGAAGCAGACGCAGGCCGCCTAGGTCCGGTCCGCCTACTGGTCGATGCTGATCCCGGTCCGGTCTTCACCGTTGGCGTCTGAGTAGATGATGACGATGGTCGGGATGTGGTCAACAGTTACGGTTACCGGCTTGCCGAACGATTCGGTGAGTGCATCCTCGAGATCCTGAATCGGTGGTATCCGCTTGGGGCCGGTGACAACGAGTGCTACATCCGAACCGGTGACTGTGACTTCTTCGAGCACGAGTTCGGGGGTTTCTTCCAGCCAGGTTGCCGACGTTGTCTGTGCGTTGGCCTGACGACTGGCCTTTGTCACGGCGTCCGTCACAGTGAAGGCGAGCGGTATAGCGATGACAATGGCAGCGATGCCCACGGTAATGGAAACCCGCTTGATCTCGTTCGCGTTCTGCTTCATCTTCGACACCGGAGCAAATCCGGTGATGCCGAACACGACCATCGCGGCAAGGACGATCGACACGAGGTTCGTCAAGAACAAGAGGAAGGCTCCGAACGAGTCCGCGTACAACCCGGCGTTCAGTGTGAGTCCGACGACGCCGAGCGGCGGAACGAGGGCAACGGCGATTGCCACGCCGGCGATCGACGCGGAAACCCGCTTGTTCACGTTGGCAAAGGCACCCGCGGCGCCGGCTGCCAGTGCGATCCCCATATCGATGATGTTGGGGTTCACTCGCGACGTGACCTGAGGGTTGCTTGCCAGAGGGGCGATCTCCGGCACCCACGCAGCGATGATGAAGGCGAGTCCGACCGAGGCACTGACGCCTGCGGCAATCATTCCAAGGGATGCACCAACTCTCCCCGGCCACCCGTTGATCGCACCTGCCGCCGTACCGATGATCGGAGTCATCAGGGGAGCGATCAGCATTGCGCCGATCACGACAGCGGTCGAGTCCTGGATGATCCCGAAGGTCGCTATGGCGACCGAGAGCATGAGCATGACCCACCAGGCCACCAGCTTGTTCGTGCGGTCCGGCTGCTCGAAGTAGAGACCGCTATCGATTTCGTCGCGGCGCTCGTCTCCTACGTCTTGAAGCATCATCCAGTCCCGGATGATCTGAGAGACAGAACCGGCGTCCACGTCGACGAGTTGGCTCTCGGTGTGGTGCTGGATGCCGTAGGCGAGCATCACGCCACCCAAGATGACCGCCGCCGCCGAGACAGCGACAAGGAGACTGTGGAACACGGCCTCGGGAAGAAGAAGTACGACCGCTGCAATGGCCACCAAGAACACGCCACGGGTCAGGTCAAGCGCCCACGTTTCTGAGCCGCGCGACTTGATAGCGCCGACCATGACGGTGATTCCGCGCACGGCTAGGTAGACGCCCGCGAACACCATGATCAGTTTCAGCGACTCGGTCGGGAAGAGAAGGAGGAGCAAGCCGAGAGCCACCGTCAGCAGTCCCTCGACAAGGTCGCGAACCCGGTTCCCGGGCCTCCCGGGTCGGAGATGGAACCAGAGGTCGGAGAGTCCGGTGACGAGGAGAGACACGCCGAGGATGACGCGGAGCAGTAGCGTTGTCAGATCGGGGAACCCGAGGAATACGATGCCCGCGAGAATCGTGACGGTGCCTTTGATCGTCGCAGGGTTCAGCCAGAAAGGTTCAACCCGAGCAGAGAAACTGCTCTTCTTCTTGGTGCTGGCGGCGTCGCCCATGGCTGCTTTCCCTCACAAATCGTCGATTCGGTTGTACGTCCGAATACGAGGAGCCGACTCTAACGGTATGCGTTGAGCCGGGGCCGACACGCCGATGTGTGATCAGTGGGATTCGGGTTCGCCGCCGTGTTGGTCGGTCGGAGAAACCTCGAGGTGGATGGACCGATCCTGGTGCTCGTGGCGTGGGTCGGTGGGACGGTGGATCGGATCGTCGAGGAACAACCGTGTCCCCTCGACGTGGATGAGGCTCGGACCGTAGGCGGCACGCAGGTGTTCCTCGGTGAGTACCTCGCTGGGGCTTCCTGCTGCTACCACCCTGCCGGACATGAGCACGACGTAGTCTGCGACTTGTGCGGCCGTCAGGTCGTGGGTCGTCAGGACGATCGTGCACCCGTGCGCCTGCTCCTCGTGGATGACGTCGTCGATGGCGTGTGCCGAGGTGATGTCGAGACCGGTGAGCGGTTCGTCGAGAAGCAGCATCTCGTGGTCCTGGGTGAGCCCCTGGGCCACGAAGACGCGCTGTCGTTGTCCTCCGGAGAGTTCGGTGAGGTGACGTTCAGCGAGACTGGATATCTCCATGCGGTCCATGGCGGTCTGGACAGCGACTCGATCCGCTTCCTTCAACCAACCGTATGCGCCAGTCGACGGGTACCGACCCATCGTGACGACCTCGCGGACGGTGATCGGGAGGGACTCATTCACCTTCGTCGTTTGGAGAACATACGACACCCGCCGCTGGCGATCGTCGATGGGGAGCACCTCGATCGAGCCGGCCGCCGGTTCGGCGAGTCCGGCGATCCCGTTCAGCATCGTCGACTTCCCCGAACCGTTTGGTCCGATGATGGCGGTAATGCTTCCTTCGGGGATGCAGAACGACGATGGTGCTACGGCGGTTCGCGAGCCGTACTTGAACACGACGTCCGCTGCGGTCACAGCGGGTTGCGTTACTGGCATGCTCGGCATATCCCTTCGATCTCGAATCGATGACCCGACACATCGAAGCCCGTCTCTCGGGTCATGTTCCTGACGAGTTGCTCCATCGCCTTCTCCTGGTCGGCAGTGGGCGTTACGTCGACCACCGTGCCGCACGATGTGCAGACGAGGTGATGGTGGTGTCCGGTGAACCACTCGGCGAGTTCGAACCTGACGATTCCATCGGATCCGTGCTGCGACGACAGCACGTCAGCATCCGTGAGCACAGCGAGTGATCGGTACAGCGACGACAGGGGGACGGTGCTGCCAACCTGGTCGTGGATCTCCGCGGCCGTTCGGGGTCCGCGCATCGTCGCTAATGCCTCGACGGTGCTTCTCCGACCCGGTGTGAGGCGGACGCCCTCCGCTTCGAGGCGCTGTTCGACGGCTTGTTCGAGGTGTTGCATTATCGGTCGCCTACTGATAGCGTTCCGTCAATAATAGGAATCATTCTCATGTTGTGCAAGGAGTCCAAGGTGAAGAGAGTCATGGCGGTGGTCGCAATAGCCGCCCTCTCCTTGGTCGCACTCAGCGGGTGCGATTCGAGCGGAGAGGACGATGGGAGCATCCGCGTCGTCGCCACGACCACGATCCTGGGGGATCTGGCTCAGAACGTGATCGGAGATGCGGGTGAAGTTGTGGTTTTGATGCCCACTGGCGTGAACCCGCACGACTTCCAGCCCTCGGCCCAGCAGGTTGCAGCGATCCAGAAGGCCGATATCGTCGTTGCGAACGGCCTCGGTCTCGAAGAAGGCCTTGACGACGTCCTCGAGGCCGCCGCTTCGGACGGTGTCCATGTTTGGGAGGTGGGTCCCGACATCGACCCGCGGCTCTTCGTAGAGGCGCCGGACGCCGACGAGCACGACGAGAGTCTCTTCGATCCCCACTTCTGGCTCGATCCGCTGCGGGACGTTGCAACCGCCCGTCTCCTCGCCGAGCAACTCGCCGAGATCGAACCTGAACGAGACTGGTCGATCGGTGCCGAGGCGTACATCGCTGAACTGGAACGGGTCCACAGGGAGAGCATCGAGATGCTTTCAGTCGTGTCCGACGCCGATCGCAAACTGGTTACGAACCACCGGGCCTTCGGGTACTTCTCTGATCGATACGGCTTTGAGATGATCGGGACTGTGATTCCGGGCGGAGCGACACTCGCGAACCCTTCTTCTTCCGAACTGGCCTCGCTGGTCGAGACAATCGAGAGGGAGCAGGTCCCGGCGATCTTCACTGAAACGGTCGAGTCAGACACCCTCGCCCGTACCGTCGGCGCCGAAGTCGGCTACGACGTCGAGATCGTGGAGCTGTACACAGGTTCGCTCGGTGAAGCGGGCACCGAAGGTGACACGCTGGTAGGGCTGCTGAAGGCAAACGCCCGGCGCATAGCTGACGCGTTGGGGAGAGAGCAATGAGCTACCAGCTACCAGCTACCAGCAGGGCCCAATATGGACTACGGACTACGGACTACGGTTTCCTCCCATGGACTGGTTGACCGCGCCCTTTGAGTTGGCGTTCCAGCAGCGTGCG
>CAZWDQ010000036.1:5684-13779 GCA_964632475.1 uncultured Acidimicrobiaceae bacterium
TCCCATGGACTGGTTGACCGCGCCCTTTGAGTTGGCGTTCCAGCAGCGTGCGCTGCTGGCGGGTTCGCTTGCAGCGCTCACCACTTCGGTCGTCGGTACCTGGGTGGTCATCCGGGGCATGACCTTCCTTGGGGATGCCCTCGTCCACGGCGTGATCCCCGGGATCGCCCTCGCCATACTGATCGGCTTCAATCCGCTGATCGGTGCGGCGCTTGCGGCGCTGGTCATGATCTGGGGCATCAACCTGGTCCATCGGCAGACCACCTTCTCCGAGGACACAGGGATCGGGCTGCTCTTTGTCGGCATGCTGGGACTCGGTGTGATTCTCATTTCAAAGTCCGCCTCGTTCAGCGGAAGCCTCACGGCGATTCTCTTCGGCGACGTCCTAGGAGTCACGGAGACCGACCTGATCGTTCTTGCCGTCATCACGGTGGTTGCCATCGGAACATCCGTGCTCTTCTACCGGCACTTCCTGGTCCTGTCGTTCAATGAACAGAAGGCGCAGTTGTACGGTCTGCACCCCCGCGTGACGCACGTGCTTCTTCTGTCGCTCATCGTCCTATCGATCGTCGGGTCATTCCAGACGGTTGGAACGTTGCTTGTATTCGGACTCCTCGTCGGGCCGCCGGCCACTGCGGCCCTCCTGGTGCGACGAGTTCCGGCGATGATGGTTGTCGCGGCGCTGATCGGGGTCTTCTCAGTCGTGGTGGGCTTGATCATCTCGTATCACGCCAACACGTCCGGCTCGGCAACGATGGCGGTCATCCCGATCGTTCTCTTCTTCGTCGTTCTCACGGTGAGAAACGTGACCGCAGGCATCCGTGATCGGAAGGCCGACGAGGCCGTCGAAGTCGGAGCGCCGTAGAACGGCGAGCTCGCCGCGCTTGATGTACCGTTCTCACCATGTCTGAGATCCACCCAACCCCCGGTGCCGGCGCCGTCATCATCGATGATGGCCGGATGCTGCTGATTCGACGGGCGCGCGGTGCGTATGTCGACCACTGGGCCGTCCCCGGCGGACGCCAGCGGCACGGCGAGACGATGCGTGCGGCGGCAGCACGTGAGGTTCTCGAAGAGACAGGCCTGATCGTCGAGGTCGGCGACCCGGTGTGGGTTGGTGACATCGTCGACGAAGCGGACCCGCCGGCATACCACTACACGGTCGTCGACTTCTTCGGCACCGTGGTGGGAGGGGAGCTCAGGGCAGGTGATGACGCCGCCGAGGCACGGTGGGTTCCGGTGAACGAGGTCCGGGGAATGCGGCTCACACCGACCATGGTCGACCTGATCGACACGCTCGGGTTCTAGGCGCGGTTTCCCCGGTCGTTTGTGCTTACGTTCACATCAGTTGTGATCGTAGACACAAACGATCGATCCCGGCGCCGCCGATTCAGTCAGGGGTAGGGGTCGCCGGCCTTGAAGGCTGCGATCACGACGGTCGCTTCCTCGGTCGGGATCACGTAGGCGCGGCCGTCGCTGCCCTTGTGGTTCTTGACGGGGAGCGTCACGCGGTCGATGTTCGAGGATTGCAGGCCGAGAGCCGACCGACCAAGGTCGGTAATCAGGGCAAGGCCCAGTGCCTCATCGGCGGTGATGTTGTCGGCGAATGTCGGCAAGAACGTGGGGAGATTGAAGGCGCTCGACGGGGACGCGACCTGGTCGAAGAGTTGCACCATTATGTCCTGCTGGCGTTGCGTTCTTGCGATGTCTCCACCGCCGCTGCCGTGCCACGACCCGTCCTTGTACTCCTCGTAGGTACGAGAACGAGCGTAGGCGACGGCCATCTCACCGTCCAGGGTGTGTGTTCCGGCTTCGACCTCGAACCCGGACTTGCCGTCACGGGCCGGGTAGGGGAAGTCGATTGTCACACCACCGAGAGAGTCGACGATCCGGCCAAAGCCGCCGAAGTCGAGCTCGACGTAGTGGTGAACGGGGATACCGGTCTCCTGTTGCACCGTCTTGATGAGAAGGTCCGGCCCGCCGAATACGAACGCCGCGTTCAGGCGATTCGTCCCATGGTCTTCGATCTCAGCCTGGAGGTCGCGGGGGAGGCTGAGCAGTTGGATGCGTTCGCCGGGGACGAGGTGGGCCAGCATCATCACGTCGGTCCTGCGGCCTGTGAAATCGCCGAAGTTGTCCTCCCAATCGTCTGGGAGGTCCGAGCGGTCATCGGTGGCGATAACGAGGAAGTTGATGGGTTCCGAGGACCCAGGCGCCACGGTCGCGAGGCTGGCCAACTCCTCCGACGGGATGCGGTCGATCTTGTTCTCGGCCCATTTGACGTACCCGATCGCGCCGAATACGCCGACCACCGCCACGACGAGGAGCGCGATGAAGGCCTTCTTCGCGAAGCCGCCCTTCCGCTTCGTCGGCGCCGGTGGTGGCGGCGGTGGCGATTGTGGAACTGCGGGGTACGTGTCGGTCGTCATGACCCGGCAGAGGCTAGAGGCGGAGTTCGGATAGAAACTGCGACTGAGCAGCTCCGGTGCTCGGTACTCACCACACGGTGCCCGATACCCGGACGGCGGAGTTGCCCGAGAGCGGTACGCTCACCCCATGCCTTCCGAGACCCCCATCAAGATCCATTCCCAGGACGTGACCGACGGCCCGGCCAAGGCCGGTGCCAGAGCCATGCTGCGTGCCGTTGGCTTGGGCGAGAACGACTTCGTCAAAGCCCAGGTCGGTGTCGTGAGCGCCGGCAACGAAGTAACGCCGTGCAACCTGACGGGTCCGAGGCTCTCCGCCCGCGCCAGGGAGGGCGTGAATGAGGCGGGTGGCGTTGGACTTGTCTTCGCCACGATCGCTGTCTCGGACGGAATCTCCATGGGGCACGAGGGCATGCGGGCATCGCTCGTTTCCCGGGAGGTGATTGCCGACTCCGTTGAGCTCGTCATGCACGCAGAGCGCTTCGACGCAATGGTCTCGATCGCCGGCTGCGACAAGTCGCTACCGGGAATGCTCATGGCGGCGGCCCGACACAATCTCCCATCGGTGTTCCTCTACGGTGGGTCATCCCTCCCCGGCAAGCTCGACGGTGTCGACATCTCGATCGTGGACGTCTTCGAGGGAATCGGTGCCCATTCCGAGGGTCGTATCGACGACTCCCAGCTCTTGCGTATCGAACAGGCAGCCTGTCCCGGCGTTGGATCATGCGCCGGGATGTTCACGGCGAACACCATGGCGTCGGTTGGTGAGGCGCTCGGAATGTCACTCCCGGGCAGCGCCTCGGTCCCTGCGATCTCGAAGCGCCTCGACGAGTACGCCCGCCAATCCGGGGAAGCAGCCATGGAACTGCTCCGGGCCGGTATCCGCCCGAGGGACATCATGACGAGGGAGGCCTTCGAGAACGCCGTCACTGTGGTGATGGCGCTTGGTGGGTCCACGAACGCGGTGCTCCACCTCCTCTCCATCGCTCACGAAGCTCGAGTCGACCTCACCCTCGAAGACTTCGACCGGATCAGCCGGAGAACACCCCATGTCGGCGATCTCAAGCCGTTCGGCCGCTATCACATGGTCGACCTCGACCGGATCGGCGGCGTGCCGGTGGTACTGCGTGCCCTGTACGACGAGGGACTCATCAACGGGGATGCGATCACCGTGACCGGTCAGACGATGGCCGAGAACCTCGAGACGGTCGTGTTCCCCGAGCAGCAGGACGTGGTCCGAGCATTCACTGAGCCGGTCGCAGAGGAAGGCGGCATCGCGATCCTCCGGGGATCCCTCGCTCCCGGTGGCGCCGTTGTGAAGATCGCCGGAATCAATCTCGACGTCTTCGAGGGTACCGCCAGAGTCTTCGACGACGAGCAGCATGCGCTCGAAGCGCTCTGGGCGCATGACCTGCACGCAGGCGATGTCGTGGTGATCCGCTACGAGGGCCCTGCCGGAGGTCCGGGGATGAGGGAGATGCTTGCGATCACTGCGGCGATCAAGGGCGCAGGCCTTGGCAAGGACGTGCTGCTGATCACCGACGGCCGGTTCTCCGGTGGCACAACGGGTCTCTGCATCGGCCACGTGGCACCGGAAGCCGCCAAGGGCGGTCCGATGGGTCTCGTGAACGAGGGCGACCGAATCCGGGTCGACCTGCCGGCGCGGCGTCTCGATCTGCTGATCGACGAGGCGGAGATGGAGAAGCGACGCTCCGTCTGGACGGCGCCCGAAGCCCGGTACCCAACCGGTGCTCTCGGGAAGTACGCCAAGCTGGTCGGAACGGCCGAGCACGGAGCCGTCTGCGACTGAACACTGGGTCATTGGCCGGCCGATAGTTGGTTCGGAGGTTCGCTTCGTACACTGCGGCCTTCGGATCGGCCATGGGGGGTGCCAAACCCACCTGAGGGTTCCGGTCCGGTGTCCACTGCCCGCGAACCAAGGCCCTCATGAAACCCCGATCGTTGTTCCTCATTCTCCTTGCGTTCGTCGGGATCCTGTCAGCCGTGGTTGTGATCCCAGCACTAGGCGACGCAGGGTCCACACCACCCGAACCTTCCCCGGATGTTGTCGCGGTGGCTCCAATCCCTTCTTCGACGACGACCACGTCGATGACTGTCGTGACGACGACGGTGGTTCCGACCACGACATCCACAGCGGTCGCTCCTGCAACAACGACGATGATCCCAGCAGTGACGACCACCACGACGGCCCCTTCGGCGACTACGACGACGGCTCCGCCGGTGGATGCAACGGTGAAGGCGCCTGTGACAGTTGCTACGACGACGCCCGCGCCTGTGACGACGACGCCCGTTCCTGCGCCGACCACGACAACGACGACTGCTCCACCGCAGGTTGCCGGGTTCGACTCGTCGGCTGAGTCTCAGTTCGTGTCGCTGGTCAACAGCCTCCGGGCTTCCGTTGGTGTGCCGGCTCTTGACCACGTCGGTGTGATGCAGTCGCATGCGCGATCGTGGTCCCAGCACATGGCGGAGACCGGAACTTTCGAGCACTCCAATCTGTACGACATCCCCGGGCCCTGGCAGTCAGTCGCTGAGAACATCGCGGCGAGCACTTCCGTGCAGTCGGCGTTCAATGCCCTGGTCGCCAGCAGCGGGCACTACGCCAACATGGTCAACCCAGCCTTCACGGAGATCGGTTCGGGCGTATGGACCGACGCCGGCGGCAAGCTGTGGGTCACGCACGTGTTCCGGGGCTGATGTCCCATAGTCCTCGTGATGACGACTACGATCGTTGTCATGAATCTCAGCATCGAATACTGCGCCGTTTGAGGCTATCGGAACCGTGCCGTGCGCACGGCCGATCAGCTGCTCGACGAGTTCGAGCGAACCATTGACCGCCTCATCCTGATCCCGTCGAGTGGCGGGAGGTTCGAGGTCATGCTCGACGACCGTCTCATCTACTCGAAAGAGGAGACCGGTCGCCACGCCGAGTATGAGGACATCGCCGGTCCCCTGAGGGAAATCCTGACGTAGGGCCCCGGGTACTTCTATTGATGAATCCGGATCCTCGGTAGCCTTCCGCGGGTGCATCAAGGAACCAGCAGAACCGTCCTCGTCTCGGACCTCACCTTCTCAGATGGGCCGTTCCAGGATGCCGCTCGCGATTTTGTCGCCGGTACTTGCAGCATCTGCCGCATGACCGTTCCCGAACAGGACGCCCGCTTTCACGACGCCGGCTATCTCTGTACCAACTGCTGGCAGTTCGCCGCCGGCATCGACCGCTGACCCGACTCTCTTGCGGCGCACGCGCTCCTCAGCTGCTGAAGATCGGACGTGTTCTGTCCACCACGACCCGCTCGCCGTGGACCCAGGTCTCGAAGACAACGGTGGCCCGCAACTGATCGGGGTCGCTCACGACGGGGTCCCGGTCGATGGCGACGATGTCGGCCGGACTGCCGGGGGAGAGCGGGAGCGGCTCACCGAGTGCGGCCGCCGCCCCATCCGTGAAGAGCGACAGAGCACGATCCGGCAAGAGACCCTCGCTTCGCGTGACACCGGCCCGGTCTCTGGCCAGAGCCATTCCCTCCCATGGATCTGGAGACTCGACCGGGCTGTCCGATCCGCCGCACATCGGAACGCCGGCATGATCGAGTGACGCGAACGGATAGGTCGACACAATGCGATCAGATCCGACACGATCTGCGATCCACTCGAATTCGGAACCGAGAAACGCCGGCTGAACCGACACGATCACTCCGAGGCGTGCGATCCGGTCGATGTCGGCCCGATCGAGAACGGACGCGTGTTCGATCCGGAGGCGTAACGGTGAAGCACCCCGTGTCACGAGATCCTCGTACATGTCGACGACCGCGCCGTTGGCTCGATCGCCGATGGCATGCAGCGCCACCATGCCGCCCATCCGGAGCGACGTTTCCGCGAGGAGGCGATCCGAAGCGTCGAGCCGCATAGTGCCGAGTTCGTCGGGACGATCACTGAACGGGGCATGCATTGCCGCCGTGTGTCCTCCGAGACTCCCGTCGGCGAAACCCTTGTAGCCCGCCCAGCGAACCCGATCGCCTGCCGCGTTCAGGCGGCGAGCCGCGGCATCGAGATCGTCGACGCTGCGGGCGATGACGAACCCGTGGACACTGATGGGAAGACGATCAGCGACAGCGGTGATAGCGGCGACCTCATCGCCAAGGCTGGCCCACGGACCGTCGCCGAGACCGAGCATGGCACCGATCGATGTGATCCCGAGGCCACCCAATCCGGCCAACGCATCGAGCAGCGTCTTCTCGGTTACAGATCCGGACGCGTCGAGACGGGTCGAGACGAGGTCGATGGCAGTCTCTCTCAGAACACCGGTCGGTTGCCCTTCTGCGTCACGGTCGATTGAACCGCCATCGGGATTCGGAGTGGTGGCGTGGACCCCGGCGTGACGAAGAGCGGCCGTGTTGGCGATGGCGACGTGGCCGCAGTAGCGGTGGATGAGCACAGGACGGTCCGCCACAGCATCATCGAGATCGATCCGTGTGGGCAGGCGCTGTTCGGCGAGTGATCCGTCATCGAGACGAAGCGCAACGAGAGGACTACCGGCCGGAAGGGCCGCGGCAGCCAGTCTGATCGTGTCCTGAAGCTCCCGGATGCTCCCGATGCTGTTGACGGATGTTCCCGAGAGGGAGACCGCGTACGTCACGGGGTGCATGTGCGCGTCCCTGAGACCGGGGATCAGGACGGCTCCGGCGTATTCCTCGACTGTGATGCCGGGACCGTCGAGAGTTCGGCTGTCTCCGACAGCAACGACGCGGCCGTCTTCGATCAGGATCGCATTGCCTGGGACGCCGCGAGCCGTTCGCACTGCATCGCCGACGAGCAATCTTCGTGTCGTGGTCACCTGAGGCGATTCGGGAGGGCAGCCTCGAGTATCTCCCGGAGGGAGTCGTGGACCAAGCCATTGGTGGACAGCACCATCGGTGTCGCCGGAACGGAGTCATTGCCGTGGAAGTCGGTCACGCGACCACCGGCCTCCCGCACGATGAGGATTCCGGCTGCCTGGTCCCACGGGGCGAGGCCGAGCTCCCAGTAGGCCTCATATCGACCTGCCGCCACCCACGCGAGATCGAGTGCCGCTGAACCGAATCGACGGATGCCGTTGACGGAGCCCAGCACGGCCCCCAACACAGCGGCGTACTCATCGGGGTAATCCCCATGGTCGTATGGGAATCCGGTCGCGGTTACGGATCGCTCGAGATCGTCGGTTGCGGACACGTGGATCTGGCGCTCGTTGAGATGTGCTCCCTGCCCCGCGGCAGCGGAGAAGCACTCGTCGCGAAGAGGGTCGTAGATGACGCCGGCTAGCGGCCGGTTGCCTTCCCACAGCCCAACACTGACGGCGATCTGGGGGATGCCGTGTACGAAGTTCACCGTCGCGTCGAGAGGATCGACGATCCAGAGGCGGCTGTCGGGGATTGTTCCACCGCGCTCTTCGGCAAGGATCGCATCATCGGGCCGGTGCTCCGAGATGATTGAGAGCACGGTGGCCTCGGAGGCGTGATCGATTTCGGTGACTGGATCGAACCGACGCTTGTAGTGCGCTGTCACTCCCCGATCGAACCCTTCGCGAAGAATCGCCCCACCAGCCCGGGCGGCTTCAACCGCAAGTTCGAGATCGTTCATGGTCAGCAGGCTAGGCCTGCCGGTAGATCAGT
>CAZWDQ010000036.1:13879-18050 GCA_964632475.1 uncultured Acidimicrobiaceae bacterium
GATCAGTAGATCAGGTGGATGGACTCGTATTTCGCTCTTGAGCTACTGCTCTACTGCTCTACTGCTCTACTCTTCACCGCCCATGCTTCTCCCCTACCTCGCGGCGCTTGCCAGCGCCCTGCTCATGTGGGCGGCGTTCCCGCCGCTTGACATCGGACCGCTGGCCTTCGTTGCTCCGATCCCGTTGTTCTGGGCGCTGCGTCGTGTCGAGCAAGGATTCGAGGCGGTCACAATCGGCCTTCTTTGGGGAACGGTCTTCTTCGGGATTCTTCTGTTCTGGATCACCGTTCTGGGCTTCATCGCCTGGGTGCCACTCGTTCTCCTGATGGCGGCGTATTTCGCTGCCTACGCTTTCGTCGTGTGGCTCTTTCGGCTGTGGCCGGCATGGAGGTGGTGGCTCATCGTCGTTGGTGCCTGGGCTGGGCTCGAGTTCGTTCGGTCCCGGTTCCCGTTCGGCGGATTCCCCTGGGGCAACATCGGTTATGCGGCAGCAGGGACACCGCCCTTGCTCGGTACGGTTCAATGGATCGGACCAGCCGGCTGGACGGTTCTGGCGGTGGCGTTCGCAGCAGCGGCCGCCCTCTTCCTGGAGTCACGGGAGAACTGGCGACAGTTCGTCGACGTGTCGGTCGTCATCGTGCTGCTCGGTGTCTTCGGAATGCTCTTCCCACCGAGGACGGATGGACCTCCGCTCCGCGTTGCGATCGTGCAGGGCGGCTCGCCCTGCCCCATGGTCCACTGCCAGAACGAGAACCAGCGAATCTTCGAGTCCCATCTGGAGTGGACGGAGACGATCCCGGACGATGGGGCGGACCTCGTCGTCTGGGCGGAGAACTCGACGGGGACACCGTTCGACCCGGAAAGCAACGACGTCGTGAAGGCGGCGATCATCGCCCAGGCGGGAAGGATCGGTGCCTACTTCCTCGTGTCGGGCACACGGACCGTCGAGCCCGACGGCTTCCTGAACGTCAACATGTTCTTCTCTCCGGAAGGCGTCAAGATCGGCGAATATGCCAAGCAGCACCCGGTTCCGTTCGGTGAGTACGTTCCGTTGCGCTCGCTTCTGGGCTTCATCCCCCAACTCGATCAGGTGCCGAGGGACATGGTTCGCGGTACCGAGCCGGTCACGTTTCCAATGACGCTCTCGACCGATGGAGAACCGACACAATGGCAGTTGGGGTCCGTGATCTCGTTCGAAGGTGCCTTCCCCAGATCCATTCACGCGCTTGCCGATGCAGGATCGCAACTCATGGTCGTCGCCACAAATGAGAGCTCGTACGGTGAGACTGCAGCATCTGACCAGTTGATCGACATGACGCGGGTGAATGCTGCCGCCATCGGCCAGGATCTCGTTCACGCGGCAATCACCGGGAAATCGACGTTCATCACAGCGGCGGGAGCCGTCGGTGCGACCACGGATGTCTTCGCCGAGGGTGTGCTCTACGGCGACGTTGCGATGCGCAGTGCGGGACCTACCGTGTTCACGTGGTTCCCCAACTGGCTGACGCTGCTGGCCATTCTGGCTCTGGTGGGTGCCCTGGTCTGGCCGGGAGAGGGTGGTCTCAAGGCGCTTGCGGGTCGTCATCGGCCGGATTGACGGGTCGTTCGCAAAACAATTTGCAATGTTGGGATAGTGGAAATAGGATGGGGTCAACAAATCCCGGTTGTTCCCGTCGGCGTCGTTCACCATCGACTTAGCCGGCAGGGTTAGAGCCGCTCTCCTCGGAGGTCATCCATGTCCGACATTATGAAAGCATCTCGACCCCAGGGCAGGTCACGACGCCCTAAAACCTATGACGAAGGCCGCGTGTGCGATACCGACGGCTGCGCGACCGTTCTCTCTCGCTACAACCGTGCGGAGTTCTGTCACACCCACAAACCCGTCAAGTACCCGCGTCTCCGCGGTGTTCTGACGCAGAACTGAGCTGGAGCTCAGTACGGAGTACTGAGTCCTGAGTACCAAGTGAGAAGACGGCGCCCTTCGGGCGCCGTCTTCTTCACGTTTGGCATGTTCGCGGACCCTACGACTCGTAGATCGTGATCGCCCTGTCGAGGATGGTGATGCCCAGTTCAAGGTCGTCGAGTGAGACATTCAGTGGCGGAACAAAACGGACCACGTTGCCGTCCGGACCACAACCGAGGATGAACAATCCGTTCTTTTGCGCCTCTGCCGAGATCACCCCGAACGCGTCTGAATCGGGTTCCCCGTCGTGCTCGACCAACTCGACGCCGATCATGAGGCCGAGTCCCCGAACGTCGCCGATCGTGCGGTGCTTCTCCTGCAGCTCGCCGAAACGGGCAAATGCCAGGTCCGAACGCTCGGCAACGCCGGGAATGACCTTCTTCAACTCGTCGACGCCCGCAGCGGCTGCAGCGCACGCGACGGGATTTCCACCGAATGTGCTGCCGTGAGATCCCGGCTCCCACTTGGCGAAGATCTCTCTGGATGCGCCGATTGCGGAGAGCGGAAGGCCGTTGGCGATCGCTTTCCCCATCACGAGAATGTCGGGGTCGATCCCGTAGATCTGGCTAGTGAAGAACTCTCCGGTGCGGCCGAAACCGGTCTGAACCTCGTCGACGATCATGAGGATGCCGTGCTCATCTGCCAGGTCCCGGATGGCCTGCATGAATTCGAAGCTCGCGGGGTAGTAGCCGCCCTCACCTTGAAGCGGCTCGAAAAGGAATGCTGCAATCTCGTCGGGCATCACCTCATGTTTGAACATGAGACGCAGTTCGTTGAGGGCGTATGCGTTCGCTTCTTCCTGTGACATTCCCCACCGGTACGGATGAGGGAAAGGGGTGACGAACACGGACGGCAGAATGGGGTGATAGCCACGCCGATACTTCGATCGAGACGTTGTGAAGGAGACTGATCCCATTGTGCGGCCATGGAACCCGCCACGGAAGACAACAACGCCCTGGCGCCCCGACGTCTTTTTGGCCAACTTCACAGAAGCTTCAACAGCCTCGGCGCCGGAGTTCATGAAGAATACCTGCTCGATACTGTCCGGGGCGACGTCGATGATCTTCTCTGCAGCGTCGGCTCGGGATTCGAACAGGAATGATCCACCGGCATGCCAGAGCCGGGAGAGTTGATCGTGGGCAGCGGCTTCAAGTGTGGGGGGGCGGTGGCCGAGATTGGTTACTGCGATGCCACAGGCGAAGTCGAGGTACTGCTTGCCGTCGACGTCGGTGACCCACGAGCCCTTTCCCTCGACGATGTTGATTTGCGAGTCGTATGCGATGACAGGGGCGATGATGTTGTTGAGTCGGTCGGAGAGGTTGGTCACAGTGTTCCTCCTTGTTTGGGATTGGGGGACGTACGGGAGGCAACCGTCGCTAAGGAGCTGCGAAGAGGTGTCCACGGTCGGTCAGAGGTGTTCCGAACATGGCCCCATTATGCCCTACTCCGACGGCAGAGCCGTCGGAGTAGTACTGGGTACGCCGAACGAGTCAAATCTACTCGCCTCGGAATTCGGGGTCTTTCTTCTGTACGAAGCTTGCCATTGCCTCTCCGAGGTCGCTCGAGTGGAGGAATGCGGCGTTCCAGAGGGCCACGTAGTCGAGGGCCTCATCGACCGTGCGGCCATCGCCCGCCCGGAGGACGGCCTTCGTTCCCTCAACGGCCAGCGGTGAATTGGCTGCGATCGCCTCCGCCGTCTCGATCGCCGCGGCAAGGACGGCGTCGGCATCCGGCAGAAGACGGGTGACGAGGCCAAGCGACGCAGCCTCCCCGGCGTCGAAGTCCCGTCCGGTATAGGCAAGTTCGGCGACGCTGCCCGGGTCGATGATTCTCGGGAGACGTTGGAGCGTTCCGACGTCGGCCACCATTGCGAGTCGTGTCTCCCGGATTGAGAAGGTCGCGTCGGCCGCCGAATAGCGGATGTCACACGCGGTTATCAGGTCGACCCCCGCTCCGATGCAGTATCCATGAACTGCCGCGATCACCGGCTTCGGGCATTCGGCCAGAGAGGAGAAGGTCCGTTGCATCGTCTTGACGAGACGTCGCGTCTGAGTGCGTTGCGCGACTGGAGAGGCCGGCGCCGGCGCACTTGGGTCTATGTTTCCGGTGACGAGAGCAGGACCGAATGCCTTCAGATCGATCCCAACGGTGAACGCTGATCCCTTCGCTGCTACGACGACAGCACGGACTTCGGGATCGTCGCCCAAC
>CAZWDQ010000037.1:0-17768 GCA_964632475.1 uncultured Acidimicrobiaceae bacterium
CATCGCCTAGCGATGACGAACGCCACCCGCTTACACAGACGTTCTGACACCCCCGTAGGTCAGGTTGTCGGTTTGGCCGACCGTCCACGTTGACTGATACGAACCTGCCGCATTCGGATAGTCCCAGTGCTTGAGCCGGTTGCAGCCGTTGTACGACGACGACTCTCGGTTGTCGAACCACGACGGCGTGTTCCACCAACCACCCACGCACGAGCTCCCCGTCACACTGATCGATGAACCGCCGCCGTTGGAGTAGTCGTAATGGATCCCCAGCGTGAACGACGCGACTGCTGCCATGTACATCGGCGAGGAGTCAAGGACAGCGACTGGCGTCTCGTACGGGAGCTGGAGCGAGCCGCCCGATACGGCAGCCATGGCTTCAGCGAAGGTGCGGTAGCAGTCGACTCCGTCCGTGACGAGGCGGCCATCGCCGTCCTGGCCTTCGGTGTGGACCACGCAGTGACGTTCCTCCCCGGCAGGCATCTCAGCAGCGGAAGCGGGCGACACCGCCGCGACCAACGCTCCAACAAACAACGCACACACAACAACACGAATCATCTCGAACCTCCTGAGTAGACACAATCCCCGTCCCCCATATTCGCGTGAGACCAGAATCCGGTTCCCCCGAGCGAACGGTCGGGAACCGCTCAAGCCGTCACCTCCCAATACAAGGACAACAAGCACGCGAGAGGAGCCGGCCGTGGCCAAATACCGACGCAGGAAAAGCAGCGACACCTGGCACTGGTGCAGGAACTGCTCCAACTGGCCAACACACGACTACGACGAGCGATCCACCAAACCCACCACAGGCGAACTCGACAACGAATGCCGGGCCAAACAGCGACAGGGGATCTGCCGATGAAGAAGCACACGAGCAGTTCTCAGTCCGTCTCGAGGTTCAGGAGTCGTCCTCGACGTCTGGCTTCGATCGCGGCGGCGGGCGTCGTCACCCTGGTGCTAGTCGTGGGGGTTCCGGGTGCCATGCGCACTACCCCGGCTAGCTCAGACAGCGGGGCGCGAACACCTCCATCTGGGTCATCGTCACTCGTCCAGCCGTCATCCATCGCTGCGGCTGCCGAAGGCGCGGCCGTGTCGGTCGAGGTCTCACCGAACCACCCGGTCTTCGCAGTAGCCGAATTGCCGCCGGGATTCGAACTCCAAGTCAACGAACTCTCGAACTCGATTGCAGACGGAAGCGGTACGCCAAGAACCTATATGGCTTTCACCAGAGGCGAGGACCCTGACACCAGTGAGGACTGGGGAGTCATCCGGATCCGCGTCGTCTATCGACCGTTCGACGCGACCTCATGGATCAACGCGTATGCGGACCTCTCCGAAGAGGAGTCCGCGGCCGGGCGGCACATCGAGCGAATCGCCGTTGGACACAACACGAACGCCCTGATCGAGCACCCAGAGACGCCTGACAGTGGACTGACCGTGCTGAGGTTCGGAGACAACGATGTTCAAATCATGATCACGGGTACCCGGGGAGTCACTCCTGACGAACTGCAAGTCGTTGCTGACGGCATCATGGAGGTCTCGCGATGAGAAGAATTGCAATCACGGCAACGATTCTGGGTCTGGCAATCCTCCTCCTCCCAGCTGTGCCCGCGCTCGCCCACCCAATGGACGGGTACGGCACGAACCCGACAGACGACTGGGGATCAGACGAGCACCTGCTCTGTCGCCCGGCAGACTGCACCGGGGAAATCAGCTCTGGCAATGTCGTAGGCGTCTGGCAGGTGATCCTGTGGTCCGAGAACTACCTCGCAGCGTGTGGATCAGCAGGCGTCGACGGCCTCTTTGGAACGACTACCAGGAACGCATCCCAATCCCTCCAGAGCTACTGGGGCATCACTGCTGACGGCATGATCGGAGACCAATCCTGGGGCAAGGCCGACAATAATCTGGTCTATGTCGACATCCCCGGTGGGAAGGAACTCGTGTACGACGCTGATCGGTCGACCAGAGAGGTCGACTTCTACAAGCCATACGCGGCCTATCAGATCTACTGGCAGACTTCGGCGTATTGGCACAACACTGACCATTACAACCGGACCATCGACCAGTGCTGACCTGGCGCGTCAGGAGGGGCCTCGCTGCCAGGCTCGCTGCCGATGCTATTCCGCCCGGGTTGAGGACAAGGATCTGACCAGCCGGGCCGAAGGACACACGTGAGGCTCGCCGTGAACCGATCCGGAATCATCGGAGCTTTGGCAGAATTGGGCGCTTCAGATTCAGAGAGGTTCAGTTCCTGGTCCCGTCCCGCGACGCGACCATCCGCCAACGCTGCCGACCCGCCAACCCTGTGGTATCGCAGACCTTCGATGGACGTAGCAACTCGACGCCACAGCCAGGAACTAGTGCATGCCGATGTGTGACCGAAGCGGGTTGCGTACCTGACTGACTCGCCTTCGGAACGCCAGTGGCGGCGAGACCGTGCCCGCCTTCCGAAAGCTCAGCAAGACCAAACTGGTCTGTCCCGGGGTTGGTGGAGTCAGCTCACTTGACTCGGTAGGGCGGCGATAGGCGGATCTCTGTCCGGGGGAACCCCACGACGCTCAGATGTCAGCGGTCTGGAGCGAGAGGCTCGCTCTTCTCAGGCGTCGTCCTGTCAATGCTTGTGCGCTCGTTCTGATCGTGCCGTTGGTTGAGATGCTGATGATGAGGATGATTGGTTTGGGTGCTCGCGCGTCAGTAGAGGACGCGATGGTCAATGCAACGCCGTGATCGCGTCGGCTGGGTCGGGTTGATCCGTTGGGGTGTGTGTGCCAATCGCCAAGGTACTCGACGCGTCCTGATTGGTGTGTCCAGATGTTTGCTGTCTGTTGCTCCTGCCATTCCTGGTCCGGGTCGAACGACGATCTCGTGTGCTCTGCTGAGGGGCCTGGTCCGATGACGTCGGCGATGATGGCGGTCCCGTCAGCAAGCCAGGTTCCCATGATGATCCCGCCTGTTTCGAAGGGGTAACGGTCGATCGCCTCGTTGAGGAGGCTGCGCCATTGTTCGGCGTTGATGAGGACTATCGGGCGTCGTGACATGGACATTCGGGATGGGCTGTGAGCGCGTGGTCGTCCCAGTGTGGAGGGTCGTGGAGTGAACCGTCTGGGTGTCGTAGCCAGAACACATAGATGTCGCTCGGGTACCGGGGATACCCGTCATCACGGCCGGTGCAGAGTTCTCCGAACGCCATTCTGCTGGCTTGGTTCACGAGCGAGAGAAGATCGGGTGCTGGGGAGGTGAAGGTTGGATCGGCGCATCCGCGTGGCTGGATACGATGTGGATTCTCGGGTGGCAGTGGGAGGTTGACGGTGCCTTTGTCTGGGTGCATGTGGAGTTCTAGACAGTGGAAGCCACCGGTCTCGCCAGGAACGATTCGGGCAACGACTCCGCCGAAACCTTCGATGCTCCACACCGAGACCAGAGGCACACCGGCATCCCATGCCGCTTCCGCGAGAGCGGCCGTGGCATTGCCCTCAGCTGTCGCATCAATGACGAGTGCACTTCCATCGACGATTTGAGCGAACAGCTCGCGATCCCCGTCTCCACCTGCTTGAGGAGTTGCGCCGACCGGTGTTCCGTGCGGCACGACGTTCGTGTACGGGTAGTTCCGGCGGAGGTCGTCTGCGAGTGCCCACGGTTTGGATATTCCTGCTTGGTCGAATCCCTTCTCCCACCTCACGGAGTTCCCAGCGTCGACGAAGTCGTGATCAACGAGATGGAGTTCGAGGACAAGGTTCCGGGCGAGCTCCTTGGCGAGGGGGCTCCCAAGCGTGCCAAGCCCAACAACCGCCACCTTTGCGTCCCGAAGCGGTGCCAGTTCCGGTATTCGTTCCGCGAGGTGGGCGATCCCCCCACGCATCCCACGAATGAGGACCCTCTCGGGGGGTTCCGACCTCCTTCGCTGGTGACCCTTTGCCTGCTTCCGTTGCTTGGAGAGCGTACTCACAACAAACACCCAAGCATCGTCCATCACACCCTGGGCGACCTCTTCTTCAAACACAACCGCGAGCACATCCGACACGATATTCGACCCGCTGCGCACTCTCGATGTCTTGAGGCGGGGATGCTGACGGAGGACCTGACCCATGAATCCGTTGGCACTCGAGGAATCGGGTGGCTCCGCCAGGCGCACCCAGCTCCCAGCAAGGACTGGCCCAGTCAACGACGACTCAAGCGCCTCTGGCACACGGGCAAGCAGCTGTCCATCATGCTTCAAGGACGTAACGGTTCCGTTCCTGACAGGCGGCACATTGCCGTTTACGCCTCTCCCGATTGCCTCAAGCCAAGCAGCGGATCGGCTCATCCGGATTGTGAACTCCCCACCAGCAACATCCTTGGCGGCTCCCATGATCTCGGCCGGCACGATGATGCCGCCGAGGGGCCAATACGTGTAGTAGTCCGTGTACGGCTCACTCTGAGGGTCCTCGATCTGTCGCAGGTACTCCCCACCCCGCCGCACGGCTTCAATCAACTCGGGAACGCGTTCGTTCACAACGTCGCCTGCCAGCATTGTCCGGTTCCAGTGTTCGCTGGCTCGCGGGAACACACAGAGGTTCTTCCCGAATGGGTGTTGGTGACGCGGAAGGTCGAGATCCGGGGCGAGAACGGAGAAGCGCGTCCACGGATAGGAGTCTGGATACACGATGGCGAGTTGAATGTCCTTCCCATCGACAGAAACGGACCCGCGAAGAACCAGCCGACCGTCCGCGAACTCGTCGTTGTCCTGGGAGAACTCATGGCCATGACGGCGGAAGGACTCAAGTTCGGCCTCCCGCCGTCCCGGCCATCGATCCCACCAGACTTGCACCTCACCCCACCTTGCGTCCGGGCGGAGGCTTGGGGGGCCCGGGGGGACCGGGAGGATCAGGTGCGCCCGGGTTCTCAGGCGGATCTTCCGGCGGTCCGCTGGGTGGATTTACCGGCCGATTCGGTGGGTCAGGATGCTCAGGCATCTGTCTTCCTTTCGTGTTGGCTCGACGACATCCCTTGCCGTCAACACCATTATGGATGAGGTGTGTGACAGATTCCGTGATCGAGCCAGCCGGATCAGTCGCACTCGGGTTCGACCCTGGCGTTGGCCACAGCGATGCGGGAGACCCGGGGAGACACAGCAGGTGGCTAGAGCAGGTGCTCACTTACTGAGATCCGGTCGGTGATCTCCTTCCACGTGGGTTCGGAAGCATCCTTCCATAGGTAGCTGCTCATTGCTCTGCCGGTAGCGTCGGCGAAACTCGCGGACAGGTCGTTGTCCTTGAACGCCGGTGAAGCGGAGTACCCGTCATCAGGCCGCAGACTTGGTCCGCCGAACCACTGCTGATTCGCGTCGTCGATGGCTTCGATTATGGAAAGGCGCTGATCCGAATCGGAGAGCATGTCAATTGACGGCTGATGGCCCAGAACCTGAAATACGTCGTATGGATGCTTGCCGTCCCGACTCGTCAACGGGCCCCGCTCGCCTGCTCGTAACTCAAGCGCCGCCACGTGTACAGCCTCGAGCTTCTCGAGACACGTTCTGGCAGGGTGGAGCACCGGAACTGTGAACGGCTGCAGATCTTCATCGTCTGGCGTCACATCGCGATCCTCGACAAGACGTCGTGCAATCGGAGCGATCTCGCGCTCCTCGCTGGGATGGCTGCCTCCCTGTGCGCCAAGATCCAGACGAATCGAACGGTGGTTCTTCAGTCGCGCCGGCGCGCGCATCGAAGCCCTGAACGGAATAACGAGGAACCTGTAGGCGTCGCCCTCGCTTGCGGTTTCTGCCATCTCTCCGAGTTCCTCTTCAGCCAGGGCAACGATGTCGCGAATCACTGTGTCGGGGGTATCGCTGGTGACCAACAAGTCAATGTCTTCCGAAAACCGCTCGATGAGGGAGTACCCCATTGACAGGCTCGTTCCACCCTTGAACAGGAACTCGCCGGGCATCTCGACACTCAACCGCCGCAACACACGGGTAAGCCAGTAGTCCTTGTCAACCATCCACGACACTGGATCTGCCGGTCCAAGGGTCTCAAGCAGCGCGGCTAGATCACTTTCAAACACGACCTATGCGGCTATCTCGTACACAGTGGAGGGTGCCGCCGCTCCAAGAATGGTTTCCGCGACGGATTGATGCCCAGTGTCATTGAGGAGCTGCTTGAGACGAACGCGGGTCTTCGCTGATTCACCCACGGAAGCCCGGACGAGCTTCGTCGCGTCAAGGTCGCCCTCGGCGAACATGCGTCCAAGCCACTCGACGGCGAATCCGTACGATTCCTCGACCAGCTCGTCCCACTCATCAAGCGTTTCCAGCAGGCTGACCTCAATCGCGTTCAGGCGTACCGCGCGGCGTTCAGCTCGCGCGGCGCGTGACACAAAGCGTACGTGGTCGAGTGACTGCGGTGCACGAACAGGAACCGCTATCTCGATTACGCCAGGAACTTGGCTCGACAGCCCGAGAGCGTTTGCAGCTGAGACACCACTGAACCCAACGCCTCCCCTTCCAACAATCGCTTCCGCGATCTGGATCGCGCTCGGGTGAGTCATCCCGAATTTTGTCTTCCGGCCACGCCAGTACAGACCTTCCCTGACAGAAATGAGCTCCTGATCACGTGCGAGGCGTGACAGTGCCTGTCGAATTGCTGCGTGGCGTCCGACTCCTGCGAAGTCGGCCGCGCACACGAATGAGTTGCGCTTCGAGAGCGCCTTGCTACGCACCTGCTCGGTCACCGTATTCATGTCACACTTTCGTATCAACTATGTGACATAGTACAACACCAGACTGAGTAGTCAACCAGCTTGCCTACACCCTTTTCGGGCAGTCCACACACCAGCGGCGTAGCCGAGTCATAAGGTTGTGCGATCTTCCCCTTGCGACGCTGCTCAACGTCGCATCAGACGTGAGAAATCGGGCGCGCGAGAGAGCGTCTTGTCCGTCTGTTGTCCGTCAGACGACCAGCGACACCACGCGACAACCAGGACTAGTGAGGCCGAACACCGTTGCTATTCCCTGTCTTTACTCCCGTTGCGGCCCAGGTGCGACTCAAAAGCGGCCCAGAGCTTCCGCAATCGAAACGAGCGGCGACGAGCATCCGTCGAGGAACCTCGACACGCATTGACGTAGAGCCGGTGCCGGGAGCGCCCGCGCTCTTGAAGGCATCAAGCTCTTCCGATCGCGCCATCCCACCCGAGACAGCGCTGCCGGTTGTCACAGCCAGACGACGATGCGCAGGATCCACGCAGTGTCAGCTGGCAGCCGGACGGCTCACCCTGCAAGCCGACGGCGGATCAGTTTGCTGTCTGGGTTGCTTCTGGAATCAGGTAGCCGGGCTGTGTCGTGGAACGGCGTTGTAGCAGTCCCTGTCCCATGAGTCGAGGATGTAGTGGGCGGCGATGATGATGAATGACAGCCACTCCGCCCAGAACAGAGTGAACCAATCGAAGACGAAGTAGGCGGTCATCGCCGCAACGATTCCCAAGACGAAGATCTCCTTGTAGCGTCGCAGCGTCCCTTCCGAGAAGAGCAGGATGACCACGGCGTTCCCTCCGAAGAACGCCACGGTGAAGACCGTATGCAGCACACCGGCGTCATTGTGATTGAAGAGGATCACACCAGAGAGCATCAGACCCAACACGGCGTTGTACGAGTGTTTGTGTTTGATGACGCCGTTGACGACGAATAGCATCGCTGCGACGGTGAGCGGGTAGTAGAAGATCTGGTTCTGGTCCATGTCGAAGTAGGCGCTGATACTGTCGCGGATCGACCCCGAGTCGAAAGCGATCAGTAGCACCGGGATAAACAGACACAAACCGGCAAGGACCCGTTCGAGCTTGGCGAACCGCCGCACTGCCTGGACCTGGTCCTGATTGGCGACCCTGTCGACTGCATGATCGACGCTTGTTCGAGCCGAAGTCGTGATCTCTCGTAGCCTCATTACATGCCTCCTCACCTATCAGCGGCCACGACGCCACCCCGGCTGCCGCCCCGGAGACCGCAGCGGCGGACGCAACACCCGTTCAGCCGGCCGACGTTTCTTCCCTGCCATCGCAACTCCTCACGCTCAAGGTGTTGCGACGACCAGTTGAATCCGCCCAATACACGTCTTGGGCGTTCACCCAGCGAACCACCGACTCGGGGCTGGTGCCATCGATGAGATCGGTCGGCAACCCGTTCAATAACGCCGTCATCGAATCGTTCTCGAGCCGGATGCAGGTCGGGCTGCTCGACAGCCGCCGATGGAAGACCTGCATCGAATTGGCCAACGCCATCTTCGAGCACCTCGAAATCTGACACCATCGACAACGGCGTCACTCACCCCTGGGAATGATGACACCCGTCGAGTTCGAGACTCGACACCAAGAAACAACAGCAGCATGAATCCGGAAAGCTGCCTACGCGAAACCCAAGGCACGCCAAGAGTCTCCACTGAACCCGAGGCGGTTCAGTTCGGCATCGGGCGGGTATGGCGGGGGTGGTGATTGCGTGGCATTGGAACGGCATGTATGACCTTCTTTGACGGGTCTCAGATACCACCGATTCGAGTATCCCGACTCGACAAGACCGAGACAAGACCAACTCCCCAGGCGGTCCGCCTCATCCTGGGATGGGGGACAGGGCCTGGTCGCGACCGCTGGCGCTTCAGGCTTGTTCTGCATCGACGAGCTCCCGAGCGAATTCCCGGGAACAAGAATCATCGCCCACGCGAATACCCGGCGAAGTGTCCGTCCACGGTTTCGTGTCACGAGAAGGAGCAACGATATGGCCCGTTCGATAGGTAGACGATTCACATACGCTGCTGCAGCCCTGTTTGTGGTGTTCGCGCTCTTGGCGCCATCGCTCGCCAGCGCTACCATGGAGTGCTATCCGGTGTCGAGGTACTACCACACCCACGTCACCAATCCGCACATATACTCGACCCACTACGTGTACTCGACGATTCCATCGGGCTCCGGCGAACAGACCTACTGGAAGAAGGACTACTACAACTTCGGGTTGATCTACCAGGGCGTATATTACGGGTCGAAGTACTGCGCTTAGGAGTACGCGACAGCATGCTTCATAGTAGGTGGGGTCGGATCTTCAGTGTTCTTGCCGTCGGCGCCGTGCTGGGGGTCGCGTGCGACTCAGCACCCGACCCCCAGACCTTCACCTACGACGAAGTGGCCCTGTTCGCCGGACTCGACACTCGGGCTGTCGTCATGGCCCAAGAAGAGCAAACCGCGGCATGCATGGCCGCACAGGGCTTCGAGTACATCCCCTATGTTCCACGCAACCCCGACACCCATGCAGACCCGGGAACCCTCGCTGCGATACCCGACGCCGAGTATGTGGCCGAATACGGATTCGGGTTGGCAGAACAGGTACGGCTCCGATGGGCAGCAGAAGAAGACGACCCCAACCCAGCGATCGTTGCCGCGATGAGCCCAGACGAACGCGCTGAGTACACCCGCGCCCTGTTCGGCGCACCGACCACGACCGATTCGATCCCTGACGGATGCGGCTTCACCGGCTACGACCCGGGCTACCTCGATGCGGTGGAAGGTGTGAGTCAGCTGCAACTCGAGGCGGTGCAGCGGCTTGAGGCCGACGCGCGGTACTCCGAGATCATGGACGAATGGTCCCGCTGCATGGCAGCTGAAGGGTTTCACTTCGAGAATCGAAGATCAGCCATCTTTGACCAATTCGGGCCGAAGATGGACAGCGCCACACTGTCACACGACGAGGGTGCCCTCGAAGAGCTCTCGCGTGAGGAAATGCTCGTTGCCCTAGCCGACCTCGCATGTATCGCACCCCACGAATCCGCCCTTGTCGACATCGCAGCCGAATACGAGGGCCAACTCGTCGGCGACGCTCAGACATACCTCGACTACCTTGCCTCAATGATCGAGGTGTACGGTTCTCGGCCAGGCCGATGACACCCCCCGACCATCGTCTCCTCCGAACCGGACGTGCAACTTCCACTGCATCCGGCTCTCCATGTGGTCATGCCGCTGGTGCGGCTGGTCCTTGCGTCGTGCTCTTCCATGGTGTCTGGGCCGTTGCCGAATCGATCCCGGCACCATGACCCGCACCGATCACTTCAACGAGCCTGACGGCCCCCTTGCAACCCGGGTCGTTCCCACCGCGTCCGCGGTCGTTACCGAAGAAGACGGCCGTCTTCTCATGGCCAAACGCACCGACAACAATCTCTGGACCATCCCGGGCGGCACGATGAAGCCTGGCGAGACGATCGCCGAGACGGCGATTCGAGAGGTGAAGGAGGAGACCGGCATCGACGTCGAGGTCGTGTCGCTGGTAGGGATCTACTCGAATCCACAGCACGTTGTGGCGTACTCCGACGGTGAGGTACGTCAGCAGTTCTCGATCTGCTTCGCGTGCCGGCCCATTGGTGGCGAGTTGGCGACGAGCGATGAGACGAGCGAGGTCGACTATTTCAGTCCCAACGAGATCGAGGCTATGGACATTCACCCGTCGATCCGCCTCCGGATCCAGCACTTCCTCGACAATCGGGACGAGCCCTACCTTGGCTGAGCGACCACGGGCTCTGCGGGATGGTTTCGAAGCTCCGTCACCTGGTCGATGGAATGCATCAGGTCGGGCCACGCCGCTCGCAGTCCGTTGGTAACGGGGCTGTCCTCGCCATGGCGAGCTTCGACATCGAGCAGTCTCTGACCGGGCGTCATCCGCTCTCCACTCGGCCCGGTTGTTAGATCGCAATACGCCAGAGCAGCCGACACGAGGCTGTCCTCGTCGTCGAACTCAGCAAGCGCCTCCTCGAGACCTCGGAGCTTGGCCTCGTGACGCCCCTGGGCGTGGTGAGCGACCAAGCCTGCGAGCCGCTCGTACCCGAGTACGCGCAGATGCCGAGCACCGTCCAGCGGATGGAACCCCGTGATCGCCAGCGCTGGCGCGTAACCGACGTCATGAAGGTACGCCGCAGCCACCAAGACATCGGCATCCTCCGGTGACAGTCCGATCGTCAGCTGTCGTGCCGTATCAGCCACTGCCCGCGCATGCCGCCACCGACGCCCTCTCGGAGTCAGCAGGTCACCTGCGTGATTCTCCGCCCAGGTGCTCAGTTCCATGTCTCCACGGTACGCCGAACGACGCCCAATCGCGAGCAGGCTGTGAGGACTTCCTCTACAGGATCAAGCCCACCGATTCAAACACCCAACTCCGAGAAACCCGGGGAAGACCAGCCTCGAGACGACCCGGGGTGGTTCAACGCATCTCAACGGAATCACCAGCTTCCGCACCTTTTCGCGCCCCCTACGCGCCCTCAGTGGCGCTCTCCAGTTGCAACTGCCGTGTCGAGACTGATTGGGGCGGTGCCCTGACCTGGAGTTTCGCAGAGAAGCCTTGTATGGCAACATTTTCGTTGCTCACGGTTGTTCGTCATTTCGCGTCGGTTCTCGGTGGCGTGTGGGGTTCTTGCGGGGTCTGCGTTTGGACGCTCAATGCCACACCGCTGGAGTTCGACCACCAAGCGATCCAGCGTCTGCACCGGCCGGAGATGATCCGTGACTACATCCAGTCATCGCATCTGTTGCTGCACGCCAAGCACGCGCTGGCTGGTAGCGCACCACCAACAATCGAGTTGAGACACCAGGAATCTACTCGGCGCTGCGAATGGGCAAGCACCGCATCGTTGCCGACGGGCGGAGCATTTCGTTGCCTGGCCCCAGTGACGTATGGAGTCCCGGGGAACACACTGGCTCGAATCGCGAATAGGTAGATGAAGGCTCGCAAGCTGTCCAGCATCGCTGAGGTTCGACGAAGGACACGAAAGGAGGAGCCGCCGCAGCAGGGTGGCACAGGCTTGCGTGGCGTGGGATGTGTAGAGAAAGGACACACCAAGATGACGCTCACAACAACTCGCCAAGGTGCGGCCCTGCTGGTTGCCGCCACCCTGGCTGCAATGCTCACCACCGTGGCAGCACCGGAACCGGCGGAAGCGATCACGTTCAACCATGGAGCTTGCTCGGTGCAAGCGAACAACGGCTACTACTCGTACTACCAGGCTTCGACCAGTTCAAGTGACTTCGACTGTAAGAAGGTCGGCGTGGCGTTCCATGTATCGCCCTTTAGCTACGACAGCTCCTACCCTTACTTCATCGACAGAGTGTCTGCGACCCCACCGGCGGGGACGCAGACTTGGCACTATTTGAAGAACTCGGTTTCCGGCACAACCAGGTACATCTCCTACACATGGTGAGATTCCGTTCGGCCCCAAGAGTCTGGGGGGTCGCCGCTGCGGCCTCCCTGACCCTTGTTGGACCGGCCTGCTCCGAGGTTCCTGTCGATCTAACGTCTCATGACGTTGAAGCCATCATCCAGGAGACCAACGAGCAAGATCGGATCCGTACGGCCGCATTGGACGACCTTGTCATCACATGTATGACCCGTAACGGCTTCGACTACGAAGGGCCAACCCGGAACTCCGGTGAAATCGACTTGGCGCCTGGACTCACCGGTATCGATCGAATTCGGGCGATTGGTTCCGCGACTGTCGCATGGGAACTGTGGATGATGGACCACGGCGAAGAGACGTTCACAGAAGCGGTAGCCGACACCCCTGACACCGTCGCCGATGAGGCGTTTTGGGAGATCCTGCACGAGACCGTCACGATCGACAGCGATGTCATCCCGGGAGGCTGTGTTCGCTGGGCCGAGGACGAGTACCTACGGGATCATCCTGAACACTTGACTCGAGTCTCCCTGAACGAGGCGTACGGAGAGCACATGAGCGGCGCTTGGCGAGACGATCGCCTTGCCGGGGTTCATGACGATTGGGCGATCTGCATGACTTCCAACGGGTTCGACGGCTACCACAAACCCGGGGACCACATGGACGGCCTGCAGCGCCGCATCACAGAAATCCGTGGATCCAGTTCCGACGATGAAGAGATCCGAGGGCGCCTTGAGCAATTGAAGCTCTTCGACATTGAAGTGACCCTATCGGCTCACACCTGTTGGGCTCAGATAGAGGACCGCCGCGACGAGATTCTCGCTGAGTACGCTCAATTGTTTGCTGAGACCTACAACGACGAACTGGCCCAACTCCAAAACAACTGAAAATCACGGCTCGTCACAAGCGGTCAGTGTGCTAGCAACGGGCGTGCTTGGTAGCTGTCCTACGGACGGCTTCGGCGATCAGCCTCGAGCCGTTGTTGAAGTCCACGAAGCGAGTCTCCGTGTCGCTGTCATAGCCAACTGCTCTGACATTGCCCGAACGGACCGGCTTCATCTTCGACCCCACACCTTCTCCCTGCCGATCCGGAGTTCCTGGATCGGCTGCGTGTGCGACCGGGTAGGACTCTCACCTGGACTGGCTTTCGGGTTGGCGTCGCTACGTGTGCCCAAGCCACGTTTCACATCACGTCGCGCGATGGACACGCTATGGAGTTGGATTCGCGTGAGGTTGGTGACGACCGTCCACCGCACGCTTGATTCAAGTGAGCTGGCTCCACGAAAACAGGTACAGACCATTCGTGTTCCCGGCGGTGGGTTAGGTGCCGGTTCGGAGTGCTTCGATGGGTTGGAGGGAGGCGGCTCGCCATGAGGGGTAGAGGCCTGCGATGAGTCCGGTGGCTGCGCCGACGAGGGGTGCGGCGAGTGGGACCCATGCGTCGAGAACCGGGGTCCATTGTCGGGTGGCGGAGACGGCAACGATGGCGAGGACGCCGATGGAGGCGCCGATGACGCCGCCGACGAGTCCCATGGCTGCAGATTCGGCGAGGAATTGTGTAGCGATGTGTCGGCGGGTGGCGCCGACGGCTCTGCGGAGTCCGATCTCGCCGACGCGTTCGAGGACGGAGACGAGGGTGACGTTGGCGATCCCGATCGCTCCGACCAAGAGGGCGATGCCGCCGAGGACGAGGAAGAGGGTGTTGACGTCGGATTCGACTTGTTCTTTGACGGCTTTGGGTTCGGGTGGGACGGTGACGCGTAGCAGTGACGGGTCGTTGGGTGAGAGGGCGGTGGCGGCTTGTTGTCCGATGAGTTGTGCGGCGCCGAGTTCGGTGCGGATCTGGACTTCGGCTGGGGCCTGGAGGTCGAAGAGGGTGTTGGCGGTGCCGTTGGGGATGATGATCGCGTCGAGGAGGACCGGTTCACGGCTGACGTCATTGAGGATGCCGGCGACGACGAGGGTGGTGTCGCCGACGAAGATGGCGGGTTGTTGGTCGACGCGGGAGATGTTGAGTCTGCGTGCGGCTCCCGGGCCGAGGACGGCAACGGGCTCGCGGCGTTCGTCGTGGCCCTGGTCGAAAAACCTGCCGGTTTGCAGGGTCGCTCCGATGGCTTCGAAGAGACCCGGCGACGCGGCGTAGAGGTCGATCGAGAACTCGGACTGCCCCAGGGGATCGTTGATCGGGACGGATCGGGCGAGTTCGCCTTCCGTGTTGATGAGGCTCTCGGTGCCGGCTGCGACGACGCCGTTGAGGCGGGTGAGCCGGTCCTCGGCGTCCCAGGGAATGTGGGACTCCTGTGCCCCGGAGAGAGAGAATCCTTGGGTGCGGTTCTCGACGGTGACCGATGTGGCGGCGAGTGCGTCGAAACGGGTGACGATCTGGTTCCCTGCGGTCTTCGCCAACCCCAACGTGGCGACGAGCGCCGCGATGCCAAGCACAGTGCCCAACACCGTGAGGACGGTGCGTCCCGGCCGGGCGAGCATCCCTGCGCCTGCTTCGGCAACGAGGTCCCGCAGCGAGAACCGGGACCGGACAATCCGGGGGCCGCTCATGGCGTGGCCTCAGCAATGACGCCGTCGACGATCTCGATCCTACGATCGGCGCGGCGACTGACTGCGGCGTCATGGGTGATGACGATCAGTGTCAACCCGTCGGAGCGGAGCTCGTCGAACAGGTCGAGGAGCGATTCGGTGGTTGCCTTGTCGAGGTTCCCGGTCGGTTCGTCCGACAGCAGCAGCGACGGCCCCGCAGCGATGGCGCGCGCAATAGCGACACGTTGACGTTCACCGCCCGACAGCTTCGTCGGCGTGAACCCCATACGATGGCCGAGGCCAACACGTTCGAGCGCCTCGGTCGCCCGGCCGCGGCGTTGGCGTCTCGGTGTCCGGTTGTAGAGCATGCCGGTGACGACGTTCTCCAACACGGTGCGATGCGGCAGCAGGTGGAACGACTGGAACACGAACCCGATCTCCCGTCCACGCAACGCCGTCCGCTTGCCGTCGGGCAACGCCCCGACATCGATGCCGCGCAACCAATACGTCCCGTCGGTAGGCCGGTCGAGACAACCCAACAGGTGCAGCAGCGTCGACTTGCCCGAACCCGACGGCCCCACCACCGACACGTACTCACCCTCGTTGACCGTCAGGTCCGTGGAGCGCACCGCTTCGACCGGAGGAGACCCCACGAACGTGCGGGACACTCCCTCGAGTTCGACAACCGGCACGGTGGCGGAAGAGGTCACGATCCGGTCTGGAATCCGACGACGACACGATCACCGGCTTCGAGGTCGCCCTCAGTCGGCGTGACTTCGACCATCCCGCCCGTCGTCGACAGGCCCGGTGTCACCGTCACCGACCGGGTCGTGCCGTCGGCGTCCTCAACAGTGACAATCGTGTCACCAGCACCGGTCGCCGACAACGCCGCCGCGGGAACCGCCAACACCGCACCCGACGTCGACCGGGAAGCAACCGGGATCGTCAACTTGACGTTCGTGTTGTTGAGATCAGCACGCACCTCATCGGGCAGGATCTCGATGTAGACACGATCCACCGCAACGTCGTTCGTCCCCGGCCCACCGGCCACAAACGACACCGTCCCCGTCGTCGAAATTCCCAGGCGATCGAGTTCGATCTGCACCGGGGCACCCACCTCGACGTACTCGGCCTCGGCGAGCTTCACCGCCGAGTCGATCGCCAACCGGGCACCCGACACCTGCATGATCTCACCCGCCGCCACGTCACCACGCCCAACAAGCACCGAATCCACCCGGATCGGGAACGCAGCGAAGAACAGAAACTCGGTCTCCGGCGCCGGATACCCCAATGCAGACCGCGCCGTGGACAACACCGCACCCGAAGCCGACTGGGAACGCTTCGCGCTCTTCAACCCCGAATTCGCCCCAACCACCTGCGCCGTCGCATCCGACAGCATCGCGACATCGGCGTCGACGTCGGAACGCAACACGGCCAACTCTTCAGGCGTCGCCGGAAGACCCGTATCCGGGTGCGTACCTGCCTCAGCCTGTGCGAGACGATCCTGAGCGACCTTCACAGCCTCAGCCGCTGCCGCCTCCACAGCCTTCGCGGCAGTAACGGATCGCTGCGCATCAGCAACGAAATCCTTGCTCGCGTTGTACGCGTCCCTCGCCGACGTGTACGCCTCCTGAGCCATGTCCGTCGGCTCCAACGGCGCGTAGCCCCGAGACTCGTAGAACGCGACCACCGCCCCCTCCGTCTCATCGCCATACACGCCGTCGAACTCCGTGATCTCGAACCCGAGCCTGTCCAACGCCTCCTGCAGTTGCAGCACATCCTCACCCTCATCGCCGATCCGCACCGTACGGAACAACGGCAGATCCCCCTCCAACAGGAACGTCGGACGGCCCGCAACCTCGTACAAAACGTCACCCTCGACGAACTCGTCACCGATCCCGGGCATCTCGGTCACGACCGGCGACACACCCTCCAACGCCACCGACGACACCACCACACTCTCCGGCTGCTCGAACCGCACCGTCCCGCGCGTCACCACATCGTTCGAGATCACCATCTCCTCCACCGACACCGTGATCAACGACGGCTCTGGGGGCTCCACCTCCGCCGCAACCTGCGCAGGCGACTTGATCTCCGCCGCCGCCACCCACCCCACAACCGCAGCAGCAACCACAACCAACAACACACCAACAACGGTGAAACGACGCCTCATCAACACTCAACTCCCACAGCAAGAGCCGCTGGAGTCCCTGCAGCGATCTTCAACATCTGGCCACTCCTGTCGACTGGAAACACCCGCGCGGTATCCCCTACCCCTATCTCTTCGCGCCAGGCCCGGTTCTTGTTCCCCAGATGATGCACAGGGAGGGCTTGTCCACGTGCGCGAGAACCTCCGCATGTGGCCTACCGGACCGATCTTGAGCCCATCCGGGAACACGATCGACGGCTCACGCGAAGCGCAGGTGAAGGCCCAACCGGAGCCGCCGAAGAGCGAGGAGCGAACATGCGGAACCAAACAACCGACCGAGCGCCGATCGGAGATCGGAGATCGGAGATCGAAGAATCGCAAGCGCAGCGACAAGGCGCCGCACCCTGACACGTTGGGCTGCGCATCGGACCGACATCGGGCACGTCTCGACGGGGCAGATCGCACCACCGGATGAGAGCGGCCAGGGACGGCGCTCCATGCCATACAGAATGCGACTGGGTTTCGTCGCAATCGTGACAATCACGTTCGGGATGCTTGCATCAGCGTCGCCGGCTGCGGCCTGTGACACGGTCGCGGACGCTCAGTACTGGGGGGACAACTGCCTGACGGACTGGATCCACTACCGTGTGAGCGACCTCACAAGCGGGGTGCAGACCATCATGCACTATGACGGACAGCCGGGCTACACCACCTCTGTCGATGGCGTCTACGGAACGAGCAGCGGCGGCGGTGCGACGCCAGCTGCCGTGATGTGGTTCCAGGCGTGGGCGGGTCTCGAAGATGATGGAAAGACGGGCCCCTATACGTGGGGTGCCCTCGACAACGCCTTCGCTACTGAAGGGGGCCTGTCAGATGCTCTGTGTAAGTGGTGTGGCCTGACATAGTGGCCCCGGCGG
>CAZWDQ010000038.1:0-4285 GCA_964632475.1 uncultured Acidimicrobiaceae bacterium
GTTCGTGGGAATCGTGGGGAACTGAGCGAGCACTTCGTGCTCCGTAGTCCGTAGTTCGTAGTCCGTAGGGAGTCTGCCTGATCTACTGATCTACTGATCTACTCATCCTCTGTCGATCGCAGGAACTTCTCTACTTCTGCGCCGATCTCATCGGGAGATGGGATGTCCTCGAAGGAGAAGATCGGCGGCGGCTGGTCCTGTTCATCCTGCCTGTCGTGCATCTGCTCGAGCCGTTCCACGTACTGCTTGGCGTCTGATCGCTCCGAAAGGTCGCTATCGATCTCCTCGAGCTGTGCTGAGGCCTTCTCCGCAAGGTCGGCGAGCGGAAACTCGACAGCGACCTGGTCACCGACCCGTTCCATCAGGCTCAGCACTCCGGGATAGAACGGATTCTGGAGGTAGTGAGGTGTCTGCACCCAGTACCCGATCGCGGGTATGCCGGCATCGGCTATCCCCTGCCTGAGCACGCTGACTGCAGCGCCGGGTACGACAAGATCGTTGGGCAGCATCTCGTCGGCTTCGAGGAGCAGATCGGGATCCGACGTCGTGCACACGACCCGAACCGGGCGAGTATGCGGCACCGGCGCCGGCACGGCCCCGAGTGTCACGAACCGGCTCACGTTGTAGCGATCGGCGAGTTCGACGAACTCCCGCGTCAGTTGCTGCCACCGAAAATCCGGCTCGTTCCCGGAGACGATGAGCAGATCAACGCCGTCGACGGTGCGCTGAACGATCTCGAGACGTGGCCACGAGATCTCGGTCAACTCACCGGACGAGAAACTCAGCACGGGACGGGACGACCGATAGTCGAAGAGTGCATCGGGTTCGAATGCGGCGATCACATCACCACCGTCGGCGATGAGTTCGATGGCATCGGTACCAACCGATGCGGCATCCACCCACCCGGACATGGCGAGCAGCATGATCGGTCGGTCAAGGTCGATGTCGTTAGCGAAGGAAAGCAGTCTCATCGATGCCGACGATACTCAGTGTTGCGGCGTCACGCTGTCGGGTATCCGGCCTCGGTGGCTTGCCGATCCATCTTCTCCGTGACCCGCTCTCGAAGTTTGCTGAAGAATCCAGGTGTGTTGAACACTTCGATGTCGGTGCTCCCCACCGGTCCGTGTGCCTCTGTCGGCAAGCGATAGTCCCCGACATCGAAATCTGCGCCTGCACGACCGACCATCCCTTCAGACGATCGGGGCATCGTAGCGTGAGGCTGATGGACAGACCGTCGAGCGCGTCGGCCTACAGGTAGAGCCCCGGTTGATCCTCATCACTCGACGTCTCGAGCGCCTTGCGACGACCCATCTGCTCGAGCTGGGCCTGTGCGGACATCTGCTGAGACCACAGGGATGCCTGAATACCGTGGAACAGGCCTTCGAGCCATCCCACGAGCTGTGCCTGGGCGACCCTGATTTCCGCTTCGGTCGGGGTCTCGCTCTCGAGCGGCACGAAGATGGAGTCGAGTTCCTCTTTGAGATCGTCGGAGAGCACATCCCGCAATTCATCGATCGACCGGTGGTAGACGGCGAGCAGCCTCCGGCGACCGAAGTCGTCCATGCCGGACGATCGAACCTCCTCGAGCATCGCCCTGGTCATCGAGGCGATCCGGATGAGTTTCGATGGCTCGGTCACGAACGTGCCGCCGCTCTGGTCCCCCTCGTCGATGGGAGCATCGATCATCTGCGGAGTGATCGGCTCCTCGTCGCTGTCCGTGTTTGCCGGTCCTGTCGCGTCTTCCATACCCCCATAGTACGACGGTGCCGGGCCAGAGGAAACGAGTACGATCGCCGGTCATGAGCGATTCAGCAGCGCCGAGCGACGGGCCGAAGCAGTCGCGCAGATGGTGGAAGGTTGTCCTCGGAGCACTCGCTGCCCTCATCGCGATCGTGGTGCTCGGCGTGGCACTCGTCGGCCAGGTCTCGGTTCGGAGGGCCTTCCCCGACGTCGAAGGGGATGTCGTTGTGGCCAATCTGAATGCCGGCGTCGAGATCGTACGCGACGACATGGGCATCCCCCACATCTATGCCGACAACCCACACGACCTCTTCATGGCGCAGGGGTTCGTTCATGCCCAGGAACGGTTCTGGCAGATGGACGTCTGGCGTCACATCGGATCGGGACGGCTCTCAGAGATGTTCGGCGCCTCCCAAGTGGAGACCGACACCTTCCTGCGGACTCTCGGATGGCACGACGTTGCCACCGCTCAACTTGCTGCTGCAACCCCCGAGGACCGGGAGATCATGGACGCCTACTCCGAGGGCGTGAACGCCTACCTCGCGACCCAGTCACCGGCCGATCTGAGCTTTGAGTACACGATCCTCGAACTCATGAACCACACCTACGACCCGGAACCCTGGAACCCCGTCGACACCCTCACGTGGGGGATCGCCATGGCATGGGATCTGCGCGGCAACATGGATGTCGAGATCGAGCGAGCGATGCTGCTCGGATCGCTCAGCGAAGACCAGGTCGCCCAACTGTTTCCTCCGTACCCGGGTGAGATCAATCCGTTCATCGTGCCTGCCGGCACGAACGACTCGTCCCCGACGCCATCTCTGCGGGCGACCCCCGGAATCCGCACGGCCCTGACCTCCATCCAGGCGAAACTCGATCTGGTCACTGCGCTCGGAGCGGGCGATCCCGAAGCCGGCATCGGCTCCAATTCTTGGGTTGTCTCCGGGAAACACACCGATACGGGATCACCGATCCTCGCGAACGATCCTCACCTCGGTATTCAGATGCCGTCGATCTGGTATCAGAACGGCCTCCACTGCACTGACGTGTCGGACGCCTGCCCATTCGATGTCGCAGGCTTCTCGTTCGCCGGTGTGCCAGGCGTTGTGATCGGCCACAACGCGAACATCGCTTGGGGATTCACGAATCTCGGGCCCGATGTGCAAGACCTCTTCATCGAGAGGATCAACCCCTCCGATCCGAATCAGTACGAGGTGAACGGTGCCTGGGTCGACATGGAGATCCACGAGGAGACGATCAAGGTCGCAGGCGGCGACCCGGTCACGATCGAGGTCAAAGCCACCAGACACGGCCCGATCATCTCGGACGCCTACGGAGACCTGGAGGAGTTCTCGAGTTCGGGTATCGAGACGCCGAGCCCATACTCGATAGCACTTCGATGGACGGCACTGGATACGAACCCGGGCATTGTTGAGACGTTCATCGGTCTCGACACTGCTGCCAATTGGGACGACTTCCGCGCAGCGTTGCGGTCGTTCGCCGTCCCGGCACAGAACGTCGTCTATGCGGACGTTGAAGGCAACATCGGGTACCAGTCCCCCGGCCGAATACCGATCCGGGCGAGTGGTGACGGAGCGCTCCCCGTGCCCGGTTGGACCGACGAGTACGAGTGGACAGGAGAGATCCCCTTCGATGAGCTTCCGCGATCGTTTAATCCCGAGAGCGGCTACATCGTCACAGCGAACAATGCGGTCATCGACGACGACTACCCGTACATGCTCACGTACGACTGGAATTTTGGCTACCGCGCGCGGAGAATCGTCGACCTCGTCGGGTCGAACTCCCCGATCGGTCTCGACGAGCACGCCTCGATCCAATTCGATTCGTACAGCCTCAACGCGGAACAGGTCTTGCCCTCTCTGGCAGCCTTGGACTCTCCTCTCAATGCGGTGTTCGCGTCGTGGGATCTCGGCAACCAGGTCGACTCCTCGGGCGCGGCGGCATTCAACGCCGTGTGGGCCCGGGTGATGGAATTCACCTTCCATGACGACCTTCCCGAGGACTACTGGCCGACCGGTGCGGGACGCTGGTTCTACGTCATTGGTCGGATGCTCGAGGCTCCGGCTGATCCATTCTGGGATGATCAAGCGACGAGCGAGACCGAGGACCGCGATGCCATCCTCCAGCGATCGCTCGACGCCGCGTACGACGACCTCAACGGATGGTTCGGAGACGATCCCGAGGGCTGGAATTGGGGAGAGATGCACGGCTCGGTCTTCCGCAACCAGACGCTCGGAGACTCAGGCATCGGATTGATCGAAGATCGCTTCAACCGGGGCCCGCTCCCCACCCCGGGCAGCGCCGATCTCGTCAACGCCACCGGATGGACCGCCCACGAAGGCTTCGAGACGACGTGGCTCCCCTCGATGCGGATGCTCGTCGACCTCGGCGACCTGTCGCGTTCACGGACTACTCACACGACCGGCCAGTCGGGTCACACGGATCATCCCCACTACGACGACATGATCCCCCTCTGGCTCGCCGGCGAGTACTCCCCGATGAACTGGACAAGAGCCCAGGTAGA
>CAZWDQ010000038.1:4385-15710 GCA_964632475.1 uncultured Acidimicrobiaceae bacterium
CCCTCTGGCTCGCCGGCGAGTACTCCCCGATGAACTGGACAAGAGCCCAGGTAGATGGAGCAGCCGAATCGGTGCAGACACTGACACCCCAGCCGTGAGCCCTTCGGGGTCTGGCGTAGATAACGGCACGATTCGGCCGTTATCTACGCCAGACTCCCGGGTTGGGTCTATACGAATGCGTAGACAACAAAGGCTACGAATGCTGCCAGCAGGATCGCGCCTTCTGCCCGGGTGATTCGTCTGCCGGTGAGGGCGAGTGCCCCGGCGACGAAGACCACGCCGACCATGACAGCGAGCAGCGGAATGGTGATCGCGTCGAGCTGACCGGGTCCGAGAATCGCCGCGAGACCGGCGACTCCCAGTGAGTTGAAGATATTCGATCCGAGAACGTTCCCCAGCACCAATTCCGGCTCCCGATTGCGAGCGGCAGCGATGCCGGCGGCGAGTTCCGGGAGACTCGTGCCGACGCCGGTGATCAAGCCAAGGAACAATGCCGAAAGCCCGAATTGCACCCCGACGCCGATGACGCCATCGAGGAGGAAGTCTGCGGCGATCACCGTAACGATGAGCGCCCCCACCCCGATGAGGATCTCCTTGCCCACCTCTCTCCGCCACGCAGCGATGTCCTCTGCATCCTCGCCGGCAATCGACTCCCCTTCGTCATCGACCGCACCGAGCACTGCATCCGGATCGCTTCTCGACCACCGAATCATGAGCCAGATAGCCACCCCGAGCAGCCCAAGTAGAACGAATCCTTCCCACGCATCGAGCGACCCATTGGCAAGTGTGGCAGCCAGCACGGCGACGGACGCGAACATGAGAGCGCCCTCCCGTTTGATGATTCGCCGCCTTGCAACGATCGGAGTTATGAGTGCAGCCGAGCCGAGAACGAGGGTCACATTCGAGATGTTCGAACTGATCACGTTGCTCACGGCCAGATCGAGTTCGCCCTCCAGTGCCGCGAGCGCCGACACGACGAACTCCGGAACGGACGTCCCGAACCCGACCACGACCGCACCGATGAAGATGACGGACACGCCGAAGGCGCGTGAAATCCTCACCGCCGACTTCGCCAGCCGATCCGCTGCGTAGATGAGGGCGATCAACCCTCCGATGATCCTGAGGATGTCGAGAAGCACGAGAGCCTTTCGATGCGCGCTGGAATGGTGGATGGTACCCAGCCACTGATGCGGACAGTCGGCAACGAACCGCTATTCTCCCAACCGGTATGGACCAAGACACCGAACCGCTCCACCAGACCTGGATGCATTCCGAGAAGATGATCCCGAGGCGCTTCATTCGCCCGACACTCGGGTTCATGCGCATCGAAGCCTCGGGTGCGATCATGCTGCTCGCGGCCACGATCCTTGCCCTCATCTGGGCGAACTCGGCATGGGGCGAGACCTATTTCGAGTTCTGGGAAGTTCACATCACGTTCGAGGTGGGCGGATTTCACTTCCACGAGTCCCTGAAGCACTTCGTCAACGACGGCTTGATGGCGATCTTCTTCTTCGTCGTCGGTCTCGAGATCAAGCGCGAACTCGTCGTTGGCGAATTGAACTCGGTGAAGAAGGCAGCGCTCCCCGCCATGGCGGCCTTGGGCGGGATGGTCGTCCCCGCCCTCATCTACGTCGCGTTCGTCGCGTCGAGCGGTTCTTCCGACGCGATCGCCGGCTGGGGGATTCCTATGGCAACGGACATTGCCTTCTCCGTGGGCGTGATCGCCTTGCTGTCGACCAGGGTGCCGATCGGTGCGAAGCTGTTCCTCCTCGCTCTCGCGATCGTCGACGACATTGGAGCGATCCTCGTCATCGCGGTCTTCTACACGGACGACCTTGCCTTTTTCTGGCTGATCGCCGCGGCCGCCGCGCTGGTTCTGATCTCACTTGCCAGCCGAGCGGGGATTCGCGCCGGGTTCTTCTATCTCCCGCTGGCGATATTCGCCTGGTACGGCTTTCTCGAGTCGGGTGTTCACGCAACGGTTGCCGGGGTCATCCTGGGCCTGCTGGTCCCGGCCCGTGCCTACTACAGCGACAAGGGTTTTCGCCGGCGAGCCGGGTGGATCCTCGATCGTTGGGATCGCGACGCTGTGTCACCGCAGGCGCACGCCCGCCTCGACCAGGATGCCTTGGAACTCGCGGCGATCGCCAAGGAGTCGGTGTCACCGCTCGAGCGCTGGGAACATGCCCTGCATCCATGGTCGTCATTCCTCATCATCCCCCTGTTCGCCCTCGCCAACGCTGGTGTCAGATTCGTGGACATCGACGTCCTCGAGGCCGTGACCAGCCCCGTGGCGCTCGGTGTATCCGTCGGCCTCATCGCGGGCAAGCCGATCGGGATCATCGCCGCAACCTGGCTCGGTCTCAAGCTCAACCTGGGTCAGCTACCGCGACGCACGACCTTCGTTCACGTCATCGGCCTCGGGTTACTGGCGGGTATCGGGTTCACGGTCTCGCTCTTCATCTCGGAACTCGCGTTCCGGTCGAGTCCGGATGGATACCTCTTCACCGACGAAGCCAAGATCGGCATCTTCATCGGTTCGATCGTGGCCGGCGTGGCGGGATTCGTGTTCCTCCGTTTGTACAAGCCCCGGTCGTCCTAAGGCTGACGGCAGATCCGCGGGAACAGACATCTCTCTCCGGTCGTTGAGCGAGGGAACCCACCACCGGAGCGCCCTCGATGACCGACCAGCCCAATCCGATAACGGTCGCGCTCTCGATTCTTCGAGCAAAGCGGGTCTCAAGACCCGATCCGTCGGGCACGGGCGCCCTAGAGTCTTCGGATCTCACAAATGTCCTCGATACCTTACGTACCGGCGGCATCGCCACACTCCCGGACGAACGAGGGCACCTGCGCGACTTCCGGATTCGGATGGAGGCAACCGATCCGGACTCACTGTCCGATGACGGGGCACTTACCTTCTGGCTCAATCTCTACAACGCTGGAGCGCTCGCCGTTGCAGCCGATGCCTTCGAGCGTGGCGCCCACTCGGTCCTTCGGATCCCGGGCGCGTTCGACGAACCGTGGGCAACGATCGCCAGGGAGCCGCTGTCGCTGAACGACATCGAACATGGGAAGCTCCGCCGGTTCGGGGATCCGAGAATCCACGGCGCCCTCGTCTGTGGTTCTGTTTCGTGCCCGACGTTGCGATACGAGCCGTTCGGAGAGAATCTCGACGACCAACTCGATGACCAAATGCGCTCGTTCCTCGCCGGAGGCGGTGCCGCAGTCGACCGAACTGCCGGAGTATTGAGGCTCTCCCGCATCTTCCTCTGGTACGGGGGCGACTTCACACGACCGCACCGGATGCCGACGTGGCTCCCTTCACGCAAGAAGGATCTCTCGAGAGTCGTCGCGGCGTGGCTTCCTGCCGAAGACGCGGAGTGGATAGCCGGTTCATCGCCGAGGGTCGAGTACGCACCCTACGACTGGGGACTCGCCTGCTCCATCGCCTGACGGCGCGTCCCAAACACGAATGCCCCGATGGCCATCACCGCGGCGGCCACGTCGAACGGCAGAACGTACGTGGCCAGGGCTTCCGAGTCGACGATCCACTCACCGGTCGGACCGAATCCAACGACGTCCAGGTATTTCCATATCGACCAGACGCAGATGATCGCGAGCAACGTGCCGGCCGTTACCGCAGCGGGGAGTCGCCACGCCCGGTGGACCCCGATCACCAGCGCGGCACCCGCCCATGCAATGTCGAGGGCAGAGAGCAGTTGGAGAAACTGAAGAGACGGTGGGTACCGCAGGGCGGCTGAGGATGCGAGCGTCACGAGACCGACCATGCCGGTCACCAGGAACACCACCGAGATCCCGGAGGCCGACAACCGCCAGAACGCCGGCCATGCATGCCCGACGAACCAACCATCACCGGCCAATGGTGCGAGGCGGATGACAGCGACCAGTCCGAGCAGAACGAGTGCTGCGAGATGAACGATCACGATGGTGAACGGTGGAGGCGACCAGCGGACAAGGAGAAGGGGTATCGACCCGATGAGGCCGATCACCAGAAACGGAATGGTGGCAAGGACGGCCCTCTCCATCGGTGCGTCCGAGCGAACTGACTGTCCGGTCACCGCGGCGTACTCCGATGACCGGCTCGGGCCGACGCGATCCGGTTCTCCGCAAGGGCGGCGTACTCCTGGTCGATCTCGTAGCCGACATAGTGCCGCCCGGTCTGTGCAGCAGCGATCGCCGTCGATCCGGATCCGAGGAAGGGATCGAGAACAAGGTCGTCCTTGAAGGTGTACAACTCGATGAGACGTCGCGGCAGTTCGGTCGGGAACGGAGCAGGGTGCCCGACTCTGCGTGCCGACTCCGGAAGGATGTCCCACACCGACATCGTCGCCGCGAGGAAGTCCTCCTTCGAGATCGTGTCCTCGCCGCTTCGCTTCCGGCGGAACGACTCCTTCGACGCAACGATCACATACTCATGGACGTCACGCAGCGTCGGATTCTTCGCCGACTGCCATGATCCCCACGCCGTCGATCCGCCTGCCGCCTTGGCCTTCTTCCAGATGATCTCGCCACGCAGCGAGAACCCGATCTCGGTGAAGAGAACGCCGACCAGGTGGTTGAGCGGGAGGTATGGCTTGCGGCCGAGGTTCGCCACATTCACCGCGACCCGTCCTCCGGGTTCGACGACCCGATAGGTCTCGGTGAAGACTCGCCTGAGCAGGTTCAGATACTCCTCAAGATCAAGATCCTCGTCATAGTCCTTGCCGACGTTGTACGGCGGCGAGGTCACCATGAGAGCGACACAGTTGTCGGGGAGTTGGCTCATCGACTCGGATGACTGCACGAAGACCTGATCGAGCACGTTGGCCGGCGCGTCGCGTACCTCGCCGACCTGTCCGGGCTCCGGAGAACGGGTCATGCGCCGTGCGTAGTAGGCGGAAGAATCGTGGCTCTCCCGTTTTCCCGCGCCGAAGCTCGCTGTACTGGTCGCCATCCGTTGTGCCTCCTGCCAACACGGTAGTTGTCGAACTCCCGGGTGAGACGGACCCGATTACTCCGCCACCCGAACGTAGCTGCCGAGGACCCAGAGGTCGGCACAGGTCGCGGGGGGCGGATCGATCACTCTGGCGAGTCCCTCAGGACCGGGCTCGTGGACAAGATCGACGAAGAAGCGATACGACCAGGCTTCGGTCGATGGCCGGGACTCGATCCGCGTCAGATTGGCGCCACGCAACCCCAGCTCGGCAAGAACGAGTGCCAACGCTCCCGGTGTATGGGACGTCGTGAACAGCACGGTCGTCTTGTCATCTCCAGGGTCGACCTGAGGCTCACCGGGAGCGAGCACGACGAACCGGGTCGTGTTGTGGTCGCGGTCCATGACGTTCTGTTCCAGGATCTCGAGTCCATGGATCTCTGCAGCTCCCGGCGGAGCGAGTGCCGCGATCGTAGGATCCCCGAGCTCCGCAACCTCCCGCACCGCGCCCGCCGTGTCGTAGCGAGCGAATGACTCAACGCCGAGCTCAAGCAGATGGTGCTCGGCCTGCGAGAGCGCCTCCGGATGGGATCTCACTTCTCGTATGTCATCGATCGATGCTCCGGGGATTCCGAGGATGGCGTGACGGACTTCGACGAGATGTTCTGCGACGATCGCAAACGGCTGATACGCCATGCTTCCTGGGAGACGATCGAGCACGGGGAGCACTGATCCGGTAGTCGAGTTCTCAACGGGGACGACGAGTCGGTCGACCTCACTGTTCTCGAGGGCTGCAAAGGCGGTCGCGAACCCCTTCAAACCGACCGACTCACAATCCGGAAACAACTCGCCAACGGCCCGGTAGCTGTAGGAGCCCGGCTCTCCCTGATATCCGATACGCATGGTGGGAACGATAGGCGGCGCGACTACCAGCGTGCGTGGACCGAGGGTTTGATCGACCGTTCGTACACATCGGCGACGTGCCCCGTCGTGTTGTCATCGATGGGCAGCAGATCCGACGCCGCTGCATTGGCGATCGCCTGCTCGGGATTCTTCGCTCCTGGAATGGCCGTCGACACGGCATCGCTCATGAGGATCCACCGGAGAGCGAACTGCGCCATCGTCGAACCTTCCGGCTTCACTTCGATCAGTTCGCTCACGGCAGCGAGTCCGGTCTCGAACGGAACACCGGCGAACGTCTCCCCGACGTCGAATGCCTCGCCGTGGCGGTTGTACGCACGATGGTCGTCGGCGGCGAACACAGTGTCGGCAGTCATCCGCCCGGTGAGCATGCCGCTGGCAAGAGGGACCCGGACGATAATCCCCACGTTCGCTGTCTTGGCCATGTCGAAGAACTGCACGGCCGGTCGCTGGCGGAACATGTTGTAGATGATCTCGACCGTCTCAACGCCGGGGTACTCGATCGCCTTCATCGCTTCTTCGACCCGTTCGACGCTGACGCCGTAGTGCCGGATCTTCCCCTTCTCCTTGATCCCGTCAAGCGCATCGAAGAGCTCGGGCTGGTAGTAGACGTCGGTGGGAGGGCAATGGAGTTGAACGAGGTCGAGGGTGTCGGACCTGAGATTCGTCAGGCTTCGGTCGATGAACCGTTCGATGTTGGCTCCGGTGTATCCCTCTGCCGTGTGAGGATCGAGGCGTCGTCCTGCCTTCGTCGCGACGACGAGGTCAGCATCTGATCGCTCCTGCACAAGACGCGCAACGAATCGCTCGCTCCGGCCGTCTCCGTAGACATCCGCCGTATCGATGAAGTTCACGCCGGCATCAACGGCAGCGTGGAGGGCCGCCATCGCTGTGATGTCGTCGACGTTCCCCCAGTCGGCCCCGATCGCCCACGCCCCGAAGCCGATCTCAGATACGTCGTAGCCGGTGCTGCCAAGGGTGCGGTAGTTCATCAGCGGTTCCTCTCTGGACTTCGTGCGGGCCCTCCGACTCGACAGCCTGAGGCTACCGGTGCTCAGGGAGACCGGAGTACTCGAAGTATCGACTCCGAGATCAACGCGGCAAGCTCTGCCGGATCGCTGCCCTCCGAGGCGAGATCTGAGGACGACAGCAACAATCCCTGTACCAACACCGCATACCGATCGGGGTCGAGACCGGGATCGAACGAGCCGTCTGCCACACCGTTCGCGATGATCGATGCCACAAGGGCCCTGAAATCGGTCTGGTGTCGATCGAGATGAGCACGGGCCTCAGGCGAGAGAGCGCTGCGAACGTCGCCAACACCGTGGCCGTGGCGCCCTTCAACGACCGTGTAGCGAGCCAGCAGCTCCATCTTCGCTGCAGCAGTGTCGGTTGCTTCGAGGAGGTCTACGAGGTGAGCGAACCCCGTGTGTGCATACTGTTCGATCCCCGCGACGACGATCTGCTCCACGTCGGAGAAGTGGTTGTAGAGCGTCTGGCGAGCAACCCCGGCTTGGTCGGCGATCTCGGTCATCGTCACTCCGCCCAGCCCGCCCTCCGAGATGAGCGTGAAGGTTGCTTCGATGATCCGATCGCTTGCGGTCGCTGTCATCATCCCTTCCTGTACGCTGCAACCGACAGCGGCATGAAAACGGCAAGCAGACCGACAATCCAGACGATCGACCACAGGACGACGCCACCTGCAGATACGCCGTTGCTCAGGTCCCGCGCCGCATCGGCAACCACGGAGATCGGCTGCCACTTGGCGAATCCCTGAAGCCAACCCGGCATCTGCTCCGCCGGTGTGAACACTGTGCTTGCCAGCATCAGTGGGAACAGCCAGAACATGCTCAGCATGCCGACCATCTCGGCGCTCTTCACCTTCGCTGCGATGGCCGCGTTCATCCAGGAGAACGAGAAGCCGATGCCGACGCTGAGTGCAATCGCACCAATCGCTCCACCGACCGACGCAAATCTGAAACCGAGCGCGTATCCCACCGCGGCGACGAGCACGACGCTGATCGTGTTCCTCAAACCATCGGCGATCGTGCGTCCGCCGAGGACCGCCAACTGACTCATCGGGAGAGATCGGAAGCGGTCGGTAACACCTTGCGAGAGGTCGGTAGCCAGACCAGTACCGGTTTGCTGTGCTCCGGTAAGCGTCGTGATTACGAAGATGCCGGGGACGAGGTACTGGATGTAATCCACTCCCGTCCCCGCTCCGATGGCGCCACCAAAGACGAAGTAGAACAGCAGCAGAAAGAACACGCCCATGATCACCGCGAAGGTCAGCATCTCGGGCTGTCGCCGGGTCCGGATGAGGTCGCGCCACGTCATCGTCACGATGTCCTGAAGAGCCCACTTGAATCGATTCGCGAGGCCCGGCTTGGGGGCAGGAGCAGTCTGCGTCGTCGTCATCGGTTGCCTCCGGCTTCGGTGAGGGTCAAGAACACGTCGTCGAGCGTGGGGCGTCTGAGTTGAAAGTCGGAGATCGCAACACCGGCAATGTCGAGCTCCCTGAGCACTGTGAGGCTCTGGCTCGAACCGTCGGTCAGCGGAATCTGGAGCAGGAGATCCTGCTCGTCGCCCGACACACCCGGGGCAATGCGCTCCGCTATCTCTACGGCGCGAGCAACATCCCCTGTCGACGTGATGTGAACTTCGAGAACATCCCGCTCAAGATCCTGTTTGAGTTCGGCGCTCGTCCCGGAGGCCTTCACTACCCCCTCGTCAATGATGACGATCCGGTCGGAGAGACGATCGGCTTCTTCGAGGTACTGCGTGGTCAGGACGACAGCGGTCCCCTGCGCCGCCAATTCACCGATCTCGTCCCACAGCTCAATCCGGCTTCGAGGGTCGAGGCCGGTGGTGGGTTCGTCGAGGAAGAGGACTAGCGGAGCGGCGATCAGGCTTGCGACGACATCAAGTCGCCGCCGCTCACCGCCGGAGTAGGTCTCGGCGATCCTGTCCACGAACTCGCCCAGGTCGAAGCGTTCAATGAGGTGATCGATCCGCTGCTTCCGGTCGCTTCCCGGGATCTTGTAGAGGCGGCCGAACATCTCGAGGTTCTCCCGAGCCGTCAGTTTCTCGTCGATCGCGGCAGCCTGCCCGGCCAGGCCGATCACTCTCCGGACAGCATCGGGTCGGGTCGCAACATCGAAGCCGACGATCGTCGCCGATCCCGCATCGATCGGAAGCAGTGTTGTGAGCATCTTGATGGTTGTCGTCTTGCCGGCTCCGTTGGGGCCGAGCAGCCCCATCACCTCACCCGCACGAGCGTCGAAACTCAGATCACGAACAGCAACTGTTTCGCCGTAGGACTTGTTGAGGCTCCGGGCAGAGACTGCAACGTCGTCGGATCCCGTTGCCGGATCACGGGTCATTCGATTGGCCATGTTCACTCCTCGCCCTCACTGATTGAATGGACAGCATATCACATAGTCTGGACACTTCGTCCATTTCTGTTGAACGTCTCCCATCATGCGTTCCTGGCGGCACCGTGCCGCATAACATGGCGCGGTTGCCCCACTGCTCCGGAGGTTCAGGCCCGTGACCACACACCGCCGACACGATCCAAGTGTCTGTGCCCACTGCACCACAAATCGCTCAGCGTCCACGAACCTCAACGAACGACCCTCCTGGGTCCAAGACTCGGTCTTCTATCAGATCTTCCCCGACCGGTTCGCGAAGTCGGACCGGGTTCGCAAGCCGGTCAATCTCGAGGCATGGGACGCACCCCCTACCTACCACGGGTACAAGGGCGGCGACCTGCTCGGCGTCGTCGAGCATCTCGATTGGCTGACGGATCTCGGTGTCAACGCGATCTACTTCAATCCGATCTTCCGCTCGGCATCGAACCACCGCTATCACACACACGACTACTACGCCGTCGATCCGATCCTCGGAACTGGCAAGGACTTCGACGAACTTCTGGCTGCGTGTCACGAGCGCGGTATTCGCGTCGTCCTCGATGGTGTCTTCAATCACTCGAGTCGCGGATTCTTCCGCTTTCACGACGTGCTCGAGAACGGCGAGCAGTCGCCGTATCTCGGCTGGTTCCACATCAGTGGGTTCCCGCTCAATCCATACGACATGGACGAGCCTGCCAACTATGAGGCGTGGTGGGGGATGCGGGCCCTGCCCACGTTCAACACCGACAATGCCGAGGCTCGCGACTACCTCATGCGGGTCGGCGAGTACTGGGCGAAGCTGGGCATCGACGGGTGGCGTCTTGACGTCCCCGAGGAGATTCAGACACCCGGCTTCTGGGAGGAGTTCAGGGAGCGAACCCGCGCGGTGAATCCGGACCTCTACATCGTCGGTGAGATCTGGGCCGATGCCGGCGGCTACATCAACGATGGTGATCGTTTCGACGGCACGATGAACTACCCGTTCACCACGGCCACGATCGCCTACACCGTCGGAGATCGACTCGACCGATCGACGATGATGGACAATCCGTACTACAGCATCGCCCCGGAGACCGACGCCGGCGGCTACCGGGACCGTATCCAGAGGCTCCTCGATCAGTACCCCGAACCCGCGACGCTCGCCAATCTGAATCTCCTGGACTCCCACGACACCGCCCGCATGCTCACCATCGCATCGGGTGACGAAGACTCGGTGCTGCTCGCTCTGGCTCTGCTGCTCACCTTCCCCGGCGCCCCGAGCATCTACTACGGCACCGAGGTCGGCCTCGAAGGGGGAAAGGATCCGGACTGCCGGCGCTCATTCCCGTGGGATCATGAGAGCCACTGGAACCAGCGCATCCTCGAGGCGACGAAGGATCTCATCGCTCTCCGGCATCGGTACTCGGCGCTACGGAGTCCCGACTATCGCATCGCCTGGCCGCCCGACGACGGCGACGGCTCGATGTCATACGCCGTTGAGCGTTCCGACGGAGACGAACACCTCCTCGTGGTCGTCAACGCAGGACGCGCACGCGAGACCGTATCGCTCACCTGCTGCGGGGTAGGCGAACGCCTGTGGGGCGACGGTGAACTGACCAACGGCGACAACCAGACGAGTATCTCCATGGCCCCCCGGTCAGCAGCGATCTGGAAGCTCGACGGCTGAACAAGCCCCACCTCGCCCCGTCCTCTTCCTGCCTCTCGGAAACGAGGTTCCGTCGAAAGCGGCGAAGGGGTCGGGATCGCCAATCGATGGTGGCTTCGCTCACTCCCTGACCGGCCAATGCTCAACGGTGATCTCATCCATGGGGAAGTCCGACGGATTTCCAGTGGCGAGTCGAGCGCCGATTTGCTGAGTTGACGCGGCGATCAGACGCCTCGCTTGCGACGCGGGCATCGTCCGGATTGTCGCCGATGGTGAGAGCCAGCCCCTCGACGTCGGACGAAGGGTCCGCACCGTGACTCCGGCGATTCGAAGAGCGCTCGAACTCCGCGACGGAGGATGCGCATGGGCCGGATGTAGTGCCCCGGCGTCGTGGTGCGACGCCCACCACATCA
>CAZWDQ010000038.1:15810-17706 GCA_964632475.1 uncultured Acidimicrobiaceae bacterium
TGCGCATGGGCCGGATGTAGTGCCCCGGCGTCGTGGTGCGACGCCCACCACATCACCCACTGGGCGGATGGAGGCGTCACAGCCTTCATCAACCTGATCCCGCTGTGCCGACGCCATCACGTCGCCGTCCACAACGGCAAGCACCCTCCCGATCGGTGATCGGATGGCGGACAGCTACCGCACGACGACCGATTCGTAGATTGCTTCGTACTCGACGGCACGAGCGTCCCATGACCAGTCCCGTTTCATCCCGTTGACCTGCACGGTTCGCCAGAGTTCCGGGATGGACGCCTGGTAGTGCATCGCACGCCGGATCGTCTTTGCGAGCGACGGGTGCTGGAAGGAACGGAAAACGAATCCGGTGCCGTTCTCGGGATCCTCGTCGATGTCGAAGACGGTGTCCTCGAGGCCGCCGGTGAAGTGGGCGATCGTAGGGCATCCGTAGCGCATGCCGTAGATCTGCCCGAGCCCGCACGGCTCGTACTGAGATGGCATGAGGTAGGCGTCGGACCCGGCGAACACCAGACGGGAACCCGGTTCGTCGAACGGGACGTGCGCCACAGCAGTGGGATGTCGATCGGCCCAGCCGTCGACAAGCGGGTCGAGATCACCGTTGCCCATGAAGACGAAGCGGGCTCCCTCGCCAACGAGGGCATCGAGGTCATAGTCGACGAGGCCAAGGCCCTTCTGTCCCGATATTCGGCCGACATTCCCGAGAATGAATCCGTCGTCAAGCCGATACTTGGCCAACAGTGCCGTTCGTGACGCAGAGCGACCCGCAAGCTTGCTCGTTGTGAATGCTTCGGGGAGATCGGGGTCTCGACTCGGATCCCAGTCGTCGGTGTCGATGCCGTTGAGAACTCCGACGATCGGCCGGAAGAGCCCGCGGATGATTCCGCCGAGGCCGAACGATGTCTCGTCAACCGCGAGTTCCTTGGCGTGGCCCGGACTCACGGTCGTTGCCTGCGTTGCCCCCACGATCCCGGCTTTCAGGAAGTTCGCTCCGCCGAACCACTCGATGTCGCCGCCGAGCACGGATGCCTTCGGACCGAGACCGAGCGCCTCCACGGCAGGCCCGAGCGGACCGACCATCGGATACGAGGCGTTGTGGATCGTGAACACCGTTGGCACCACCGTCTTCAGTGCCACTGCTCCGACGTGCCCGTCGTGGAGATGAACGACGTCGAAGCCGTCTGCGATCTTGGCGACCGCCACGGAGAAGCGTGCGAATCGTTCCCAGTTGTCGTCGTATGAAGAAGCAGCGTCGGGCCCGTAGATGCCGGGCCGATCGAAGGATGGATCGAGCCAGAAGAGGACCTCGACCCCTCGGTCCTTGTGCATCTTCCAAGGCTGACCCTTGATCTCGCGACCCGGCGCATTGGCATCTCGGTACCCGGGGACCGCAACGGTCACGTCATGATCCGCAGAGAGTGCGTGGGCCAGCCCCGCGACAGCGTTCCCAAGCCCCCCGGTCCGAACGAACGGCGACAATTCAGCAGAGGCAAACAGAATCTTCATGCCGGAGAGAGTACTGCCGTGCTCCGCACGGAACGACGACTACTCCGAGAGTCCGGGACATCGTTGGCATGCAAGAGCCGCCGGTCGATGTCACGCAGCGCTGCACACAGGTCCCGTTGGTTCCTGGGAGTAGCACTGTTCCGAGATACTATTGCTGCATCCACGCAGGCTTCCATCAAGTCTGCCAGGACTCGCCAAGCAGGAGTCAGTACCTTCCCGACGGATGCCATCTTGCGACCCGAGATTCGTCCACAACGAGGAGCCCACACGTGACCAATCGATTCATCGCTCTCGTCGTTCTCGTCCTCTCATCCGCCCTCATTGCCGCCGCTTGTGGAAGCAGCGACACAGGTGAAGAGAACACGACGACCACCGAAG
>CAZWDQ010000039.1:0-1306 GCA_964632475.1 uncultured Acidimicrobiaceae bacterium
GGGTACGCGACCCTCTACGGAGACATGGCCGGTGGATACGCCGTCTTGAAGGATGTCTACAAGACGCTCGTGTATCGCCTCTCCAGATGGCGCAATCGTGACCGTGAAGTCATACCGACGGCGATCATCGAGAAGGCCCCATCTGCGGAACTCCGCCCCGACCAATTCGACACGGATTCTCTTCCGCCGTACGACCTGCTCGACGCCGTTCTCGAGCAGTACATCGAACAGGACCGAACCGTCGACGAGATCGCGGCTGTTGGTTTCGACCGGGCGCTGGTGTGGCGGATCGCGCGGATGGTCGATCGCAACGAGTACAAGCGACGCCAGGCTCCACCGGGTGTGAAGATCACGAGCAAGGGCTTCGGTCGAGACCGACGCCTTCCGATCACGAACAGATATTTGAGTCAGTACTGAGTACTGAGCACTGAGCACGAAGGAGGGGCCGCGTGTCGATTGAGCGGCAATCCGCAGACGGACCGCCTGTCGTATGGTCTCGGGGGTCTGGGTGTCGAGAGCTTGCTGAGGTGATCTCCGGCGATGCAGCGGTTCGCGTGGACTCAGACCCTGCGGCTACGTGCATCAGCACTGCTGCGACCTTGATGGTGAGCCGGCGTCTGAGTTCGTTCGATCTGTGCAGTGTGGCGGTCCCCAGCGGATTCTCCGTCGACGGGACCACTGGCGTCGTCGCTGCCGTTGGCAGCGGACCTCACTCCTCGCTCGCTGCCGCCTTGACCGAGAGGATTGGACAGAGTCTGAGGGTGCCGGCTCGTGCCGTCTACGCCCACGGGGGGTCCGAACCGACCGAGGCAGCCGCTCGAATCGTGAGCAGGATCGATGTCCAATTTCCCGACCTATCGATCGAGACGATTGGTGCCGCCAGCCCGGAGGCGATGGTGCAGGCGCTTCCATCGGGGACGCTGCTTGTGGTCGGGGCACCGGGCGGGTCGTGGTTCCAACGTCAGTTCTTCGGCCCGGGGGCACGGATCAAACACAAGGCGTCTGGTGGAACCATCGTCGTCAAGGCCGCCCCGGTTCGGGTGTACCAGGCGATGGAACCGCCAACCGCTTTCGGACCCCACATGCGTGTGGCCGATGCACTGGCCGTCGGCGCCGGGGATGTGGTCGTGGCGGCCGAGAACAAACTCCTTGGTGTGATCTCCGCGGCAGCGCTCTTTGCAGCCGATGCTGACGCGGATCTCGGTGAGTTGGCACAAGAGGCGGCCTTCCTCTCTCCAGAAGAGACGATCGAGCATGCTCTCGATCTCGTCAACGACACCGACAGCACGACGATCCCCGTGGTCGA
>CAZWDQ010000039.1:1406-2927 GCA_964632475.1 uncultured Acidimicrobiaceae bacterium
GTGTTCATTTCGATGGGCGCCACGGAACTCGTGGCCGGTATCTCGAATGCTATTCCGTCTGCGATCTCCGCCATCGGCACGTACGTCATCGATATCTCGCCGGCATGGCTGAAGACCTTCGCTATCTCCGCCTTTGGCACGGCCGACAAAGCCGTCTTGGCGATCGGGATCTTCCTCGTGTCCGTCGTCATCGGCTGGTTCCTTGGCAAGGCGTCCGTTGACACACCGAGACCGATCATCGTCGGATTCTCAATCGCCGCCGTGGTCGGTGTGGCTGCCCAACTCACCCAGCCAGGAGCCTCGGGACCTCTCGTCGTTGTCTCAACGATCGTTGCCGTGAGTCTCGGGATCGCGACCTGGTTTGGCATCAAGACCTGGGCGGGCGGCACGAGCCGAGACGCCACCGACAACGATGTGATCGACATGTCGCGGCGAAGACTCATCGTGGGCCTCGCCGGGGCCGCGATTGTGACGGCGGTGGCGATCAACGTTGGTAGGGGAAGGATTCGCGGACGTGCTGATGCACAGCGCGCCGCCCTGGTCCTTCCGGATCCGATCGAGATTCAGATGGATCCGACGACTGCCAATGACTTCGACCTCGACGGCGTACCCTCAATTGTCGTAGGGGCCGCCACGTTCTATCGGATCGACACGGCGCTGGTGGTTCCCACAATCGATGCCGACGAGTGGACCCTCACGATCAAGGGCATGGTCGATGAAGAGGTGGTACTCACCTACGACCAGATCGCGTCGATGCCGCTGGTCGAGCGATACGTCACGCTTGCTTGTGTGTCCAACGAGGTCGGCGACAATCTCGTGGGCAACGCCTTATGGACGGGGGTCTTTCTGAGAGACCTGCTCGATCTTGCAGGGGTCCAGGGGGGAGCTGAACAGGTCGTTGGCCGTTCGATCGATGGCTTCACGACTGGCTTCCCGATCGCCGCGGCTCTCGATGACCGGGACGCGCTCCTGGCCATCGGCATGAATCGTGAGGTCCTGCCGGCCAAACACGGATTTCCCGCCCGTCTCGTGGTGCCAGGTCTCTACGGCTATGTGTCGGCGACGAAGTGGCTTACCGAGATCGAGTTGACTACATGGGATTCGTTCGACGGCTACTGGGTTCCACGCGGTTGGGCCAAGGAGGCCCCGATCAAGACGCAGTCTCGTATCGACCGGCCGCGACACCGGGCGAAGATCGAGGCAGGTCCCTACACGTTGGGAGGTGTCGCCTGGGCACCGACCAAAGGCGTCAGGCACGTCGAAGTCCGGGTTGACGACGGCCCCTGGGTGCTCGCCGAGGTTTCCGATCCGCTCTCTGAGAACGCATGGGTCCAGTGGAAGCTCGACAGCAACCTGTCGTCCGGCAAGCACGTCATCGCGGTCCGGGCAACCGACGGCACCGGATTCACCCAGACCCAAGCGAACGTCTCGCCCAGACCCGACGGAGCGGAAGGCTGGCACACGGTTGAGGTGACGGCGGAAGAGACATGAGACGTCAGACATGAGACGTCAGACATGAGA
>CAZWDQ010000039.1:3027-17054 GCA_964632475.1 uncultured Acidimicrobiaceae bacterium
TGAGGTGACGGCGGAAGAGACATGAGACGTCAGACATGAGACGTCAGACATGAGATCTGAGACAGGGGCGGGGTCTCTTGTCTCGTGTCTCTTGTCTCGTGTCTCGTGAAGTACTCTTCACCCATGACCGTTCTTGGGGATGTATTGATCGACGGAGTGTCTGTCGCTGCCGACCGTGCGGCGATCTCGATCTTCGATATCGGGTTCCAGCGTGGGTATGGATGTTTCGAGGCGATGCGTTCATACCACGGTTCGATCTTCCGACTCGATCCTCATCTCGACCGGCTCGCGAGGAGCGCCACGAAGCTCCGGCTGCCGACCCCCGATCGAGACTCCATCGCCGGCTGGTGTCGATCGGTGGCCGGGGCTGCGGGTGAGAGCGTGGTGCGGGTGTTCGTCTCTGGAGGGACGGATGCGAGAGCCCCGGGCACCGACTCTCGCACGGTCGTGTTCGCTGAGGCCGTTGGGCCCGGCTCGTCGACGATGACCGTTCAGTCGAGGACGGCGCCGTGGCACACCGATGGTGACTGGTCGGAGCTGACAGGAGCGAAGGCCCTGTCATACGGGTTCAACCTTGCAGCATCAGTGGCGGCTCAGGACGATGGGTTCGATGATGCGCTCCTGATCGGCCGCAGTGGCCATGTTCTCGAAGGGCCCACCTTCTCGATTGGGTGGATCAGCGACGGTGCTTTCCACACGCCGGGTCTCGGGATCGGCATCCTCGAGTCGATTACACGCTCCGCCGTGATCGAAGTAGCGGGCCGCATCGGAATGACCGTCAGAGAACGGATCTACGGAGTTGGAGACATGATGGCCGCCGATGAGGTGTTCGCCATGTCCACCATTCGGGAGGTTCTCCCGATCGTGCGCGTCGACGATCGCGAGTTCCGTGTCGGCGCCGGGGCGGAGAGTCTCCAGAAGGGCTTCTCAGCACTCGTGGAAGGGGAGCTGCATCGATGAGTCTCTCGCTCGCGGCGGCCGTCGATGATCTCTATCGCGAGGTGGTAATGGATCCCCACCGGTGGGGGGATGAGGCCTATGGAGAATGGATGGCGAGCCTCTCGGTCGATCCCGCCTCGATAGATCGTCATTCAGCGCGATCCCTGCGCCGGGCCGTTCGCATCGCGACGAAGCTCCAGCGATTCTGGGGTTCTCAGGAAGCGGAGCGCTATCGCGCGGAGGACTCGTGGGAGGCACGTGTCGACCTCGCTGTGGGCATCCCCGCCTGGCGACCGGCACTCGAACTCGCGGAGCAGGATCTCGAAACATCACCGTCACCGGAATCGTTCGAAGACGTGCGCCGGCGTTTCCGGGTCGTGAACGGCACGACATGGATGGAAGGCATCGAATACGACGCCTGGGTCGAGCGCAACAACGACGAAGCGATCGGATAGAATCGGAACATATGAGACCACGTTCGCACCTGCTGATCGCAACAGCGCTCGTTGTTGCCTCATGTACCTCGTCGAATGAACCCGCGGCAACGACCGTCACGACATTACCGGTAACCTCGACGACCGCAACAACGCTGCCCCCTGCTACAACATCGTCTACGACGACCACGGTGGCGCCGCCCGAGGCATCCTTCCCCGAATATCGGATCGCCGAACGGATCATCTCTATCGAGACGGGGGATACGGTGGTTCTCCTTCTCGATTCCAACTCGTACACGAGTCTGTCGGATCTGGACCTGTACGACTTGATCGCAGATGCCGTAGACCGCTTCCCCCCGATCTTCGAAGCGCACGTCGTGGATTCGCTGGATGCTGTGTCGGCCGTGCTTGCCGAGGAACCGGATGAGGACCAGCAACAGACACTGGAGAGCCACTATTTCGCTCGACTCGAAGATGGCTTCCGGATCGTGTACCTGGGGCCGTTCGAAGGAACTGACGCCGCGATCCTGGGCTCCTGACTACTCAGAGCTTCAGCCGACAGATCACGAGCGATGAGATTCCGCGGAGCTCCTTCAAAGCTTGAGGTTCTCTACCGGCCGTTCAGATCAGGAGCGCCGCGATGAGGAGGAACCCGCCGAAGCTGACGAGGTCCGTGGTCATCGTGAGGAAGATATTCGATGCCAGAGCCGGGTCCTGCCCCATGCGTCGGAGGATGATCGGAATGCTCGATCCAACGGTTCCTCCGACGGTGAATGACACGATGACGGAGACGAAGAGGATGATCGCCATGGTTGTAGGTTCAATCGATGACTTATCTCCGAAGAAGCCGACGGTGATGGCTCCCATCAAACCAGCGAGAACCGCGATCGCGAGACCGTCGATCATCGTCACTGCCATCTCTCTTCTGATGGCCCTCGCGGCTCGACCGCGAGGGAGGTCGCCCATGGCGATGGATCGGATGATGACTGCCAGGCTCTGTGCTCCCGAGTTTCCACCAAGGAGTGCGACCAGGGGCATGTATGCCACCAGGACTGCAGCACCGGCAAGCGTTGACTCAAACTGGGCGATCACGAACGCGATAACAAGTCCGACGAAGAGGTTGAACGTGATCCATGGCAACCGTCGGCGCACCGAGAGGATCACCGGGGTGAAGATCGTTTCTTCCACACCGGCACCGACCATCACAGCGATGTCCTCTCCTGCTTCGGCCTGGATCGCCTCGAGCGCTTCGGAGATCTTCACCATCCCGACGAGTGTTCCGTCGTCATCAACCACCGGGATCGCGAAGAGGCTGTACCGCTGGATCAATTCGGCGACGACCTCGCGGTCGGTCGTAGGCGTAACCGAAACCGGGTCGGAGAACATGACTTCTTCGAGAGCCCGGCCTGGACGAGCGAAGACGAGTTCGCGGAACGACACGACGCCCCGCAGGCGTCCGAGTTCGTTGGTGACGTAGACGTAGGACAGGTTTGAACCGAGCTCGTCGTGGAGCCGCCTGAGGGCTTCGATGGCTTCTCCGGAGCTGACGCCGGCTGGAAGAGCCGCGAAATCGGTAGTCATCATGCCGCCCGCCGTGTCGGCAGCATGGACCAGGAGGCTGTGGATCTCGGCGGCAGATTCCGGTTCGAGGGCGGCGAGAACGGCCGTTCGCTCGTCCGGTTCGAGTGCTCCGATTACGTCGGCCGCCTGGTCGGCGTCCATCATCGCGATCAGGGCTGCGGCGGTGGATGGCCGGATGGTCTCGAGTACGTCGGCTGCAGCTTCCGGCCGCATCTCGTCGAGGACTTCTCCTGCATCATCGAGATCGAGGTCTTTCAGGAGATCGGCGGCACCCTCTTCCTGCAGAGCCTCGAGAATGTCGGCGGCGTTCTCCGGTGTGTACTCGGCGAGTTGCTCCCACTCGTCGTGATGCGCGTCGAGATACGCCTCGGCCTCGTCGGGGCGACGACGGGCAAGGTCACGGAGCGTTTCGGTGACAGCGCGTGGGCGTGGAAATCTCAATCGCATGACGTGGGCAGCCTATCGCCTGTTGCGTGAGGGCGTGGAGGTCCAGCATAAGGCAGACCCCCACGGGGGGAGAGGGGGTCTGCGCAGCCGATCCTGTGAATCGGCACCGATATGAGGATAACAGGTAGTTCGTGCCGACATCCTGTCGGCCTCATCCCCGGATCGTGATCAGCGTATCACCGCTGCGGGGCCGGACGTGCCCGATGACCGCGGCAAGGTCGCCGCCATCGATGATGGCAGCGACCAGGTCGTCGAGATCGGCCTCCGGCACTGAGAGGAGCAGGCCACCGCTCGTTTGGGCATCGGCGAGGATGGTTCGTGTTGGTGCCGGCGTCTCTCCGAAGTCAACGGCGCTCTTGATGGCCCTGTAGTTGCGTTTCGTGCCCCCCGGTACATGACCGGCCGCGGCGATGTCTGCGGCGCCGGGGAGGATCGGGATCGCCGTCACGTCGATCGTGGCGGACACGTCGCTCGCCTGCAGCATTTCGGCAAGGTGACCGAGAAGGCCGAACCCGGTTACGTCGGTTGCGGCTCGGATCCCGGCGGCGACCGCCGCGGCGGAGGCTGCCGCATTCAGCCTGCTCATGGAGGAGATAGCGGCGCTCTCCGAAGACGATGGAGCTCCCCCTTCCTTGACAGCGGTCGAGATCACTCCGGTGCCGAGTGCCTTGGTGAGCACAAGCCGATCGCCGGGGAGGGCCGCCTTGTTGGTCATCATCCGATCGGGGTGAACAGTTCCCGTGATGGCAAAGCCGAACTTCGGGTCGCTGTCGTCGATCGAGTGACCGCCCACCAGAGTGCAGTTCGCTTCGGTGAGTACCTCAACGGCACCATCGATGACGTCGGCGGCGGTACTCCACGGAAGAACATCCCGGGGCCAAGAAAGGAGTTGGAGTGCAGTGAGGGGAGTTCCGCCCATCGCATACACGTCGGAGAGGGCGTTCGCAGCGGCGATTCTTCCCCAGTCACCCGGGTCGTCGACGATCGGTGTGAAGAAGTCGACTGTCTGGACGAGTGCCAGGTCATCCGAGATCCGGTAGACCCCGGCGTCATCCGACCCGTCGATCCCGATGAGCAGATCCGGGTGCTTGGTGATCTCCGTTCCGTGCAAACGGCGCAGAACCTGCGCCAACTCGTCAGATCCGAGCTTGCACGCTCAGCCGGAGCCGTGTGCGTATGAGGTGAGGCGGATGAAGGACATGGGTGACTGAGCGTAGCCGGTGGTGGGCATGAGCCATGAGCACAAGGGGGGAGTCTCTATCGAGTACCGACTACGGACCAACGAGCATCGCTGTCGCCCGGGCAATCACCGTTTCGGGGTCGTCTCTGTGGACCGAGTGACCTGTCTTCGGCACGATCTCGAACGTGAGGGATGAGTCGGAACGAGTGTGCCGTTCGAAGTCGGCTGTCGTGTAGAGAGGGTCGAGATCAGCGCCGAGAATGTGCACGGGCGTCTCCGTGGTCGCGAGTGCCGGACCGACGTTCCAGCTCGGGTTGTCGTCGAACGTACCGGACATCACGGCCGGTGACGTGGCGAGCACCGCTGCGTGCTTGCGCACCGCGTCTTCTCGATCCCACACCGGGTGGTCGGCAAGCAGTTGAGTAACAGTTGGCGGGTGTTCGGCTTCGGCGACGAGATCGGAACGAAGGTTCGCCACGGTGGCAGGACCGAGGTCGATCGCGGGATCGATTAGCAGATATCCGGCCGCGAAACCGGGCTCGAGTGTCGCCGCGGTCACCGCCACTGCGCCGCCGAGCGAGTGGCCAACGACCAGATCCCATGTCCCGGGATGGGACGACACGATGTCCGACGCGTACCCGCGGAGGGAGTACTCCTCCGCTCGGGGGCTCTCGCCGTGACCCCGCAGATCCGGTGCGGTTGACGGATACCCTGCCGCAGCGAGCGCGTCGGCGATCCGCCACCAAACCGGTCCGGCGGACCCGAGTCCGTGGATGAACAGCACCCGGGGAGACCCTGTTCCGAAGCAATGAGGGAAGAGATTCGCCACCCGGGTGAGCGTACCGTTCGTCGCACTTGGCTCGCGTCGGGATTCGCCGATCTACGCTGTCAGGATGAGAGTGATCCGGTGGATACTTGGTGCCCTCGGTCTCGGCTGGGTGGCGTGGCGATTGTTTGGCCCCGATCTGCAGCCCGCCTACGACGGGGAGCAGATGAGGCCGATCCATATCCCCGGTCGCTCTGTCTTCGTCGGCGAACGCGAGATGTTCGTGCGAGAGACCGGAGCAGAGGACTCGCCTCCCCTTGTTCTGGTTCACGGCTGGAGTTTTGACGGGGAGATGAACTTCTTCCGGATCATCCCGGCACTGTCCGAACGGTTCCGTGTGATCGTTCCCGATCACAGGAACCATGGGAAATCCGACCGGAGCCGCGGAACGTTCGAGATCGAAGACCTCGCCGACGACATCGTCGGCACGCTCGACGAACTCGGATACGAGGAGGTGGACCTCTTCGGATTCTCGATGGGTGGGATGGCGGCGCAGGTGATCGCTCGCCGGTATCCCGAGCGTGTCCGGCGACTTGTCCTCGCTGGAACCGCAGCCTTCCCGATCGACAGGCATCGGTTCGGTGCGCTGACCTCTTTCTGGCTTGCCCGGGCGCTGGCCCGATTGTCGAAGAAGGAAGCGGCGACGGTCACCTTCCGCTTCCTCCGCCGCACACACGTCATCGAGCCGCGGTACGAGCGATGGATGTGGGCGGCGCTGATGAGTCGGGATCCCTCCCTCTTCTACGAGTCCGCCAATGCAGCGTGGCGATTCGACGCACGACCCTGGGTGGGCGAGATCGACGTTCCGACCATGGTGATTGTCCCGGCCATCGACCAGGTGGTCCCTGCGCGCACCCAGTACGACCTGGCTGAAAGGATCAGCGGAAGCCGGATCGTTGAGATCCCAGACGCCGGCCACGAGTCAATCCTGTCAAAGCCCGACGCGTATGTGGCAGCGATCGAGGGGTTCTTGTTGGGTGAGTAGATCAGTAGCAAGTAGATCAGTAGACCTGTACTGCTCTACTTGCTACTGATCTACTTGTCGCCGACTACCGATCCCACAGAATTCACCAACAATCGCCGCCAGTTCATTGGGCGCTTCCAGGACCACGTTGTGCCCTGTGTTCGGGATCGAGATGTGGCGGCCATGGGAGGCTGATGCAGCGATCATGGATGCCAGACGGCCGTGCTTCTCGTCCCGTTCCCCCGAGACGGTGAGCACGGGCATCTCGAGTTCAGCGAGTCGCTCTCCCACGAATGGCTGACTGCCCTGACCGATTCCGCGAAGAGCGGAAGCGATGCCCGCCTCGGTGTTCTCGCTGCGGACGGCCCTGTCCGCACGGCGGACGTCCTTGGCGAGATGGGAAGTCCCTGTGATGGAGCCCTGCAGCCACTCGTCGAGGAAAGTCTCCATGCCGATCGACTCGATTCGGTCGGCAAGCACTCCGTCGCTGCTGCGACGAACCTCGCGTTCAACATCATTCGAGATTCCCGCGGATGTAGAAACGAGAATCAGGCGATCGACCACGTCCGGGTGCTCAAGAGCGACGAGGAGTGAGATGCGTCCCCCCTGGGAGTAGCCGAGCAGGGGAACCGGTTCTTCGAAGGATCGAATCCAATCGCCGAGCACGGACACCGTCGTCGCGACGTCAACGGGAACGACACGGGTTTGCCCATGACCGGGGAGGTCGGGAGCATGGATTCGGATGGACGGACTCGCAATCGGAGCGAATTGTTCGCCGGTAAGGCTGAAGCCGTGCAGCGCGACCACAGGGCGTCCGGCACCGAAGGCCCGGACGTTGAGGCTGGACTGCGGCGGATCAGTTCTGATCTTCGACCGGGACTTCGACCGTCATCGTGCGGTATGTGGCAACACCGAGAACGGCAGCAGCAGCAAGAATCAGGAGTCCATAGATGAGCTTCTTCATCCTTGAATCGTACCCGATGAAGCATCCCCAGATGGCAGAATCCCCTTGGGGTGCGTGACAGCGATTCGGTATGCTCCCACCCGTGCAGGACTCTCTGACCCCCGATCGCCGTAAGTTCCGAGCGCTCGCGTGGTCTGTGCTGATCTTCAACGTCGGCGTAGTGCTCGGTGGTGCGATCGTTCGGGCCACGGGATCCGGAGACGGCTGTGGAGCGTCGTGGCCGACATGCACAGATCGGCTGTTCCCATCGAATCCCGGCGTCGAAACGGTGATCGAGTTCAGCCACCGCATCACCAGCGCCCTCGCGATCCTTGGTGTCATTGCACTGTTCGTGTTCGCTGTCAGGTTGTACGACAAGGGCGATCGGGTACGCAACGGCGCCGCCGCATCGCTCGCACTCCTCCTTTTCGAGTCCGTTCTCGGCGCTGCTCTGGTCCTTTTCGGCTGGGTCGATCAGGACGCTTCGATCGGTCGGATGATCATCGTTCCTCTGCATCTCGTAAACACCTACATCCTCCTCGGGGCATTGACACTCACAGCGTGGTGGTCGTCGGGGAACCCGGGTCCGGCGAAACCGATCGAGCCTCGGACGAGAAACAGCCTCCTCCTGGGTGCCGGCGGTCTCCTGATCCTCGGCGCAACTGGGGCGCTCAACGCCCTCGCCGATTCGCTGTACCCGGCCGAGACCTTCCTGTCCGGCGTCTCGGACGAGTTCGCCGGGGACGCTCCGTGGTTGCTCCAGGTCAGGGTGTTTCACCCGATCATCGCCATAGCTGTCGGGCTCGGCGTGGCCTACCTCGTCATGCGCCTCGCCGCCGTTGCGAGCAGTCGCACGAAGCGGTTCGGGGCGATTATCGGGGCCCTGATCGTGACCCAAGTTCTTGTCGGTGTGGTCAATGTGATGCTCGCGGTGCCCCTTGAGATCCAGGTGATTCACCTCGCGATTGCAGACACAATCTGGATCGTCTATTTGTTGTTCGGTGCATCGCTTCTCGGCGAGCGCGTACCCGCCGAACTCCCTGTTGAGGGGGCTGCGTGAACGAGTCCGTTCGTATCACGGACCCGCAGCGGCCCGGTGAAGGCGGGATGTGGCGCGACTACGTGCGACTCACCAAGCCGCGGATCATCGAACTGTTGCTCACCACGACGCTGCCCGCGATGGTTCTCGCCGCCAATGGATGGCCCGGATGGTGGCTCGCCACGGCAACGCTCATCGGTGGGACGATGTCTGCCGCCGGCGCGAACGTGATCAATCAGGTGATGGACTCCGACATCGACCGGTTGATGAGCCGAACGCGGGGACGTCCACTCCCGACCCAACGGATGGGCAATCGGGCGGCCATGGCCTTCGGTGTGGCGCTCGGCGTTCTCGGATTTGTCTGGCTGCTAGCGACCACCAACCTTCTCGCAGCATCGTTGTCCACGATCGGTTTGCTCTTCTACGTGTTCGTCTACACGCTGGTGCTCAAGCGAACCACGACCCAGAACATCGTCATCGGCGGTGCGGCCGGCGCGATTCCCCCGCTGGTCGGCTGGGTAGCCGTCACCGGCTCACTTGCTGTGCCGGCATGGGTGCTCTTCGCGATGGTGTTCTTCTGGACGCCGCCGCACTTCTGGGCGTTGGCCATTCGCTACAACGACGACTACCGCGCGGCGGGTGTGCCGATGCTCCCAGGCGTCGTCGGAGTCAAGATGACGGCGGATCACATCTTCTTCCACAGCATCGTGACGGTCGGCGTCGCACTGCTGCTCGTGCCATGGATCGGTTGGATCTACCTCGCTGCCGTCGTGGTCCTCGGTGCATGGCTGATCGCCGGTGCGACCCGTCTCCGCTCCAATCCAGACAATTCGATGAAGTTCTTCACCGCCACGAACGGGTACCTGGCGGGCGTGTTCCTGGCCATCGCGATCGACGTGTTCGTTCTCGGTGACACGGGCGTATCAGCTGGAATCGAGAGAGCTGCACTCATCATCGCAGCGATCTTCGTGGTGGGAGGAATGACCGCGATCGTCGCACGCGAATTCGGCACGCATCCTGAGCGCAGGCTCATTGGACGGACGAGAAACGCGATCGAGATCCTGCTGCCGTTCGTCGGTGCCCTCACACTGGTGATCGTGGTGTGGGGTGCTGCGGTGTGAGAGACACGGCGCCGATCCGTCCCGACGAGCGTTTCGACGAGGATCGCGTTGCCGACTACCTGAGGACGCACATCGGTGACCTGGTCGGATCCGGCCCCATCGAGTTCCTTCAGTTCCCCGGCGGTGCAGCGAATCTCACCTATCTCGCACGCACCGATGCTGTCGAACTGGTGCTTCGACGTGCGCCGCTTGGTTCCGTCGCAAGTGGCGGGCATGACATGGAGCGGGAGTACAACGTTCTGTCCCGGCTGTGGCAGGCCTATCCACCTGCGCCACGGGCCTATCACTACTGCGACAACCCCGGCGTCATGGGGAAACCGTTCTTCGCGATGGAGCGTCGGGAAGGAATGGTCGTTCGATTGACCTGGCCCACCGAGATCGGTGCCGACGACGGAGTTCGGAGGTTGGTGACCGAGAATGTGGTCGATGGTCTTGCCTCACTTCATCGGGTCGATCCCGATGCCGTGGGTCTCGGCGATCTGGGTCGGCCAGAGGGGTTCGTCACACGGCAGGTCGACGGGTGGTCGGATCGTTGGGAAGCGGCGAGAACGCGGGAGGTGCCCGACATGGACCGCGCTTCAGAGGTTCTTTCCGCAGCGAGTCCCGAGGCACAGGGAACGGTCCTTCTCCACAATGACTACAAGCTCGACAACACGATGGTCGACGAGAGCGGTTCGCTTGTGGCCGTGTTCGATTGGGACATGGCAACCAGGGGTGATCCGCTCGTCGATCTTGGCACCCTGTCGGCGTACTGGGTCGATCCGGACGAACCTTCGTACGGGGTGCTTGCCGGGTACGGCGTTCCTCTCGCCTCGGTGATGAGCAAGCGCGAACTGGCCGACCGGTATGGGGAGGCCACAGGGTTCGACGTTCAACGTCTTCCTTACTACGAGGGCCTTGCACTGTTCCGCGTCGCTGTGATCATCGAGCAGATCTATGCCCGGTTCGCGTCCGGGCAAACGGCGGACGATAGGTTCGCTCGTTTCGAGTCGGCGGCACCAATCCTCGCCCGCGCCGCGGTCATCGCTCTCGACTCCTAACGACCGGATCTTCGACCGTCGCGCTTTACTGACGCTTGCTGAGCCGTTACTCTCCCGTTCGTGACCGCAAGCTATCGATTTACGTATCAGTTCACCGGGCCTGGCGCCCGGGTCGACGTGATACGGCGGTAGCGGCACCACACACCAACACACCCCCACGACGACCCGGAGCCAAGGCTCCGGGTCTTGTGGTATCCGGAGCCCTCCAGATGGAGGAACCATGTCAGAACAACCCATTCTCAAGAGTCATCGACGACCAGGTATCGAGACGACCGTCGTCTCGGTTCGGGCCGTCAAGTTCGGTGACGGCTCGTACCCGGTCGTTGCCGGACCGGTCGCCGTCGAGAGCGAGGAGCAGATTCTTGCTGCTGGCCGCGTGGTTGCGGACAGCGGTGGTTCGATTCTGCGCGCTGGCACGTTCCTGGCTGGTTCCTCTCCCTACCAGTACCGGGGTCTCGGCGCGGAGTCTCTCTGGATGCTGGCACACGCTGGGAGAGAGACCAGGATGCCGGTGAGCACCGAGGTGCTCGAACCGGATCACGTCGAACTCGCCGCAGCGCACGTCGATGTGATCGAGGTCGGTCCGGACAACATGCAGAACTTCGTGCTCCTCCGCGCCGTGGGTGAGACCGACCGACCGGTCATCCTTCACCGGGGATCGGCAGCGACGATCGACGAGTGGCTCCTGGCTGCTGAGTATGTGCTCGATGCCGGCAACGATGCGTTGGTTCTCTGTGAACGAGGGAGCAGGGGCTTCGATCCTCGAACGTCTGACACGATCGACATCACGGCGATCCCGACCGTGCAGCGGATGTCACATCTCCCCGTGATTGTGGACCCTTCGTCCGCGGCCGGCCATCCGGAGCTGGTTCAACCGTTGGCGCTTGCTGCACGCAGCGCCGGCGCTGACGGGCTCGTGGTTCCGTTCCATCCCGATCCCGCCAACGCTCTCGCCGGCAACGGAGCCCACCTCGATCCCGAGCGCTTCACCAAGCTCATGGATGCTCTTGGTATCCCCTCGATGCGTGACGAGATCGACCGTATCGATCGCCAGGTGATCCGGCTCTTGAGCAGACGCCTACGGAACTCGGTCGACATCGGACGGCTCAAAGCGCAGCGGGACCTCGCGATGCGATCACCGGATCGAGAAGCGGAGCTGATTGCTGAGATGCGTCAGGAAGCCGAAGAGGGCGGCATGGATCCCGACTATGCCCAGGAGCTCGTCGAGGTGGTTCTTCGTCACAGTCGGGCCGCCCAGCGGCGAGCACTCGGGTGGGACGCCGAACCCGACACCGAGTAGCGTCGGTGTCCATGGACCACATCAGTGTCGGAGACGATGGGTTGAGCCGTTGCAGCTGGGGTAACGGGACGCCCGACTACACGGCCTATCACGACGACGAGTGGGGTCGTCCGGTCGACAACGACGATCGACTGTTCGAGAAGTTGAGCCTCGAAGGGTTCCAGTCGGGGCTCTCCTGGATCACGATTCTCCGGAAACGACCAGCGTTTCGGGGAGCGTTCGCCGGCTTCGACATCCAGCAGGTGGCCCTGTTCGGGGAAGACGACGTCGCCCGGATGCTTGACGACGCCGGCATTGTCCGGCACCAGGGGAAGATCCGGTCGACCATCAACAACGCTCAGCGTTCGCTCGAAGTCATAGGCGAGTTCGGTTCGCTCGGGGCTCATGTGTGGTCCTTCGAACCGGATCCCCACCCGCCAACCTGGGACGCCACAACGCCGGAGTCGATAGCCCTGGCGAAGGATCTGAAACGGAGAGGGTTCTCGTTCGTCGGGCCAACCACTGCCTACGCGTTCATGCAGGCGATGGGTCTGGTGAATGATCACGCCCACGGATGCGTCGTCCGGGATGCCGTCGAGGCAGAACGCGACGGGTTTGTGAGGCCCGTGGCGAGTAGCTGAGTAGATCCGGACTGCTCTACTTGCTGCTGATCTACTGATCTACTACTCCGGCTTTGCTGATCTCCCCATAAGTGTCGCTATCGCTTCGGGAACGGATGCGTCTTCGTAGAGAACACGGCCGACCTGTTCGGCGATCGGCATCTCGATGTTGTAGCGGTCGCCGAGGGCGAGGATCCCCTTCGTCGACTTGACGCCTTCGGCCACCATGTTCATCTCCGAAACGATCTCGTCGATCGTCTTGCCCTGTCCGAGGCCGAGACCTACCCGGTGGTTCCGGCTCTCGCTCGACATGCATGTGGCGATGAGGTCTCCCATGCCTGCGAGGCCGCCGAACGTGGAAGGTCGCCCTCCCATAGCGACGCCGAGTCTCGACATCTCGACGAGAGCGCGGGTCATCAGCATCGATACCGTATTGAGACCGAAGCCGAGGCCCTCCGCCATTCCGGCAGCGATCGCCATGACGTTCTTGAGCGCCCCGGCACTCTCCGCACCGACCACGTCGGGATTGGTGTAGACGCGGAACAGGGGACCCATGAACACCGACTGGAGGTCTACAGCCGTCCGGTGGTCCTGCATGGCGATGACCGTCGCTGCCGGCTGACCGGACATGATCTCGCGGGCGAGGTTGGGACCCGTGAGGACACCGATGTGCGAGCTGTTGTGGCTGCGGAGCACATCGGAAACGACTTCGGTCATGCGCATCAGCGATGATTGCTCGATCCCTTTCGAGAGGGACAGGATCGGTATCTCCGGGTCGATCGACGTGGAGGCCTGCTCGAGAACAGAACGGAATCCGTGCGACGGGACGCTCATCACGATCGCATCGGCATCGGCGACGGCCACTTGGATGTCGGTCGTTCCCGTCAACTCGGTCGGAAGTGTGAACCCGGGGAGGTAGTCCGGGTTCGCCCCTCCGTTGATCTGCTCGGCCAGCTCGTTCCGACGAGCCCAGAGAAACGTATCGACCTTGGGAGCCAGCATCGCGGCAACCGTCGTTCCCCACGAACCCGCTCCGACAACGGCGATCCTCATGTGTTCTCCTCTCTGTCGGTCTCAGGCTACGACATTGATCAAGGACGGGCGGAGCGGTCCTTGAAATCACCGAGAGACTCGGCAACCCTTCTCGGTGAACATATGTCGCGAGAGCGAGGCACCTTGACGTCTACGAACTACGTGATCGATACCTGCGTCCTCCTGGCCGACCCCAATGCCCAGCTCCGATTCGATGAGCACGATGTGGTGCTGCCGCTTGTCGTCGTCGAGGAACTTGACCGTCAGAAGTCGAGAATGGACGAGGTTGGCGCGAATAGACGGTCCGCCTCCAAGGTCGTCTTCTGTGGCGATCTGACGCAGGTCGACAACCCATACGTGTCACCATTCGGTGGGCTGGCAGCCATGATCGAGAAGTTCAAGGGCAACTCGCTCTTCGGTCACGTGACACTCGATCGAACGGTGCGGAGCCCCCTGGCGGAGTACGCGGCGAAGATTCTGTGAGCTGTGAGCAAGAGGTCGTCACGGTCGGTTAGCGGCTGAATTCGGCGAAGCGGTCTGCCGTGGCGGCGGGGAGACGGACTTTGATCTCGGTGCCCTGTT
>CAZWDQ010000040.1:0-16679 GCA_964632475.1 uncultured Acidimicrobiaceae bacterium
TGCGCGGCACGAGGTTTGGACGGCTCCCCCGTTCGACGAGCGCTGCAACGGCGCCTACTCCGACGGCATCGGTCGCGAAGTCATGTCCGTCGTACCGCTCCCCACGGATCGCGACGAAGACCGATCCAGGCTCCACCGCTCGGGAGTCGGTTGAGATCGAGTGCACGGGCATCGTCGGGTCACCGTCCACAACACCACCGGTCGCGGCCGCCACGGTCGCAAGCGTCCAGTCAAGGGGCCCTGTCACAACGACACCCCCGACATCGTGTCCAGCTCCTCGAGCACGACCGTGCGGTCGTCGAACGGCTCTCTCCTCCCCGCGATCTCCTGGCCTGTTTCGTGCCCCTTGCCGAGAATGAGGACAAGGTCGTCGGGCCCGGCCGCTTCGAGCGCGATTCTGATGGCTCGACGTCGGTCGGGTTCCTCGGCGATCGTCACCTCCGTCGGGATCCCGGATCGAACGGCCGCCACAATCGCTGCCGGATCCTCGGACCGCGGATTGTCAGAAGTCAGAACAGCGAAGTCTGCTCGACTCGCCGCTCTCCCCATCGCCGGCCGCTTGTCCTGGTCACGATTCCCTCCGGCTCCGAAGACCACGATGACGCGCCCCTCCGACATGCGGAGTGCGCTACCGACCACAGCTTCGATGGCGTCAGGCGTGTGGGCGTAGTCGACAACCACGCCGAACCCTCGCCCGCTCTCGATGCGCTCGAATCGACCGGGTATCGTCCGAACGGCGGAGACCCCACGAGCGATGGCGACATCGTCGATGCCCAATTCGAGGGCAATGGCAACCGCGACCAATGCGTTTTCGACATTGAATCGCCCCGGAAGCGGGAGTTCGACCGGGATCTGCCGATCCTCGACGCCGATGAGGAATGACGAACCGGAGACCGACTCTGTGATCGACGATGCCTCAACGTCGGCCTCACGGTCGAGGGCAACCGTGGTGATCGGCACGTCGGTAGCGGCAACGATTCTCCTGCCCCATTCGCCGTCGATCGCGACCACGCCGTGATCCGCACGATCCGGAGCAAAGAAGGAAGCCTTGGCGGCGAAGTACTTCTCCATGTCACCGTGGAAGTCGAGATGATCTTGCATCAGATTCGTGAACGCCGCGACGCGGAAACGGATGGCGTCGACTCGATGGAGGGAGAGGGCATGGCTCGAGACCTCGATCGCGGCAACATCGACACCCGCGTCAACCATGTCGGCGAGAAGTCGCTGGAGATCGGAAGCCTCCGGCGTCGTTCTCGCCACAGCACGATGTGCATCACCGATCCTCGCACCGACGGTGCCGACGATGGCAGGCGTCTGTCCGGCTGCGACGACGATCTTCTCGAGAATGTGGGTGACCGTGGTTTTGCCGTTTGTCCCGGTCACGCCGATCACGGGGAGATGCCACGAAGGGTCGCCGTACACAGCAGCGGCGGCCCACGGCAAGGCAGCTCGGGCGTCCGACACGACGATCCGGCTTGGAGCATCGACGCCGTGTTCGACGATGACCGCCGCTGCCCCAGCAGCAACCGCGCGATCCACGTAGTCGTGGCCATCGTGCAATTCGCCGGGGATCGCGACGAAGAGACTGCCGGCGTCGACCGAGCGAGAATCGTGGGTGACGCTGGTTATCGACACATCGTCACCGACGAGCCGTCCTCCTCCCGGGAGGCGACCGACGAGATCCGAGAGGCGGACCGGATCAGGCATTGCCGTCATGCGTCGGGGACACTCCAAGTTGGTGGAGTGCCGACTCTGCGATCTCGGCGAAGATCGGCGCTGCGGAGGTTCCGCCAAAGCTCAGGTTGTAGCGGCCCCCGTCGACGGTTCCACTGGGTGCGTCGAGGACTACAACGACCACGATCTCGGGGTCGTCGATCGGTGCGATCCCGATGAACCAGGCGATCGTTTCCGTTTCGCTGTACTTGCCGGTCTCGACGATGAATTTGTCCGATGTTCCGGTCTTGCCTCCGACCGGGAATTCGTCGATGTCTGCACGGAAGCCGGTGCCGTCTTCAACGACCCGGCGCAGCATCGTGCGGACCGTTCGCGCCGTGTCGGCGGAGATCACCTGGTGATGCCTCGGCTCGGTGATCGTTCGCTCTCCGTCCGATCCGACGATCTCAGAGACCACGTGAGGTTCGATCCATTCACCATCGTTGGCCACGGCCGCGTATACAGCGGCCATCTGGAGGGGGGTTGCACCGATTCCGTAGCCGATGGCAGCCGACGGACCCGCCGCTGCGTTGTTCCACTCGCTCACATGATCGAGTCGGCCGGTCGATTCGCCTGCGAAGTCAATCGACGCCGGACGTCCCAGACCAAACGCGTCGAGATACGCATAGTGCGCCTGGTTCCCCAGTTGGCGCTGGATCTTGATGGTTCCCACGTTCGATGACTTGGCGACGATGTCCGAAACGGTCATCACGGCTGGATTGTTTCCGTGATCGGTGTACGTCTCTTCGCCGATCTCGATCTCGTGAGGAGTCTCAAAGGTGGTATCCGGACGGATGACGCCCTCCTCGAGGGCCGCGGCAACGGTGACGACTTTGAGTGTGGACCCCGGTTCGAATACATCGGTGGTCGCACGATTGCGAAGCGTCGCAGGGTCGAGGGTCCCCCGGTCCGATCCGTCGAAACCCGGTAGCGACACCATGGCAAGGATCTCACCGCTGTCGACGTCCATGACGATCACGGATCCGCCGAGCGCATTGGAACGATCGATCCCGGCTTGGAGCGACGATTCAGCTGTGTACTGGATCTCGCGGTCGAGCGTCAACACAACGTCGGAGCCTGGCACGGATGGTTCAAGAAGATACTCAGCCTGTGGAATTGTCCGACCGGCCTGGTCGCGCTCGACGACCCGCTTGCCGGGCCGTCCTGCAAGCTCGGTATCCATGACCGCTTCGATTCCCTCGATGCCTGCTCCGTCATCAAGACGCGTGAGTCCGATCACTGGAGCCGCCAAGTGTCCGGACGGGTAGATTCGCAGCGGCTCGTCAATGAACGAGAAACCGTCCAGATCGGCAGACTCGATCGCAGCAGCAGCGCGCTCGACCGTATCGCTCTCGAGTCTGCGGGCGACGTACGTGAATCTTCCATCACCTTCGAGGCGCTGAATGAGTCCGACGTAGTCGACGCCCACGATCGGAGCGAGGATCGCTGCAGCTTCCTCGGGTGATTCAACGAGACTCGGATCCGCGATCAGGGCCTTACCAAAGACGGTCACCGCAAGTTCGATGCCGTCACGGTCGTAGATGGTTCCCCGTTTGGCTTGGATCGTTTCGTGACGAACACGCTGGTCGAACCCCAGTTGGGCTAGCTCAGCCGCGTCGGCACCCTGGACACGGAAGAGCCGGTATCCGATACCGGCCCATGCGAGGACGAAGACGAGTCCGATCGCAATCAACCGAAGATCGATGAAGCGGAACGTCGATCGTGCCACTTCAGACCACCCTCAGCGTTTCTCTGCGGTCGGGTGCGCGGCCGCCAGCGTTCGGCCTATGCATCGTTCCCCTCCTTCGGTCATCACGGCTGCTCCACGAACAGCGCTCTCAGAGCCATCCATCGATCCTCGGGGCCGCCGTTCGCGTCCACCATCCCGGAGATCTCGATCGTGTAACGATCGTCCGGGTAGACGAGCCCGAGAGCGGCGGCCCGTTGTGTGATCAGATCGGGCGCCTGGAGCCGCGCATTCTCGACGCGCAGATCCCAATGGCGCTCTTGCTCGGCGGCGATCTCCCGATCGAGACTCTGGAGTTCGAACGCGGTTCGATCGAGCGAGATCCGCGAGTAGATGACCGCGAAGAACACGAGGATGACTGCCATCGTGAAGACGACGAGAGGTCGGACAACGGGACGCCTCCGCCCGTGCGTCCGTACCCCGACGTGACGTCCTCTCGACCGAGGAAGAGCGCTGGCCGTCATGCCGGCACCTTCTCGGCCACGCGCATGATCGCGCTTCTCGCACGTGGATTCCGCGCGATCTCGTCGGCGGACGGTCGGAACCGGCCAAGGTCCTCGAGTTCCCGACGCTCATCGCAGCCGCAGACCGGGAGCTCCGGTGGACACACACATCCGGTTGTGCCTGACACGATCCGGCGCTTCACGATGCGATCCTCGAGAGAGTGGTAGGAAATCACGCAAATCCTCCCGCCGGGTCTGAGAAGCTCGATGGCGGAATCGAGACCGGCCGAGAGCGCATCCAGCTCCGCGTTGGTGGCGATGCGGAGAGCTTGAAACGTCTTCCTGGCCGGGTGCCCGCCACGGCGAGCGGCAGCCGGGACCGCTTCAGCGATGACCGAAGCGAGAGAGGTTGTGTCATCGATGGGCCGCGCTGCGACAATGGCGTCGGCGATGCGTCCTGCGAAGCGTTCCTCGCCGAAACGCCGGATGACGTCGCGAAGATCGTCACGGTCGTACTCGTTGACGATGTCTCCCGCCGACTCCGGCACATCCGTGCCCATACGCATGTCGATCGGACCACTCCGGTGGTAAGAGAACCCTCGCGAGGCGGCATCGACTTGATGCGATGAGATGCCCAGGTCCAGAAGAACCCCGTCAACGGCCCCAGGACCGTCAGGTGGTGGGGCCAGTTCATCGCCCACGATCCGTTCGATCTCTGCGAAGTTCCCGAGTACCACCCGCACCCGCGGATCGTCCGGAGTGTTGGCTATGGCATCCGGGTCGCGATCGATCCCGATGACTCGCATCTGCGGGTAGGCATCGAGCAGACGGCGCGTGTGACCGCCACCTCCGAACGTGCCGTCCACGACGATGCCGGAGGCCGCTGTCTCGAGCATCCGAATGCACTCGTCCGCGAGCACGGGTTCGTGGTAGCTGTTCATGGTCTGATCCATGGTCAGCCCCCCGGAGCGCTGGCGCCAACATGGAAGCGGGCGGAGTAAGGGGCCTTCCAATTGGCATCCGGGGGACTGACCACAGGCCAGACCATTTCGTTTGTTCGGTCACGGGACCGCTCTCCAGGCGCCCGTGTGTCTCCGTCATATTCCGTCCTCGGACAGTGCCTCCTCGATCTCGGCGTAGTACTCGTCGGCCTCGGCTTCGACCTGTTGCCAGGTCTCGGTGTTCCAGACCTCGATATGGTCAGCGATGCCGACCACCGTCAGGTCCTTCCCCAACCCCGCGTATCGGCGCAGTGATTCCGGAATCTGCACTCGTCCCTGCCGATCGAGTGACTGATCCGACGCCGAGGCGAAGAAGGACCGCGAGTAGTTCCTGGCCCGCCGATCTGTGCGCGGCAGTTTGAGAACGTTGCTCGACTCCTCTTCCCATCGATCCATCGGGAAGACATAGACGCAGCGCTCCTGGCCCTTGGTCACGACACACCCATCAGCAAGCCCCGTCCGGAACTTGCTGGGCATCACGACCCGGCCCTTCTCGTCAAGCGAGTGGCTGTATTCACCAAGAAACACGCTTCCGCGCCTCCGTAACGCTGCGGTCATTATCTTCCACGAGGCCCCACTATGCCCCACTATGTGCCACTTGTCAACTCAATCGACCCCGAACGCGCCCGGACGCCCCTACCACGGGTCCGGTAGCCTCTGCCCATGAAGCAACCCATCACTCTCATCGGCATCGGCGAGATGGGAGCGGTGTTCTCGCACGCCCTCCTCCGCGCCGGACATCCCGTGTTCCCGATACTGCGATCGACACCCGTCCAGGATGCAGTTCACATCATTCCCGACCCGGCGCTCACCCTCGTAACCGTCGGAGAGGACGACCTCCCGGAATCTCTTGAGCACATGCCGGAGGGATGGCGATCTCAGGTGGGCCTGATCCAGAACGAGCTCCTCCCCCGCGACTGGCAGCGCCACGGGATCGATTCACCAACCGTCGCCGTGGTCTGGTTCGAGAAGAAGCCGGGTAGTGCGACGAAGGTTCTCATCCCGACGCCGGTGGCCGGACCGCGGGCTGTTCTGCTCGTCGAGGCGTTGACCTCGATCCACATCCCTGCCGAGCTCATCCCGGACGATGCCCTCGTCGATGCCCTGGTGGCGAAGAACCTCTACATCCTCACGGCCAACATCGCCGGGTTGAGAACCGGAGGGACCGTTTCAGAACTGTGGAACGATCATCGTCCGCTCGCCAGCGCCGTCGCATCGGAGATCCTTCAGATTCAGGAGTGGCTCGTCGGCGCCCCCATCGACCCGGACGCTGCAGTCGAAGGCGTGGTCCGTGCGATCGAAGGAGATCCCGACCACGGCACGACCGGGCGGAGCGCCCCTCGACGTCTCGAGCGGGCGATCGACCATGCCCGTTCGGCCGGGATCGAGACCCCCACCTTGAGTGAGATCGGGCACGAGGCCGGTCTCTCCGTATAGGCTGATATCCGACACCCCGAGGAGGAACCGTGCACGTAGTCGTCGCCACCGATGGAAAGGTCGACGTCGAAATCGCTTCGAACTTCGCAGCCAGTCTCTCGGGTCCATCCGGCCGGGTAACCGTGCTCACCGTCGTCGAGGTGCCGCGAGCATTCCTGCACGATATGCGCGTTCAGCGGAGTGCTGTGGGCGGTGCCGGCGTGATCGCCAACGTTGAGTTCGTTGCCACACCTGCCGTGCCCCGGGAGCCGCCGAGAGGTTGGCCGGGCGATGACGCGATGATCGAACGGTACCTGTCCGACAAGCTCGAACTGCACACAGCACCGATCGTCGCGGCGCTCCAGGCCGTAGGAGTTCAGGCGGAGGGCATAGTGGTGGAGAGTGAGAACGTGACGAGCACGATCCTGGAGCAAATCGAGGACGTCGGTGCCGACGCTGTCATCATCGGGTCTCATGGTCAGGGTCTCTTCCAGGGCCTGCTCGGTTCGACGGGCACCAAGATCGTTCGACGGTGCTCCCGGCCGGTGTTGCTCATCCGGTCGGCTACGTCCTGACGTAGGGCGCCCAGTCCGGATCGATCGAACCGGTGATCACTGCAGCTATCCACGTGTCGGAACGCGGTGGGCGCGGAACAGACCCAAGCTTGAGTCCGGCTTCGCTCGGTGTGCGGCCACCCTTCTTCGTGTTGCAGCGTCGACACGCTGCGACAACGTTCGACCACGTGTGTTCGCCTCCCTGCGACCGCGGAGTGACGTGATCGAGGTTCTCGGCTTGATGACCGCAGTACTGGCATCGGTGACCGTCCCGCTGGAACACCGTTCTACGATTCACCGGAACCCGGCGCTGGTACGGGACACGTATGAACCTCTTGAGGCGCACGACCGAGGGTGACGGCATCGCGATCACCTCTGACCTCCAGAGCGCACCGTTCGTGACCAGGACATCGGCCCGATCGTGGAGCACGAGGACAAGGGCGCGCCGCACGGGAACCACCGACAGCGGTTCAAGACTCGCGTTCAGGACGAGGGCTCGTGGCACACCGGAATCGTACCAGCGGCATCATGAGCATCCACTGAAACTGAGACCACTCAGCGACAGTAATTGACCACTCACCGTACTCCTGTCATACTCAACGGTGGGCAGCAGATACGAGAGCGTGGGAGAAGTTGTGCGGGTCGTAGGGTACGTACGAGAAGCGTCGAGTCTGGCCGAAGGCGAGACCGCATTCGCCCAGAGCGAGCGGATTCGGCGGTGGACTGCGGATTCCGGTCACCACCTCGTCGCAACATGCCAGGACGGACGAGATCCGACGCAGCCCCTCGGGCGGGACGGATTCCGTGCGCTCCTCGACATCGCACGATCCGGGAACGCAGACGCCCTGGTCGTCTCTGAACTCTCGGTCCTCTCGTCCGACAAGGTGGCCCAGGAGATCATGCTCGACTATCTGCGGAGTCTCGATCTCACGATCGTCTCGACCAACGAGCCCGACCACAGTGAACTGCTCGAGGTACCCGACGACCACACCAGACTCGTCGTGCGAGACGTCATCGCGAAAGTAGATGAATTCCGAAGAGAGTTCCCCGAAACAGTCGGAGAGCCTGTCGAGTCTGACGAACCGGATGTCATCGTTCAGTTGATGCCACCAAGCCCTCAGCGGGAGGAAAGCGCCGCCCACGCGGCCCGACCCACCGCGTAGGCACGACCGCCTTCGACGATCGACGATCCGACGAGCCTGTCCCCGTCCTCGTCGATCACGACCGTCACCACGGATGTGTCGCCAACGTCACGGACGTCGACCGATCTCACCAGAGGGATGGAGGTCGCCCCTGCCAGCTCGACTACCGCTGATATAACCGCTTGATCGAGGGCCGGACCTGCAGCGCCGGCAGCGCCCACCGATACCGTCAAATCGCCGGACACGGCTTCCACAGTGACACCGTCGCGTCCTTCCGTGACCCGCACGGCAGTGAGCGTCGGCTCGGCCGGCGCACTGCGGACGGCCTGCGAATCAGCCGGGGAGCGAACGAGGGATCCTTGCCCCACTTCGGATCGGAGACCATGGAGGGAAAGAACTCGCTGAACCTCCTCACCGACCACGGCGGCATCAACGCCCTCCGCGAGGTGCACGCGAACACCGGCCGGCGCCATGGCATCCCCGTCTAGGTCTGCACGCTCGACGCCCGGCACGCTCAGCAGATCTTCGCGCAGCATTCCAACGGTCACGTCAGCCTCCCCTCGTCTACCCCTGGCCGAATCGTTGCCGCCACTCAAGATAGGCCACGACGTCGTCGCTGACAAGGTCGACGTCGTCGGTCCCGTATGCGGTAGCTGTTCGCCACCGCATCAGTTCATCGTCGGGAATCGGGAGAAAGGGAGCACGGCGCCACCACCCCCGGCGAGCAAACGCGAGCATCGCACCGAACGCGGTAGCCCAGAGCTGTGGCCGCTTGAGAATGGCCGAAGTGACGGAGCGGTTGATCATGTGTCGCTGACGGTACTCCGTTCGAGTAGAGCAGTACTGGTCTACTGGTCTACTGATCTACTGATCTACTCGGCCACTGCCCCCACATTCTTCCGGTCCCTCTAGGCTCGGCGGTGCGCGAGAACAATGGAGGCTTCCCCATGCCTGTGACCCCGGACGAATTGGCCTGGTTCGGCGAACGGTTCACTGCCGTCGCCGACAATATCGAGCATGTGATCCAGGGGAAACGGGACACCGTCGAACTCATCACCTCCTGTCTGATCTCGGGCGGACACGTCCTCATCGAGGACGTCCCCGGTGTGGGGAAGACGCTCCTGGCCAAGTCGCTCGCGCGGTCGATCGACTGCTCATTCAAGAGGATCCAATTCACCCCCGACCTCCTCCCCTCCGACGTCACGGGAGTTTCCGTCTGGGACAGAGAAGCCGGGGAGTTCGTCTTCCGCTCCGGACCCGTGTTCTCGAACGTCGTCCTCGGCGACGAGATCAACCGTGCCAGCCCGAAGACGCAAGCCGCATTGCTCGAAGCCATGGAGGAACACCAGGTAACCATCGATGGCGTGACCCGCACACTTGGACCGCCGTTCATCGTTGTCGCGACGCAGAACCCGATCGAACATGAGGGCACCTATCCCCTGCCCGAGGCACAGCTCGACCGTTTCATGATGCGGCTGACGATGGGCTACCCGGCCCGGTCCAAAGAGCTCGAGATGCTCGACACGCACGGCGACCGATCAACGTTCGAAGACCTCCGGCCCGTGATCCACGCGGAGGACGTTGTTCGGATGGCCGAGATCGCCCTTCATGTCCATGTCGCCGACGTCGTGAAGGGATACATCATCGACATCGCCGAGGCCACGAGAGAGGAACCCGACCTTCTCCTTGGCGCCTCCCCGCGTGCTTCGCTGTTCCTCCAGCGCGCCGCGCGCACGACGGCCGCCGTCGCAGGCCGCGACTACGTATCACCAGATGATGTGAAGAGCGTGGTGTATCCAGTGCTCAACCACCGCCTGATCATGCGACCCGAGGCACAGATGCGGGGAGTCACGATCGACAAGATCCTTGAAGGCGTGACCGGTACCGTGCCGGTACCCGGGACACGCGTCGCCGCGAAATGACGGTGGATCGCTGATGCCTACGACCCGGGGATGGGCAGCCCTCGGTGCCGGCGTCGCTCTGATCGTTCTGTGGGTCGTGTTCGGAGAGCGATTGATGCTCGGCGTAGGTCTCTTCCTCGTCGCGGCGATCGGCGGCGGTGTCGCATACGTCCGGTCGACGGTCCCTAGTGTCGGAGTGTCTCGCCACATCACCCCGTTCCAGGTGCATGATGGAGACCGCGCGATCGTCGAGGTCACACTCTCGACGAGTCGTCGGATCCCCCAGGCGGTCGTTCTCGACGAGGTTTCCGGATTGGGGACAGCTCGGTTCGTTGCCGATCGAGTGGAACCCCACCATCCCATGGTTGCCCGCTACGAGGTGCTCTGTCGTCCCCGCGGCGTGTACACCGTCGGACCCGCCATCGTCCAGGTTCGAGATCCCCTTGCTCTTTCGGAGGCCGGAGGCACGGCTGGCAAGATCGATCGCCTCGTGGTGTACCCCGCCGTGGAGGACCTCGACGGCCTTCCTCTCGGCCGCGGTCACGATCCGACCGTCAACACGTCTCGGGCGAGCTTCTCCCCCACCGGCGGGGACGATTTCTTCACGCTCCGCGAATACCAGCAGGGGGATGATCTCAGGAAGGTTCACTGGCCATCGTCGGCGAAGCGCGACGTCCTCATGATCCGCCAGCTCGAGATGCCATGGCAATCCAGGGCGCTCGTTCTGCTCGATCCCCGCCAATCGGTGTACCCGGATTCGGAAGCATTCGAGCATGCGGTTCGTGGCGTCGCATCCGCATTCCGACATCTGTTCAGAAACGGGTATGCGCCCACGCTGTGGACCGGGCACGGATCAGGCGTCGTGGTCGGCAGCACCGAGGGCTACGGGATCGCTATGGAAGAGCTCGCTGCTGTGCAGCCTGCGCCCGTCCTCGATCTGAAGACGGCTCTCTCTCGCATCCGTCGCACAGGCGTGGCCGGTGGCGTCCTCGTCCTGGTTACAGGCGTGCCGGATGATCCCGTTCTCGGCATGTACCGAATCCTCGGGAACGACTTCTATCGAACGATCGTGATGTCATCCGGATCGGAATCGAGCGACGCACTCGTCCAGTTCGCCCGTGCCGGGGCGACAACGGTCTCGTCACGGTCACCGGAGCGGTGGGCGTCTGCGTGGAAGCAGGGAATGGAGCGGACGTGGTCTACCGCTACAGCTGGATAGCCGGCCTCGCGTCGATCGGCTACGCCTTCTGGCAGCTGACGGGTCTGCTGTGGCCGACCGAATCCGGAGCCAAGTGGCAACTCGTCGTGCTGTCCGGACTCGCGATCGGACTCATCCTCACATGGACCGCCATCACGTATCGCGTGCGGGCGATCTGGATCGCGTTGATCAACGTCGGAGCACTCTTCGTGGCGGCCACACGCTTCGCAGCGCCTTCGGAGACCTTCCTCATCATCCCGACGCTCCCGGGAATCGCCGCACTGTGGTCCGACCTCCTTCGTGCCTTCGACGTCATACGGCACGGCGTCGAACCCGTTCGGCCGATCACCGGCCTCGTCGTGATCCTGACGGCTCTGTTCTGGCTGCTCGGGGCCCTCCTCGCATGGGGCCTCTCGAAGGATCATCCGTTCGTGGCACTCCTTCCCCCGCTTGTTGTCGCACTCCAATTCGCAACGCTTGACCGCCGCAACGACAGCCTGATCATCCTCGGTGCATTCGTCGTGCTGGTCGCGGCAACGATCCTCGCCGTCGCTCTCGACGAACGCGACCGGGGCGCCGGTCGGATGGCAGGCGATCGTCAGGGCCCACCTTCGAACGCTCCATCACTTACCGCTGCACTGCTCGTGGCCGCCACCGTCGCCCTCGCCGTGGTCGGTGCCGGCCTGCTGGGACCGAAGCTCCCAACTGATGGGGTGCTGGCTTGGCGTACTCCTGGAGGCTTGAGCGGTGGGTTCTACGGGAGCATCAGCTACAACCCCTACGTGAGCATCCACGAGGGACTCGTCTCCAAGACGGGAACCCCACTCTTCCGCGCGACGATCGACATGACCGCCGGCGATCCCGGAGACGTGTACTTCCGGCTCCTGACCATGGAGACCTATGGCAACGGCAAGTGGTCGGCGAGCCGACCGAAGGTCTATGAGCTCGACGAGACGCCGCTCGAAACGGAGGGTTACGAGTACATCGGGCCGACCTCCAGTGTTACTGCCGACATCGAGATCGAAGCTCTCGGACAGGATTGGCTGCCTGCTCCGTATGCCGTCGGTGGCGCAGCCGGTGAGGATGTGGATGCGTTTCGCATCCGTCGATCCGACACTGCGCTGCTCTTCCGGGGGGATCGGACGTATCAGGGGATGCAGTACAGGGTCACATCCGAAATCCCCTTCGTTGACCCGGCGGCAGTTGCCGGCGTCCCCGGTGGCGGCCTCTCTCCTCTGTTCACAGCGGCAGCGGACGGCGGCGAAACGCCGCCCGATCCGATCGAGGTCGAGCTGAGGGAACTCCCCGATGCCGAGGAGTACACGGATCTCCCTCCCGAGATCGACCCGCGGATCCGGGCACAGGCGATCGGCCTGACCGAACGACTCACCACGCCCTTCGAGAAGGGATTGGCAATCGAATACTGGTTCCGCGAGAGCGGAGGCTTCGTCTACGACCTCGATGTCGCCCAGGGCCACAGCGATGACATCCTCGCCGCCTGGCTGTTCGACGACGATCCTGAGAACGCCGCATATCGGAGGGGCTATTGCGAACAGTTTGCGACATCGATGGCGGTGATGACGCGCACCATCGGGATCCCGACAAGAGTCGTCCTGGGCTTCACCCCCGGCGACCGTGTCGGTGTCGATGAGGTGGTGGTTCGTGACGACAATGCCCACTCCTGGGTCGAACTGTGGATCCCGAGTCAAGGGTGGGTCAGTTTCGATCCGACGCCACGCACCGACGGCGCCAATCCGGCAACGAGCTACCAGGCGATGGAGTCGGCCCTCGGCTACGACCTCGCGGCGTACCTCGGTCAGATTCCTGAGCCGGAGCCCATACGGTTCCCGTCCGAAGGCGACCTGCTGGGCGGCGTCTTCGCACCCGACACAGACCGTCCCGAGCCCGGGTTCGTCGGCACCGGTGGGGAGACCACTTCGTCGTCCTCACTCCCCTCGTGGATTCCGATCGTCGGCTCGATGGCCGCACTCCTCATCCTCATCGCATTGGCGTTGCCGCTGATCAAATGGATCCGTCACCGCAGCCGGATGCGACGCCTCGCCGAGGGAGATATCTCGGCGGCCTGGGAAGAGATCGTCGTACGGCTCACCGATTTCTCCGAAGAACCGGATCCCTCTTCAACACCGGATGAGGTCGCGGCACGAGTTGACCCGGCCATGGTTCCCCTCGCGGCCGTCTACACCCGGTCGGTCTACGGCGGTACCGGCACTGTCTCGGACGAACAGGTCGAGACCGCACGCCGGTCGATGGAGTTGACGGGTGATCGGCTCACGACTCGCTACTCCCCCATGGAGCGCACGCGCTCGTACTACCGACTGGGCTCGTTGCGGAGGCGCTTCCGGCGCTGATTCCCGAGGCTGACGGGTGTCCTCCGGATCACCCGTTCGATTCGTCGACCTCCGACAGAACGTCGTCTTCAACGAAGCGAAGCATCTCGAGGAACTGTGTTCGGTCGAGCTCGAAACGGGAGACGTCCTCTTCGACCGATTGCGTGATGTCGTTGATCGCCACAAAGAACGCGAGCTGGCCTTGTCGCAGAGCGTCGAGAATCTCTTCTTCATCGACGGCGACAGCGAAGATCGTATCCCCGTCAGTGACAAGCCGGATCTCGGACAGGTGGTTCTCCATGTCCCCGGTTCGGCGGAGGTAGTCCCACGCACGACGCACCCGCTGGATCGACATCCCGTTGTCGAGCAGGCTCTTCACGACCCTCAGAGCGACGAGGTCACGAAACGAATAGAGACGGCGCCGTCCCGGTCGACCGCCGGTCTGCTGGAGCGAGGGTTGTACCAGAGCCACCTTGTCCCAGTAGCGAAGCTGATGAGGCGTGCAGCCCGTCAGACGAGTCGCTTGCTGAGCGGTGAATCCCTCCACGCCTTCTCCCCATAGTTCTCCGGCCGCCCGGCCGGTTCGTAAAATCTTGTGACCCCTCGCGGGAGAGGCAACCTTAGCGTTCTTTGCGCCAACGTTCCCTGACGTCTTCCATCCAGTTCGAGACGGAGATCGAGGTGGTTCGTTCCGGTAGTACGCCACGCATCGTTGCCGCGATCGCCGCTGCGGAAGCCACCATCAAGATGAACCCCAACCCGGCGAGATACGAGAAACGGGTGAAGGTTCCGAGCATGATCGCGAGCCCGACGAAGAAACCGGCACCCCCGACGAAGCGGCGTCGCTTGGTCCGTGCCGACAGATCGGCCCGGGCGACCGTCTGCGCGAGCTTCGGGTCCTCTGCATAGAGGTTGCGCTCGATCTCCTCGAGGATCTTCTGCTCTCTATCGTCCAGCGCCATTCGGCAACCTCCACGTCAAACCTGTCCGCACCTGCAGTATACCGACCCCCCGCTTTCGCGTAGCGGGTCCTTCGATACCTATTTCCCGCTCCGATGATCCCCATCTCCCGGGAGTGGGGCCACTCTGGCGGGTATGACGGCACCCGCACCAAATCGCTCCCGTACACCGTCGACAGCGTCGGCGGCGGCATCGGCCCGTTCACGGCCGAGGACCATCTGCCTGGTGCCCCCTACATCGACGAGATCGCTCACCGCCACTCCGAGCAAGCGAAGAGACCGAGCGCCGATCTCGGCCCGACCGATAAGCATCCGGGCGGTCTCCCAGATCTCCGCCGTGGAGGCGATCGGTTCCGAGTGACGGGATGAGCGACTGATCGTGGTGAAGTCGGAGAACCGTACCTTGAGTGTGATCGTGTGGCCGGCAACCCTCGCCTTCGTCAGTCGTGCGGCCACTTGGTCGCACATCCTGAGCGTCTCGCGCTCGATCTCATCCAGGTCCCGGAGATCGTTGGCGAACGTCCCCTCCGACGAGATCGACCGGGCCGACGTTCCTCCCTCAACCGTGCGGGGATCCCGGGCCCGGGCGAGGGCGCTGAGATGCTGCGCCGACGCACTCCCGATCCGGTGTTCGAGCAGCCGCAGTGGTGTTTCGGCGAGGTCTCCGATGGTTCGGATGCCCAGATCGCTCAGCGCCCGCTCCGTTGCTTCCCCCACCCCCCACAACTCGCCGACGTCGAGAGGATGGAGGAATTCGAGCTCCGTGCCTGCTGCGATGCGCAGCATCCCGTCGGGTTTGGCATGCTTCGATGCCAGTTTCGCAACGAACTTGCTCGCGGCGATCCCGACTGATGCCGGGATACCAATCTGTTCCTTGATCACCGCTCTGATTCGGGCGCCGATCTCCTCAGTCGACGCGTGGTGGAGCCTGAGCCCCGATACGTCCAGGAACGCTTCGTCGATCGATATTCCCTCGACCAGCGGCGTGAACGAGCGCATGATCTCGAAGATCTCGGCGGACACGGCGCCGTATCGACCGTGTGAGGTGTTGACGATCACGAGACCGGGGCATCGGCGGCGAGCCTCTCCGACGGGCATCGCAGAACGAACTCCGAAACTGCGCGCTTCGTAGCTGGCCGACGCGACGACGCCACGCCCTCCGGTTCCGCCAACTGCGACGGGTTTGCCGATCAGCTCCGGATCGTCGAGCCGTTCGACCTCGACAAAGAACGAGTCCATGTCGACGTGAAGGATCGGCTCGGCGAACTGCGTCATGGTTCCACGGTACCGGTACCCTCGATCAGATGAGCACCGCGAACGATGGCATCTTGCTCGTTCGACACGGCGAGGTCCGCAATCCCGACCACGTCGTCTATGCCGACCTCGCCGGCTTCCCGCTCTCGGCTACCGGGCGACGCCAAGCCTCGGATGTCGCCGAACGCCTCCCACGACACGCCACGGTGGTGACCTCTCCGCTGGACCGTGCCGTTGAGACCGCTGGGATCATTGCCGACCGCACAAGTGGCCACGTCGTGGTTGACAATACGCTCACGGAGTGGGCGCTCGGCTCTCGCTGGGCCGGGTGCGTCTGGGAAGAACTCGACGACTCGTTCCCGGGCGAACTCGCGGCCTACCTCGAGCACCCTGAAGACCTACCGTTCTCTCCTGAGTCGCTCGCTGAACTCGCTCGGCGGGTTGGAGGTGCGGTTCTCCGGCATCGGGACGATTCAGAAGGACCGCTGGTCTTCGTGTCTCATCAGGACCCGATTCAGGCTGCCCGCCTCTCCCTCACCGGCCGGCCGCTCAACGGACTCAACAGGAGCAAGCCCATGCACGCCGAGTTCATCGAACTTGCGCCGACCGGGACCGAAGGCTGGATCGAGCGAGCTTCTTGGGCCCCGGAGCAGGAGCCGGTGTTGCCACCGTCGCCGGCGACCCCACCATCGCACTGATGACACGCTCGGCTACACTGCCGTCGCCCGTCCCCGAACGAGGAACAGCGTGGAGAATCGCACCATTACCAACAGCGTGCTGCTTGTTGGCGGCGTTATCGCCGTTCTGTTCCTCGCTGGCCTGGCCTTTGCAAGCTCACCGTCTGACGACGTGACAGCGGCCGAAAGACTTCCCACGTCGACAACCACAACGGAGCCGCCCCCGGAGGGCGTGTTCATTGTCAACATCGACAACGGATCGTTCCGACCATCGAACGTCCTCCTGGACCTCGACGAAGCCTGGATCGTCAAGTGGGTCAACGAAG